>NZ_BAAAOW010000005.1:0-254155 GCF_039530785.1 Brachybacterium phenoliresistens
GTGTGGGAGAGTAGGACGCCGCCGGACATTCTTCTAGTACGGAGCGGGTGACACCATGGTGTCCTCCCTGCCGCAGCCACCCGATGGGAGGCGCGCAGGTCGAGGACCGGGTGTCACCCGCTTCGTCATTCCCCAGACCCGTTTCCGTTTTGCCCTGCTGCCGATCGTGCAGCGGGGCTTTTTCGCGTTCCAGGGTCCTTCTTCGGGCCGGTGCGACCCGGCGCTCGCCCACGCTCCGGGGTGACGTGTCGGCGAGCTGGAGAGGGGTGATCGATGCTCGTCCTGCCCTGCGGGTGCAGAACGTGCTCGGAGGGTCCGCCCTGCCGGCCGTGCTGTGGTCAGCCGGCGCCCAAGGGGAGGAGCCGAAGGGGAGGAACCGTCCGCGCTCTGAGGCCGCTGCGTGCCGTTCCGGGCGTCGGCGAGGGTGTCTCCGTCGTCGGGCCGGGGCTCGTCGGCGTCACGAGTTCTGTGCAGTGCGCCACTGCGCGGCACGTCGCGCGACGTCGGCATGCAGCTCCTCGAAGGCGGCATCGACCCGCGCCGTGTCCCCCGTCACGAACCGATCGCTGATCAGCCCGCGCAGGGCGCCGAGGATCCATGTGGCGTGCGTCTCCGCATCACGCGGCGGGCAGCCGGCGCGGACGAGTCCATCGGCCAGCGCTGCGATCCGCGCACGCATCGAGCGGACGAGCGCCTCGTGGACCGGCGAGGTACCGAACATCGACATGCCGGCCAGCTCGAGGAACAGCCGGACGTACGGCGAGCCGCCGTCGGCCGTCGCCCGGTCCCACAGCGTGCGCAGCGGATCAGGATCCGCCTCGTCGAGCGAGGGGACGGACAGGGCTCGGGCGACGACCTGGTCCACCACCTCGGCGACGAGCTCGTCCCGGGTGCGGAAGTGGTGCAGGAGCGTCGCATGGCTGATCCCGACGGTCTGCGACACCTTGCGCAGCGACAGCTCGCGCACGCCGTGCTCGAGGACATGCGCCGTCGCGGCCTCGAGGATCTCCCCGCGCCGGTGCTCGTACCGGCGTCGACGGCCATCCACCTGTTCGCTCATCCCTCTCGTATACCACCTCAGCATCCGCGCGGGCGGCGAAGGCCCGTCGGCCAGGGCCCGGGCCGCAGCGCTCCGACGGCGGCCGGGACGACGCTCGGGGACGGGTCTCCTCAATAGCTCTACCACTAGGTAGAGTAACCGGCGGAACGCATTCCCGACCCAGGAGCACCCCATGCGTACATCCCTCACCCGACTGAGCTCAGGGCTCGCGGCCCTGACCGTCCTCTTCGCCTCCACCGTCTTCGCCCAGAGCGCCGCCCTGGCGGACGAGAACCCCTACGCCCGCGGCCCGGAGCCGACGCAGCAGAGCATCGAGGCCACGCGCGGCAGCTACGACGTCTCCCAGACGCGCGTCCCCTCCTACTCCGTGCGCGGATTCGGCGGCGGGACGATCTACTACCCGACCTCCACGGCCGACGGCACCTTCGGCGCCGTCGCGATCGCCCCCGGCTACACCGCCTCGCAGAGCAGCATGGCGTGGCTCGGGCCGCGGCTGGCGTCCCAGGGCTTCGTCGTCTTCACGATCGACACCACCTCCCGGTACGACCAGCCCTCCTCCCGCGGCGACCAGCTGCTCGCCGCCCTGGACTACCTCACCACCTCCAGCGACGTGCGCAGCCGCATCGACCCCGAGCGCCTCGCCGTGATGGGCCACTCGATGGGCGGCGGCGGCACCTTCGAGGCCGCGAAGGACGATCCCGCCCTGCAGGCGGCCATCGGCCTCACCCCGTGGAACACCGACAAGACCTTCCCCGAGGTCAGCACCCCGATGCTCGTCATCGGCGCCCAGAACGACACCGTAGCCCCCGTGCGCACGCACGCCGAGCCCCTCTACGAGGGTCTCCCGGACGACGGCCAGAAGGCCTACATCGAGCTGCGCGGCGCCTCGCACTTCGCGCCCAACACCTCCGACACGACGATCGCCAGCTCGAGCATCGCCTGGCTCAAGCGCTTCGTCGACGACGACACCCGCTACGACCGGTTCGTGTGCCCCGGCCCCAGCACCGGCATCGCCGTGAGCGAGGTGCGCAGCACCTGCCCGTTCTGATCGGCTCAGCCGACCAGTGCCCCGCCGATGCGCCAGTAGCCGAGGAACGCGACCTGTGCCTTCGGGATGCCCGCGTCCTGGGTGAGGTGGGCGCGGATCCGGGCGACCGCGCCCGTCTCGCCGGCGATCCACACGGACAGCCCGGGATCCTGGGCGGGACCGTCCCCGTGCTCCGCCGTCCACTCCCGCACCAGCTCCTCGAGGCGGCGGCCGGGACCGGCGCCGTCGCGCAGCGCTCGGCGGATCCGGGCTCCGGCTGGGGCCGACGGGCTCACCAGATCGTCGCGGAGGTCGGAGAGCTCGAGCAGCACATCGGCCCGCGCTCCCCGCGGCAGGGAGGCCAGGATGCCGCGGATCGCGGGGAACGCGGTCTCGTCGCCGATGAGCAGGGCCCGCTGCACCGGGCGCTCCGGCTTCCAGTGGAGCCCGTACCCGGTCCAGCCGGCGCGGGCATCGGGGCCGGTGATGACGAGGTCGTCCCCGGGCCGCGCCGACCTCGCCCAGCGCGATGCGGGGCCGGGCGGGTCGTGCAGCAGCACGTCGATGTCGAGCTCCCGCGCCTGCGGGCGGATCGCGGCCGGGGTGTAGGTGCGCAGCACGTTGCGATCGCCCTCGGGCAGCTGCTTCCACCGGGTGTACCAGTGCGAGGGGTGGGGCGTGGGCTCCTCGAGCAGGCCAAAGTCGGCGATGCCGCCGCCGGGGAGGGGGAGCACCAGCTTGATCCGCTGGTCCAGGCCCCACGGGGCGAAGTGCTGCAGCGCCTCGCCGGTGACGGTGATCCGCATCCAGGCCGGGCTCACCGCCTCGGCCCGCGCCACCGTCACGGGGAAGGCGCTGTACTCCCAGGGGCGCTCCGCCTCCGCATCCGATGCCGGCGGTCCGGGGCGGGCCGGCACAGCGCGCGGGCTCATCGGCCCTCCCCGGCGGCCGAGGGGACGGGAGCCGCGGGGACCTCGCCGTGGACGGCGTCAGGGGGCGCTGTGCTCGGGGCGCGGCCGCCTCGGGGCACCACCAGCGGCCCGCCGGTGACGGGATCGGCGATCACCACGTTGGGCAGGCCGAACACCGCCTCGACCCGGGCACTGGTGATGACCTCGCGCGGAGGGCCCTCGGCGAGGATGCGCCCCTCGCGCATGGCGATCACGTGGGTGGCGTAGCGGGCGGCCTGGTTCAGGTCGTGCAGCACCGCCACGACGGTGCGTCCGGCCGCGTGCAGGTCGGAGAACAGCTCCATGAGCTCGATCTGGTGCGCGACGTCGAGGTAGGTGGTCGGCTCGTCCAGCAGCAGCAGATCGGTCTGCTGGGCCAGCACCATCGCCACCCACACCCGCTGGCGCTGCCCGCCGGAGAGCTCGTCGACCTGCCGCTCCGCGAGCTCGGTGGTGGCGGTGTCCTCCAGGGCGCGGGCGACCGCCCGCTCGTCCTGCGGGGACCACTGCCGCACCAGGTGCTGGTACGGGTATCGGCCGCGGGCGACGAGGTCCGCGACCGTGATGCCCTCGGGGGCGATGGCGCTCTGCGGCAGCAGTCCCAGGCGGCGCGCGACCTCCTTCGCCGGGTAGCGGGAGATGGACCGGCCGTCGAGCACGACCTGCCCGCGTGCGGGGGCCAGCAGGCGGGACAGGCCGCGCAGCAGGGTCGACTTCCCGCAGGCGTTGGGGCCGATGATCACCGTGAAGCGGCCGTCGGGGATGTGCACCGAGAGTTCGGAGATGACCTCGGTGCGGTCGTAGGTCAGGGCGATGCCCTCGGCGGAGAGCCGGGAGGCGGCGGAGGCCGGGGGAGCAAGGCGGTCAGGCACGGCGACGGATCTCCTGGATGAGGGTCAGCACGAGGTACAGCCCGCCGACGGACACGGTGACCACACCGGCCGGCAGCGGGACGGGAGCGGGGCCGGCGGGCAGGTGCGCGGCCAGGGCGGGCAGCGCGGCGGCCACGGCCTCGCGCGTGCGCGCCAGCAGCGGCAGCAGATGCTCGGCCACCAGATCGGACAGGAGCAGCAGCGCGGCGCCGGTCATCCCGGACAGCATCGGGGAGAGGTGCGGCGCGCGGGCCAGGCGCCGGGCGATCTGCGGGGCGGCCAGGGCGATGAACGAGACGGGGCCGATCACGGCCGTCGCGAGGGAGACCAGGGCGACGGCGATGAGCAGCGCCGCGCTGCGCACCCGCGCCGGACGCACCCCGGAGGCGGCGGCCATGTCATCGCCCAGGTCCAGCTGGCGCAGCGAGGGGCCGAGCACCGCCAGGACCGCCAGCAGCGGGACGGCGCAGAGGACGGCGCCGATCACCGGGGGCGCGGTGAGGCCGTTGAGGGTCCCGGCGCCCCAGGCCGCCGCGAACATGGCGGTCTCCAGCTCGATCTGCAGCAGCATCCACGTGTTCAGCGAGGCCAGCATCGCGGAGACGCCGATGCCCACCACGATCAGCCGGAACCCCTGCACCCCGCCGGTGCGGGCCAGGGCCCAGATGAGCAGGGCCGTCGCCGCCCCGCCGAGGACCGCTCCGGCGCTCAGCAGCGGCCAGGAGGAGGAGACCAGCACCAGGGTGAGCAGCATGCCGGTGAAGGCCCCGTTGGCCAGGCCCAGGATGTCCGGGCTCGCCAGGGGGTTGCGGGTGACGGTCTGGAACAGGCCGCCGGAGATCCCCAGCAGGGCCCCCAGGGCGACGGCCGCGACGGCGCGCGGGAGGCGCCACTGGAGCACGACGGTGCGGTCCATCGGCCGCCCGCCGCCGCGCAGCACCTCGAGCACCTCGGCGGGGGCGAGGCGGTAGGTGCCCGACCCCAGGGCGACCACGGCCAGCAGGCAGATCACGGCGAGCAGGATGCCCGCCACGATCAGGGCGCGCGGGCGCAGCACCAGCGAGATCGGCCCGCGGCGCAGGGGCAGCCGTCCTTCCGCGCGGCGCAGCGGGCGCCGGGCCAGGTCCGGGCCGGCGCTCACCGGAGGGCCCCCAGCCCGCGGGCGCGGCGGCGCCGGGCCAGCAGCACCAGCACCGGCGCGCCGACGAAGGCGGTGACGATGCCGACCGGCACCTCCGCCGGGGCGATGAGCAGCCGCCCGAGCACGTCCGAGACGAGGACGATCAGCGGCGCGAGCACCGCGGAGACCGGCAGGATCACCCGCTGGTCCGTCCCGAACACCCAGCGGGCGGCGTGGGGGACCATCAGGCCGATGAAGGAGATCGGGCCGGCGATCGCGGTCGCGGAGCCGGCCAGCAGGGTCACCGCGACGACCACGCCGAGGCGGATCAGCCGGACGTCGGCGCCCTGGGCCCGGGCGACGTCCTCCCCGAGGGCGATCGCGTTCAGCCCCGGCGCCAGCAGCGCGGCGACGATCAGGCCGATCAGCGCGAACGGCAGCACGCCCAGCAGCACCTCCCCGCCCCGCCCCAGCAGGGAGCCGGCGTGCCAGCCGCGCATCGCGTCGAAGGCCTCCGGGTTCGAGAGCGTCAGGCCCGTGGTGACCCCGGAGAGCACGGCGCCCAGCGCGACGCCCGCCAGGGTGAGCCGCACGGGATCCGCGGCCCCGCGACCGGAGGAGCCGATGAGGTAGACCGCGACGGTCACCGCGAGGGCGCCGCCGAAGGCCGGCCAGACCATGGCGGAGACGTGGTCCAGCCCCAGCAGCGCGACGCCGAGGGCCACCGCGAACGCCGCGCCGGCGTTGACGCCGAGGATCCCGGGATCGGCCAACGGGTTGCGGGTGAAGGCCTGCATCAGGGCGCCGGCCACGCCCAGGCATGCCCCCGCGAGGATCCCGGCGAGGGTCCGCGGGCTGCGGGTGCCGAGGACGAACTGCGACTCCGCCGTCCCGCCGCCCTGCAGCGTGTCCCACATCAGGGCGAGGGGGAGCGGATTCGCGCCCAGCGCGAGGGACAGGGCGACGGCGATCAGCACGCCCAGCAGCAGCGCCGCGGCGCCGAGGGGCCGTCGGTGCCGGGGGATCACGAGCGGTCGGCGAGGATCGCCTCGATGTCGTCCAGCACCCTCTGGGCGCCCACCGGACCGACGCCGGAGACCCAGCAGCTCGTGTCGACCAGGCGGACGTCGGGGAAGGCCTCGGCGTTCTGGGCGATCGCGGCGGGGATGGTGGTGGGGTCCTCGACGTCGGTCGTCGTCACCAGGACGAGGTCGGCCTGCGCCTCGAGGATGTTCTCGGGGGAGATGTCGCTCTGGATGGCGTCGGCCCATTCGCGCTCGGGGATGCTCAGCCCCACGCTCGCCAGCAGGCTGCCGGCGAAGGAGGTCGGGCCGTAGAGGGAGAGGGTGGTCTCGTCGCGCGGGCGCACCATGTTCACGGTGGTGCCGGACGGCGCGTGCTCGGCGGCGATCTCCTCGCTGCGGGCGTCCACGGCCTCCAGCAGATCGGCCGCCTCCTCGGACCTGCCGAGCGCCTCGGCGATGAGGCCCATGTTCTCCCGCCACGGCGCGGCGTGGTCGGCGATGAAGACGGTGGGCGCGATCGAGGCGAGCTGGTCGTAGAGCTTCGCGTGGCGGGTCTCGGTGCCCAGCACCAGGTCGGGTGCGAGGGCGGCGATGGCCTCCAGGTCCGGCTCGGGCACGGTCCCCACGGGCGCGACGCCGGTGACGCCCAGGTACTCCGGCAGGGTCGTGATGTTGCCGGCGACCGCGGCGCCCACCGGCGTCACGCCGAGGCCCACGGCCGTGTCCAGCTCGAGCGGCTCGAGGACGACCACACGCTGGGGATCCTCGGGGACCGCGGTGGTCCCGCGGGCGTGGACGACGGACCGGGTGGCGCCCGCGGCTCCGCCGGCGTCGCTCGCCGCGCCGCCGCCGGCTGCGGCCTCGGTCTCGGCGGAGCCGGAGGAGCAGGCGGTCATCAGGGCGGCGGCCAGCGCCGTGGCGGAGCCGAGGACGGCGGTGCGGCGGGGCACGCGGAGGGGACGGACGGTCACGGCGAGGCCTCTCGGTGAGGGGTCGGTCGGCAGGGCCCGGGCACGACAGAGCCACTGGCCTTAGGTAAGGCTAACCAACCGTGCCGATGCGGTGCGCGCGGTCCGGATCCTGGCACGCGCGACCTGCGTCACCCCACCGGCGTTCCCGCGGGAACCCCGCCGCTCGGGACCGGCCGGGTCACAGCGCCGGCATCACCCCGAGGGCGACGAGCAGCGCCGGGGCGAGCACGAGGATCCCGGCCAGCAGCACCGGTGCGCCGAGGACGCCGAGGGCGATCGGCGCGCGGCGCCAGCCGGTGCGACGGGAGCAGGAGACCGCGGTCGCCCCGAAGGCTCCCGCGAAGGCCGTCATGGACAGGAGGTACCCGATGCCGGCCGCATCGATCCGCCCCGGCCCGCCGGCCCAGCCGAGAAGCATGGCGATCGCCTCCCCGATCGACCCGAGCGCGTAGAGCGAGAAGACGGCGAACGCGCCCCAGAGCAGCAGGGTCGTCAGGGCCGATCCGCCGGCGCGGGAGGGAGTGCGCAGCGACAGCAGCAGGAGGGCGGCCCCCAGCAGCTTCAGTGCGACGACCAGCCAGTTCATCACGGAGAGCCCGTCGGCATAGGCGGCCGTCGAGCCGGTCGCGAAGCGATCCCCGGCCTCGAAGGAGACGTTCACCGCCGCGAAGGCGAGCAGGCCCAGCGCCCCGAGCACCGCCGCCGCGCGGACCGCCCGTCCCGGCGTCGGCACGATGCCGGGACCCGGCCGCTCCGCCGCGGCGGTCACGCCGCGTCCCGAGCGGCCCGGCGCGCTCGCCGGCGTGCCAGGAGCAGCAGGGCCGAGGGGACCAGGACCATCACGAATCCGCTCGGACCCACCATCCAGATGCAGAGCAGGGCCCAGATCCCGAGCACCGCGCCGACGTACCCGGGCACGGTGCCGCCGCGCCGCCCCACCTCGAGCACGAGCAGCGCGAACAGCACCCCGGGCACGACGAATCCGCCGGGCAGTCCCCAGAACGGGACCATCGCCTCGGCCGGCATCGATCCCGTACGGAAGGGGCCGGCGAGCCAGGCGCCCCACCAGGGATGGATCGCGAAGACCACGGTGTGCAGGATGCAGATGATCAGCAGGGACACGGCCGCTGCGACGGTCAGCGCGTCGGCGGGCGGCCGGGAGGCGGCGGTCGAGGGCGAGGAGCTGGGGATGGTGCGTGAGGAGGTCATGCCTCGAGCCTGCGGTGCGCCGGGCCGGTGCTCTTCCCCGGGGCGGGGGAATCGGCTCCCCCGCACGGGGGAGCGGGGCGCGCCGCCCGGCCACGCCGGTGCGGCGCGCAGGCGGCTCAGGGGCGGGGCGTGCGCCGCCGCAGGATGCCGTGCAGGGCGAGGCCGCTCAGCAGCGCCCAGAACGCGGCGCTGACGCCGAACGCGGCGATGCCGGAGGCCGCGACGATGAAGGTCGCGGCGGCGGGCAGCTGCTCGGAGGCATCGGCGAGGGCGCCGCGCAGCGCCGAGGCGAAGGTGCCGATCAGCGCCAGTCCCGCGACCGCGGCGATCACCCCCGCCGGAGCGACCGCGATGAGCTGCGCGGCGGCCGTCGCCGCGAGGCCCAGCACGACCATGGCGATGCCCGCGGTGAGGGAGGCGATCCAGCGGCGGTCGCGATCAGGACCGGCCTCGGGGCCGGCCGCCAGGGCGGCGCTGATCGCGGCGAGGTTGATGCCGTGACCGCCCGCCGGGGCGCCGAGGAGGCTGCCGGCGCCGGTGACCAGCATCGAGGCGCGCCACGGCACCTCGTAGCCCAGGCCCTTCATCACCGCGACCCCCGGGACGTTCTGCGAGGCCATCGTGACCAGGTACAGCGGCAGCGCGATGCCCACGAGGGCGCCGAGGGACAGGGTGGGCGCCGTGAGCTCGAGCCGCGGCACGAGCGCCGATGGGGACAGGCCGGTGCCCGAGGACGCCATCGAGACCACGATGACGGCGGTCGCGGTGAGGAACGCCAGCGGTGCGGCCCAGCGCGGGGCGAAGCGGGAGGCCAGCGCCCACACCACCACGACCGGCGCGACCCCGAGCGGATTCTCCATCAGGCCGGTGACCGGGCCCAGGCACAGCTGCAGCAGCACCCCGGCGAGCATCGCCTGGGCGATGGAGGTGGGGATGCGGGAGATCAGACGGCTCAGCTGCGGGACCATCCCCGTGAGCATGATCAGCGCCCCGACCACGAGGAACGCGCCGACGGCGGCGCTCCAGCCCCCGGTGATCGCGCCCGTGGTCGCCAGCAGCGCGGCTCCCGGCGTCGACCACGCGACGGTGATCGGCAGGCGCGTGCGCAACGACAGGACGATCGACCCCAGCCCCATCAGGACGCTCACGGCCACCAGCCCGCTCGCCGCCTGCGCGGGGCTCGCGCCGACGCCCTCGAGGCCGCTGAGCACGACCACGAAGGAGCTGGTGAACGCCACCAGCGCGGAGACGAGGCCCGCGGTGACGGGCTGCAGCAGCGACCCGGCCGGTCCCGGAGCCCCGCCGGAGGACGTCTCCGGGACGACGGGCGGGGGAGCGGGGCGGGACTCGGCGGGCATGGCCCCACGGTAGGCATCGGGGTCGCGGTGCGGCGCGGCGGTCCGATGCGTGGCCCCGCCCCGCCTCGCCCCGACCGCCCGACCGTGCGGTCGAGGTGCGCCGGGACCGCGGGGACGACCATGTGGTCGAAAAATGATCATCGCTGGTCACGGATGGATAACGGAGAATGCCGATTGCGGGGTCGCCATGGGGGTTGTGCGGCCCGGAGGGTCGTGCTTAGTCTCGAAGTGGAGCATCTGCTCCAGGGAAAGATCGACCGACTCGATGAGAGGATCTGATCTCCATGGCAGACACCAACAACCCCGGACAGTTCGGCAACCGCGAGGACACCGAGCAGCAGGCGAGCAGGGGCGGCCAGGCCTCGACCGGCAGCTTCGGCTCGGAGAACGGCGCGGATCCCCGCGCTGCGGGCCACGAAGGCGGCCAGGAGTCCTCGGGCAGCTTCGGCTCGCAGAACGCGGCCGACCCCAGCGAGGCCGGTCAGCAGGGTGGCCGGGCGTCCTCGGGCAGCTTCGGCTCCCAGAATGCGGCCGACCCCAGCGAGGCTGGTCAGGAGGGTGGTCGAGCGTCCTCGGGCAGCTTCGGCTCCCAGAACGCGGCCGATCCCAGCGAGGCCGGTCAGCAGGGAGGTCGAGCCTCCTCGGGCAGCTTCGGCGACGAGAACTCCGCCGATCCGAGCCAGGCCGGCCGGGCGGGCGCCGACGCCCAGTCCACCGAGGCCAAGCGTGAGGGCGGCCGCAACAGCCACAGCGGCGGCTGACCCCTTCCCCCTCTTCCGTCCGACAGCGGGCGCAGGCGCACGGCGCCTGCGCCCGCTGTCGCTGTGCGTGGGCGTGTGTGGGGCGCCGGTTGGCGATGAAAGACATGACCGATGGACGACCGGCCAGATAATCTGGCCGGACGCGTCGAGAAGAAATACCCGTGTGCCGCGGGAGAAGAAATGAAGATTCTTTCCTGACAAGGATCTGCGTGCCCGCCCAGAATTCCCGGGAAGGACAGGGCCCGGCCCCCCGGAGATCCGGGGCGCGCGGGCCCTGTCCTTCCCTCCACGGGCCCTCACAGGCCCTCACGGGCACTCCCGGGCCCCCCCGGGATCAGCTCGCGGCCGGCTCGAACCGGGTCCAGACGCGATGCTCGGCGAGCAGGTCCCGCAGGGCCTCGGCGGCGGCCAGGCCGTCCGCGGCGATGACCACGCCGGCCGCCGCGCCGCTGCCGGCCCCGCTCGGGTCCAGCCCCGCCAGGCGCCCGGCGACGCCGCTGTCCTCGACCACCTGCTCGCCGTCCTGCCACGCGGCGATCGGCTTCGCATGGCGCCAGCACCCCTGCACCAGGGCGATGACCCGCGGATCGACCGCGCTGGCCACCGCACGACCGGCGCCGTCGACCACGGCCGCGGCGCCCGTCACCGGCGTCCCGGCCCGGGCGTCGACTGTCGGGCGGGCATCGACCGCCGCCGCGGGCGCTCCGGCCAGGAGGATCCCGTCCAGCTCGAAGGTCTGGGCCGTGGCGAAGGTGCGATCCACCGGGCGCCCGACCACCTCGCCGCCCTGCGGGGCGATGATCAGCGGGCGCAGCCGGGCCGTCTCCAGCTCCGCGAGCGTCGCCTCCAGGTCGCGCGGCAGCACATCGGGATCCACGACCACGCCGACCACCCGGCCGTCGACCGGCCATCGGCCCCCGAGCTGCGAGAGCGCGGCGCTGGGCGGCATGTCCTCGGCGGGCGGCTCCTCGGCCTCCGGGGCCGGCAGCCCGAGCGCCGCGGCGACCCGGCGGCACAGCTCGGCGTCGATGCGCGCCAGGCACTGCACCTGGCGCTCGCGCACCGCCACCTCGCGGCAGCGTCCCAGCTCGAAGGAATAGGCCGCCACGACGTGGTCCCGCTCGAGCGCGGTCAGCGATCGCCAGAACAGGCGCGCCTGGCTGAAGTGGTCCTCGAAGGAGGCGGGCGCCCGGCGCTCGCGGACCGACCCGGCCACGGGCGCCGGCACGTCCAGGAAGGCGGACGGGTCGGCGCCGGCGGTCATCGGGCATCCGCCGTCCAGGCTGTTCGGGGAGTACGGGGCGATGCCCTCGTGGACCGCCTGCTGGCCGAAGCCGTCGCGCAGCATGTCGTCCACCGGCGCATGGGGGCGGTTGATCGGCAGCTGCGAGAAGTTGGGCCCGCCCAACCGGGTGATCTGCGTGTCGATGTACGAGAACAGCCGTGCCTGCAGCAGCGGGTCGTCGGTGACGTCGATCCCCGGCGCCAGGTTCCCGGGATGGAAGGCGACCTGCTCCGTCTCGGCGAAGTAGTTGGTGGGGTTGCGGTCCAGCGTCAGCAGGCCCACCGGCTGCACGGGCGCGAGCTCCTCCGGGATCAGCTTCGTGGGATCCAGCAGGTCGATCCCCTCGAACATCTCCTCGGCGCTGTCGGGGAGGACCTGCATCCCCAGCTCCCAGCGGGGGAAGTGGCCGGCGTCGATGGCGTCCGCCAGGTCCCGGCGGTGGAAGTCCGGATCGGCACCGCCGAGCATCTGCGCCTCCTCCCAGGTCAGGGAATGGACGCCGAGCAGCGGCTTCCAGTGCAGCTTGACCAGGCAGGTGCCGCCCTCGGCGTCGGTCAGGCGGAAGGTGTGGATGCCGAAGCCCTCCATCATCCGGTACGAGCGGGGGACGGCCCGGTCGGACATCTGCCAGATCGCGTGGTGCTGCGCCTCCGTGTGCAGGGAGACGAAGTCCCAGAAGGTGTCATGGGCGCTCTGGGCCTGCGGGATCTCCCGGTCGGGGTGGGGCTTGGCGGCATGGATGATGTCGGGGAACTTGATGCCGTCCTGGATGAAGAACACGGGGATGTTGTTCGCGACCAGGTCGTAGTTGCCCTCGCGGGTGTAGAAGCGGGTCGCGAAGCCTCGGGTGTCGCGGACGGTGTCCGCCGAGCCGCGCGAGCCGACCACCGTCGAGAAGCGCGTGAAGACCTCGGTCACCCGCCCCGGGGCGAGGAAGTCCGCCACCGTCCGCGAGGCGGCGGTGCCGTAGCTCTCGAAATGGCCGTGGGCCGCGGCGCCGCGCGCATGCACCACCCGCTCCGGGATCCGCTCGTGGTCGAAGTGGGTGATCTTCTCGCGCAGGTGATGGTCCTGCAGCAGGGAGGGGCCGCGGGCGCCGGCGCGCAGGCTGTGGTCGGTGTCGCGCAGGCGCAGGCCCTGTGAGGTGGTGAGGGTCCGCCCCTCCTGGGAAAGGGGCGGGACGCGGTAGCCCGCAGGCTGTGCCTCGTCGGGCTGCGCCGCGGCGGGCGGCGCGGCATCACGAGGGGTCGGGGAGGAGGAGTCGTGGGCGTCGTCGGCCATGGGGTGTCCTTCCGGAGGCACGGAGGCCGCCGCGCAGTGCGCGCGACGGCCGCCGTGGAGGGGTGATCGGGACGGTCGATCAGGGGGTGGGGTTCCCGCCGGTCACGGCGAGGGTCTCGCCGAGGACGTAGCTGGACTCCGGCGAGGTGAGGAACACGAACGCCGGGGCGAGCTCGGTGGGCTGCCCGGCGCGCCCCAGGGGCGTGGACTTCCCGAACTCGGGCAGGGCGTCCTTGGGCTGGCCGTCGGAGACCTGAAGCGGCGTCCAGATCGGCCCGGGGGCGACGGCGTTCACGCGGATCCCGCGCGGCGCGAGCTGCTGGGCCAGGCCCTTGCTGAAGTTGTTGATCGCCGCCTTCGTGGACGCGTAGTCGACCAGGTGCGGGGAGGGCGAGTACGCCTGGATCGAGGTGGTGTTCACGATGGTCGAGCCCGCCGGCAGGTGCGGCAGCGCCTCGCGGACGATGCGGGCCATCGCCGTGATGTTCACGGTGTAGGTCTGCGTCCACTGCTCGTCGGTGAGGTCCTCGAACTTCTCGACCGCGATCTGCTTGCCGGCGTTGTTGACCAGGGCGTCCAGGCCGCCGAGCCCCTCGACGGCGCGGGAGACGACCTCGCGGCAGGCCTCGGCGTCGATGAGGTCCGCCGGGATGAGCACGGCGGTGCGGCCCGCCTCGCGGATCACGCCGGCCACGTGCTGGGCGTCCTCCTCCTCGGCGGGGAGGTAGTTCAGCGCGACATCGGCGCCCTCGCGGGCGAAGGCGATCGCGACGGCCGCCCCGATGCCGGAGTCGGCGCCCGTGATCAGGGCCCGGCGGCCCTCGAGACGGCCGGTGCCGCGGTAGCTGTCCTCGCCGCGGTCGGTGCCGGGGATCAGCTCGGCGTCCAGGCCGGGCTCGGGCTGATCCTGCTTCGGCGGGGTGATCTCCGGGAATCGGGTGACGGGGTCGCAGAAGGTGAGCTGGTCGGTGGACTGTGCGGAGGTGTTCATCCTTCTCGCTCCTTCGATGGTTCTCGGCGCGGGGGTCCCGGCCGATGGTTCTCGACGCTGCCGCCGGGGCGATCGTGCCGCCGGCGGGCGTCCTGAACGGTGCTTCCGCACGGCCGGCCCGGGGGCCCGGACGGCGGTGCGTCGCGGGGCTCCGGCGGTCGGTCCCGGTGTCTCCGCCGACCCTGCGATGACCTCACCGTAAGCACACATCGGCGCCCTGGGGAAGGGTCGGGCTCGACCGATCGGTCGAGGGGCGGGAACCTCGACCGAGCGGTCGGAAGATCGCGCGGCCTCGGCAGCGCGTGCCTGCGACCTGCAGGTCTTCTGCGCCGGTGGAGGTCACCGGCCCGGGACCGCGGACCCTCGCGGAACGGGGCGGCGCATGCTAGGAAGGAGGGGATCGCCCGAGGAGCCGATGCGGCTCGGGGCATCCGCGGCCCACCGGCCGCCGCCCCCTCCGCGCCGAGCACCGCGCCGTCCACAGGGCTACCCGCCCTGTGCAGAACAGGAGGCAGCACATGGTCATCGTCGCGTGGATCATCACCGGCATCTTCATCGGAGCCATCGCCAAGAACATCCTGCCCCGCCGCTCCCGCGGCGGCTGGGTGAGCACCATCGGCCTGGGGGTGCTCGGCGCCGTGGCGGGCGGGCTCATCTTCCGCCTGGCCACCGGCGGCACCCTCGGCTCCCTCGTCACGGACCCGTGGTCGTGGGCCTCCCTGCCCGTCGCCATCCTCGCCGCCGCGGTCCTCGCCTTCGGGTGGCGCTTCCTGCGCATCGGCCCCGAGCGCGTGCGTCGGGACCCGGCGACCGAGGCCGAGGCGCGCGTGCAGGGGCAGGAGCGCCCATGAGCGGCGCCGGCCGCGGGGCCCCCGTGACCGGCGACCCCCGCGCGGGCTCAGCCCGCGGCATCCTCCCGCTCGTCCCGATCGTCCCGATCGTCCGGGCCGTCCTCCGAGCGCTCCCGCTGCCGCTCCCGGCTGGCATGCGTGAGCTGGCGCAGGTCGGTCTCCGAGTCGAAGCTCGCCCCCAGCCCGCCGGCGACGACGCCGAGGGCCGCGCTGAGCCAGGCCACGCCCATGTAGTGCGAGAAGGTGGCCGGCTCGCCGAGGACCTGCGCCATGAACGAGGGGGCGATCACCACCAGCCCCGCCAGGAGGATCAGCACCACCAGCGCCACGTACAGCGCGAGGACGCACAGGAACAGCGTCAGCAGCGTGGAGACGTTGTACAGGCCCGCCGCCCCGCCGCCCCCCTCGTGGACCGGCCGGTCCCAGAGGCGGTTGCCCACCACCAGCCAGCCGACCATCAGGGTCATGGCGAGCAGTCCGATCAGCAGCAGCCGCGGCGTGGACAGCGCCGCCGACATCTGCCAGATCGAGCTGTAGAAGATGCCGAAGGCCCCCGCGGCCGAGGCCGCCGCCAGCGCGCTGGAGAGCTTGCGGACCGTCGCCCACGGCGCATTGGTCACCACCATCCCCAGCACCGTGCGCACCTGGCCGATGACGGGACGGGCCCGCAGGGCGATCACCCCGCGCGCGGCGTCCCGCTCCCAGACCGGGGCTCCCGGGGAGGTCGACCGGCGGGTCGGCATCCGGCCCTGCGCGGGGATCAGGCCCTCGCCCAGGTGCTCGACGCTCTCGACCATGATGTCCAGGATCCGCCGGCGGGTGGACAGGCTCCACAGCGTCGGCCAGAACAGGGCCGCGAGCCGATGCTCGGGGAACGCCTCGGCCACCAGCAGGCGCCCCTGCGCATGGCGCGGCATCTCCGTGAGGACCAGGGTGATCTCCGCCCCGTCGTGCTCGCGGCGCAGCCGCGCCGCCGAGGCCAGGCGCAGCGAGCCGTCGGTGCGGGTCTCGATCAGCTCGGAGCGCACGTGCACCGTCGCCGGTCCGTCGACCCGCTCCGCCAGACGCCGCTCCAGGTCCTCGCGGATCGCGAGCATGCGGCGCAGCGGAAGGCCGGGATCGGTGACCACGAGGATCGTGATGCCGCCGGAGGTCTCGTCGGACATGTTCTCGCTCCCTGGGGATGGTTCGCACGCGGCTGCTGCCCTCCGCGCATGCTAGGCCCCCGTCCCGGGGCCGGAGGGAATCCCTGACCGTTCGGAAGGAACCCCGTCGACACCGAAGGAGGACCACCATGAGAGCACTGACCTGGCAGGGGACCCGCCGCGTCCGCGTCGAGGACGTCCCCGACCCCCGCATCGAACGTCCCGACGACGCGATCATCCGCATCACCTCGACCGCCATCTGCGGATCCGACCTGCACCTGTACGAGGTGCTGGGCCCGTTCCTGGACGCCGGCGACGTGCTGGGGCACGAGGCCATGGGGGTGGTCGAGGAGGTCGGCAGCGCCATCACGCACGTCGCCCCCGGCGACCGGGTCGTCGTCCCCTTCACCATCTCCTGCGGCCGATGCTTCTTCTGCCGCCGCGGACTGGACTCCCAGTGCGAGACCACCCAGGTCACCGAGCACGGCACCGGCGCCGCGCTGCTGGGCTACTCGCGCCTGTACGGGCAGGTGCCCGGCGCCCAGGCCGAGCTGCTGCGGGTGCCGCACGCCGACCACGGCCTGATGCCCGTCGGCGAGGAGCTGCCCGACCACCGCTACCTCTTCCTCAGCGACATCCTGCCCACCGCCTGGCAGGGCGTGCGCTACGCCGACGTCCCCGAGGGCGGCACCCTCGCCGTGCTCGGCCTGGGGCCCGTCGGCCAGCTCGCCGCCCGCATCGGCGCCCTGCAGGGGGCGCGCGTGATGGCGATCGACCCCGTGCCCGCGCGCCGGGAGATGGCCGCCCGCCACGGCATCGAGACCTTCGCCCCGGGGGAGGACGCCGTCGCCGCGATCCGCGAGGGCACCTCCGGCCGCGGCCCCGACGCCGTCGTCGACGCCGTGGGCATGGAGGCCCACGGCAGCCCGGCCGCGCACGCGGCCCATCGGGCGGTGGGCCTGCTGCCCGACGCCCTGGGCCGGGCCGCCCTGGAGAAGGCCGGAGTGGACCGCCTGGCCGCCCTGCACACCGCCCTGGACCTGGTGCGCCGCGGCGGGACCGTGTCCCTCAGCGGGGTCTACGGCGGGGCCGCCAGCCCGATGCCGCTGCTGCGGATGTTCGACAAGCAGATCCAGCTGCGCATGGGGCAGGCCAACGTGCGCGCCTGGACCGACACGCTGATGCCGCTGGTGGAGGCCCCGGCGGACCCGCTCGGCCTGGACGACCTGGTGACCCATCGGCTGCCGCTCGAGGAGGCTCCCGCCGCCTACGACATGTTCCAGCGCAAGCACGACGGCTGCGTGAAGATCGTGCTGGATCCCGCCGGGAGCGCGGCATGAACGGCGCCCCGGCCCGCGGCCGCGACTGCTGGCACGTGCCCAAGGGCGGCGTGCCCGCCAAGCTCGAGGAGCCCGGCACCCGCACGGGCACGATCCCCGTGACCGGCGCCGTCCCCCACGGGGCGAGCCCCCGCCCCGGCGGCAGGCCGCGCCGGAGGATCGGCTACCACGCCTCCCACGAGCAGACCCCGCCGGAGGAGCTGCTGCGCCTGGTGCAGCGCGCCGAGGCTGCCGGCTTCGACGCCGTCCTGAGCTCGGACCACCTGGCCCCGTGGGGCGTGGCGCAGGGCCATGCCGGCCACGCCTGGAGCTGGCTGGGCGCCGCGCTCGCCGCGACCACCCTGCCGTTCGGGGTCGTCACCGCCCCCGGCCAGCGCTACCACCCCGTCGTCACGGCGCAGGCCGTCGCCACCCTCTCGCGCATGTTCCCCGGCCGCTTCTGGGCGGCCTACGGCAGCGGCGAGGCCCTCAACGAGCACGTCACCGGCGACGCCTGGCCCAGCCACGAGGAGCGCCGCCAGCGCCTGCGCTCCAGCGTGCAGATCATCCGCGCCCTGCTCGCGGGGGAGACGGTCAGCGCCGATGACCCCGTGCGCGTGCACGAGGCCCGGATCTGGAGCCGTCCCGCGCAGCCGCCGCCGGTGATCGCCGCCGCGGTGAGCGAGCAGACCGCCGCCTGGGCGGCCGGATGGGCCGAGGGCCTCATCACCGTCGGCAGCGACCCGCAGCAGACGGCGGCCGTGCTCGAGGCGTACCGCGGCCGGGGCGGCCGCGGCGAGGCGATGCTCCAGATCCACGTGAGCCTCGCCCGCACCGACGAGGAGGCCCTGCGCATCGCGCAGGAGCAGTGGCGCCAGGCCACCGTCCCCGCCGAGCAGATGTGGGACCTCGAGCACCCCGAGCACTTCGACGCCCGCTCCGATCCTCGGCCCGAGGCGATGCGCGGCGCCGTCGCGATCTCCTCCTCGCCACGGCTGCTGGCCGACCGGATCGCCGAGGCGGCGCGCGGCTTCGACCAGGTGCACATCCACCACGTCGGCCTCGACCAGGACGCCTTCCTCGACCAGGCGCCCGAGCTGCTGGGCGCCCTGCGCGAACGGCTGCACGCCGCCGCGGCGCCGCCGGAGCCCGGCCGGCCTCCGCAGGAGCACGGATGAGCCCGGGCAGGAGCCGCGGCAGCGGCGGGGCCGAGGGGCGGCGCTCCACCCGACCGGCCGACCGCAGCGACCTGTGGTGGCGCACCGCCGTCATCTACTGCCTGGACATCGAGACCTTTCAGGACTCCGACGGCGACGGGGTGGGCGACATCGACGGCCTCGCCGACCGCATCGAGTACCTCGCCTCCCTCGGGGTGACGTGCCTGTGGCTGATGCCCTTCCAGCGCACCGAGGACCTCGACGACGGCTACGACGTCACCGACCACCTCGGCGTCGACGAGCGGCTGGGGGACCTGGGGCGGTTCGTCGAGATCCTGCGCGTCGCCCACGACCGCGGGCTGCGCGTCATCATCGACCTGGTCATCAACCACACCTCCGACCAGCACCCGTGGTTCCTCTCCGCCCGCAGCAGTCGCGAGAGCCCCTTCCGCGACTACTACGTGTGGCGCGACGAGGTGCCCGAGGACCCGGGCAACAGCGTGTTCCCCGGCCAGGAGGACGGGATCTGGGAGTACGACCGCGCCACCGAGCAGTACTACCTGCACAACTTCTACCGCCACCAGCCCGACCTCAACCTGGCCGAACCGCGGGTGCGCGAGGAGATCGCCCGGATCCTCGGGTTCTGGCTGCAGCTGGGCGTGGACGGCTTCCGCATCGACGCGGTGCCCTTCCTCGTCGAGGAGCCCGGCGCCCCGGACGGACAGGACCCCCACGCCTTCTTGCGGGAGATGCACCGCTTCGTGCGGCGGCGCTGCGGGGAGGCGGCGCTGCTGGGCGAGGTGGGGCTGCCCCACCAGGAGCAGCTGGAGTACTTCGGGGACGGCGGGGTCGAGCTGGACCTCCAGCTCGACTTCCTCACCGCCCAGACGGTGTTCCTGGCGATGGCCCGCGAGGACGCCGCCCCGCTGGCCCGCGTCCTGGCCGATCGCCCCGTGGTGGACGCCGCCCAGGGCTGGGCGA
Source organism: Brachybacterium phenoliresistens (assembly GCF_039530785.1). Taxonomy (NCBI): domain Bacteria; kingdom Bacillati; phylum Actinomycetota; class Actinomycetes; order Micrococcales; family Dermabacteraceae; genus Brachybacterium; species Brachybacterium phenoliresistens. The sequence goes on from NZ_BAAAOW010000005.1 coordinate 19,364, forward strand.
TGTTCCTGCGCAACCACGACGAGCTGACGCTCGAGCTGCTCGGGGAGGGGCCGATGCAGGAGGTCTTCGAGGCGTTCGCCCCGGATCCGCGTCGGCGCGTCTTCGACCGCGGCATCGTGCGGCGCCTGGCGCCGATGCTCGAGAACGACCCCCGCCGCCTGCGCCTGGCCTACAGCCTCCTGTTCTCCCTGCCCGGAGCCCCGGTGCTCTACTTCGGCGAGGAGATCGGGATGGGCGAGCCGGAGGACACCGACGACCGTGGCGGGATGCGCACCCCCATGCAGTGGGAGGCCGGCCCCACCGGCGGCTTCTCCGGGGCGCCGCGCGAGGAGCTGCCCACGCCCCCGACCGGCGGGGAGCTGGGCCCCGACCGGGTCAACGTGCGCGACCAGTTGCGGGACCCCGAGTCCCTGCTGTCGTACATCCGCCGGCTCATCGCGCAGTACCGCTCCACCCCGGAGATCGCCTGGGGCGAGCTGAGGGTGCTGGACGTCTCGCCCGCCTCCGTGCTCGCCCACGCCTCCGTCTCCGCGGGCGCCGCCTTCCTCGCCGTGCACAACCTCTCCGCGCAGCCGTGCACGGTGCGGGTGCCCGTCGGGGAGATCGTCGGCGAGGACGCCTGCTTCGAGGACCTGCTGGCCCCCACGGAGGGCCCCAGCGCCGCCGGCGGGCAGATCACCCTCGCGCTGGAGGCCTACGGCCATCGCTGGCTGCGGGCCGCGGACCTCGACCCCGCGCCGTGACCTGCCCTAGAGGCGGATCCTGAGCGCGGCGGGCTGGACCTCGATGCGCAGGGAGGTCGTCTCGCCGAGGGCCTCCCCGTCGATCTGCGCCATGCGCGGCGCGGACAGGTCCAGGGCGAGCGTGCTGAGCGCGAGACGGGTGGCGGTCTCGCTGTCGACGGCGCCGTCGCCGTCGCCGCGGCCCGGCAGCAGCTTCGCGATCCCGTTGTCCCAGACGACGTTGCCGACGGTGTCCGCCCAGCCGGCGACGCCGTCCTCGCCGAGGATCAACAGGTCCAGCCGGCCGTCATCGGGCGCGGCATCGGGCAGCAGGTCGATCCCGCCCTGCACGGTGCCGACGTTGCCGACCAGGACTGTGTGCACGGTCTCGTGGATGCGGGTCTCGCCGTCGACGACGAGATCGGCCTCGACGGCGGAGCTCGCCGTCACCGCCCGTCCCATCGCCTCGACGTAGGCGATCCAGCCCGCCGTCTTCTTGAGGTCGTCATCGGTCTCGTCGATCATGCGGGCGTCCACGCCGACCCCGGCCATCACCAGGAAGGCGCTGCGCCGCGGGCCGTCCTCGAGCTCGGCCAGGCACCAGCCGACGTCGACGGGGCGGGCCGTCCCGTCCAGCGCCCGGGCCAGGGCGGCGTCGACGTCGCCCAGCGGGATGCCGAGGTTGCGGGCCAGCAGGTTCCCGGTGCCCAGGGGGACGATGCCCAGCTCCACGCGGGAGCGGCGCTGGGCGAGGACCTCGGCGACCGCGCGGACGGTGCCGTCGCCCCCGGCGGTGATGATCAGGTCGACGCCGGCGGCGAGGGCCTGCGCGGCCGCCGCGCCGCCCGGATCCTCCGGGGTGGTCTCGAAGATCGAGAGCTGGGGCCGGGACCGCATCTCGGAGGCGGCGTCGAGGGCGTCCTCGAGCACCTCCGCCTCGACCTTCGAGGGGTTCAGGACGATGCCGATGTGCTGCTCGGACATGGGGTCTCCTTCCGGGAGGGGCGGGCGTCGGATCCGGCGGATCAGACGGCGCGGTCCTTGGTGATCAGCCCCCACACGAAGGAGAACACCAGAGCACCGATCACCGCGATGGCGAGCGAGCCCCAGGACCACGGATCCGCGAAGACGGCGCCGACGCCCTTGCCGCCGATGAGCCCGAACAGCAGGCCGCCGACGAATGCGCCGATGACGCCGAGCAGCAGGGTGGCGATCCAGCCGCCGCCCTGGCGGCCGGGGAGGATGAGCCGGGCGAGCGCGCCGGCGACGAGGCCGACGATGATCCAGCCGATGACGACCATGAGGAGCTCCTTGTCCGGCCCGGGCACGTGCCGGGGCCGATGGGGGACGGGGAAGGCGAGGGCGGCAGCCCTCGGTGTCGTGCAGGGGACGCGACCGGGCGATGATTCCTCACGGCAGGGCGTCCGCATCGTGACGCAGGTCATATCGGTGCGGGATGCGGGGCGGCCGCCGCGGGGGCCGGCCGGGGCGCGAGGCGGCCGCCGCGGGGGCCGGCCGGGGTGCGGGGACCGCGCAGGGGCGAGGGCCGGCCGGTCTCAGCAGCGCAGGCGGAGCGCGGCGGGCTGCACCTCGAAGCGCAGGGAGCGGGTGCGGCCGATCGGCTCGCCGTCCAGCTCGAACATGCGCTCCTCGGACAGCCGCACCTCCAGCGTGGTGATCGGCCGCCGGGTGGCGGTCCGGCTGTCCACGGACTCCTCGCGCCCGGTGAGGATCCGGGTGACGCCGTTGTCCCACACCAGGTTGCGCACGGTGTCGACCCAGCCGGTCACCCCGTTCTCGCCGAGGATCAGCAGGTCCAGGCGGCCGTCCTCGGCGGAGGCGTCGGGCAGCAGGTTCAGCCCGCCCTGGACGATGCCGACGTTGCCGACCATCACCGTGTGCGCCCGCTCGCGCAGCGCGGTGCGGCCGTCGATGAGCAGGTCCACGTCCACCGGGGCGCTCGCCGAGATCGCGGGCCCCATCGCGGCGATGTACGCCAGCCAGCCGATGCGCTTCTTGAGGGACTCGTCGGTCTGCTCGATCATGTGGGCGTCCACGCCGATCCCCGTCATGCTCGCGAAGGCGTACCGCCGTGGACCGTCCTCGAGGGCGACCTCGACCCAGCCGATGTCGATCGGCCGCGCCGATCCGTCCAGGGCCAGCGCGAACGCCGCGGCGGGGTCGTGCAGCGGGATGCCGAGGTTGCGGGCCAGCAGGTTGCCGGTGCCCATCGGCACCACGCCCATGTCCGCGGGGGCGCCGCGCCGGGCGAGGGTCTCCACCACTGCGCGCACGGTGCCGTCGCCGCCGGCGGCGACCACGAGGTCCGCGCCCGCCGCGAGGGCCCGCTGCGTCGCGCCGACGCCCGGGTCCTCCCGGGAGGTCTCGAAGGTGGTGATCCGCGGGGGCTCCCGGCCGATGGTCGCCGCACGCACCGCCGCGTCGAGGATCTCCGCCTCCACCTTCGCGGGGTTGCGGATGATGCCGACGTGCCGCGCGGACACCGGCTCAGCCCGTCGATCCGGCGAGCACGTCCAGCACGGCCTCGCCGTACTCGGCGAGCTTCTTCGCGCCCACCCCGCTGACCCCGCCCAGCGCGCTCACGCTGCCGGGCCGGGCCTCGACGATCCCCACCAGGGTCGCGTCGGAGAACACCATGTACGGCGGGATCGACTTCTCCGTGGCGACCGCGGTGCGCCAGGCGCGCAGCGCCTCGAACACCTCGCGCTGGGCGGGCTCGAGCCCATCGGCCGCCCGGGACCCGGCCGAGCCGCCGCCGGAGCCGCGCGAGCGGGAGGCCTTCGCCGGGGCACGGTCCACGGCGAGCTCGAGCACGGTCTCGCCGGAGAGCACCGGGCCGGCCTGCGGGCCGGGGACCAGGACGCCGTAGTCGCCCTCCGCCTCGACGATCCCGCGGGCCAGCAGCTGGCGCAGGGCCGTGCGCCATTCGCGCTCGGACAGCTCGGTGCCGATGCCCCACACGCTCAGCTCATGGTGGCGGCCCTGGCGGGAGCGGTCGTTCTCCCGGCCCAGCAGCACCTCGATGATCTGCCCGGACCCGAACTTCTGGCCGCGCTCGCGGTCCAGGCGGATCAGCGCGGAGAGCATCTTCTGCGCCGCGACCGTCGCATCCCACGTCTTCGGCGGGGACAGGCAGGTGTCGCAGTTGCCGCAGGGCTCGGAGTCCTGCCCGAAGTAGCGCAGCAGCTGCACGCGGCGGCAGGTGACCGTCTCGCACAGGGCCAGCATCGCGTCCAGATGCGAGCGGGCGTTGCGCTTGAACTGCTCGCTGCCGTCGCCGCCGTCGATGAACTTCCGCTGGCTGACGACGTCGCCCAGGCCGTAGGCCATCCATGCCGTCGACGGCTGCCCGTCGCGGCCCGCACGGCCCGTCTCCTGGTAGTAGCCCTCGATGGACTTGGGCAGGTCCAGGTGCGCCACGAAGCGGACGTCGGGCTTGTCGATGCCCATGCCGAAGGCGATGGTCGCGACGATGACCAGGCCGTCCTCGCGCAGGAACCGCTCCTGGTGGTGCTGGCGCACGCGCGCGTCGAGGCCCGCGTGGTACGGCAGGGCCGGCACGTCCCGCTCGCTGAGCCAGGCGGCGACCTCCTCGACGCTGCGCCGCGAGAGGCAGTACACGATGCCCGCCTCCCCGGGATGCTCGGCGCGGATCAGCCGCAGCAGCTGCTCGCGGGCCCGGTCCTTCGGCTCGATCCGGTACTGGATGTTGGGGCGGTCGAAGCTGGAGACGTAGTGCTGCGCCTGCTCCATGCGCAGGTTGCGGGTGATCTCCTCGTGGGTCTGCCGGGTGGCCGTGGCCGTCAGCGCGATTCGCGGCACGCCGGGGAAGGCCTCCGCCAGGACGCTCAGGCCCAGGTAGTCGGGCCGGAAGTCGTGGCCCCACTGGGCCACGCAGTGCGCCTCGTCGATCGCGAACAGGGCGATCCGGGCGCGCTGCAGCAGGCCCAGGGTGCGCTGCAGGACCAGCCGCTCCGGCGCCATGTACAGCAGGTCCAGCTCCCCGGCCAGCAGCTGCTGCTCGACGGCCTGCGCCTCGTGCGGATCCAGGGTCGAGTTCAGGAACGCCGCCCGGATGCCCACCGCCTCCAGCGCCGCCACCTGGTCGGCCATCAGGGCGATCAGCGGGGAGATCACCACGCCCGTGCCCTCCCGCAGCAGCGAGGGGATCTGGTAGCACAGGGACTTGCCGCCGCCGGTGGGCATGAGCACCACCGCGTCCCCGCCGCCGGCGACGTGCTCGATGATCGCCGCCTGGTCGCCGCGGAAGGCGTCGTACCCGAACACCCGCGAGAGCACCTCGAGGGCGCGCGCCCCCGCCCCGCCCGGCGCCCCGGCGGCGGCATCGGCGATGCCCGGCAGGGACTCGAGGGACTCGGGCAGGGCCGGCTCGGCGGGATGGGTCTCCATGGGGGCCAGACTATGCGTCCGGGCTGGGGTGGAGGAGGGGGAGCGCCGACGCTGTGGATGAGCGCCGGGGAGGGCGGACACCGACGGCGGGGAGGCCGGGCACGAACGGCGGTCCCAGGTCCGCGAGCCAGGCAATCGCCTGGCTCGAGGCCCTCAGACCGCCGTTCGTGCACGGCCGGCCGGCGGGCACCCTCCGGAAGTCCAGGGTCGGATCATCCGGAAGGATGACCCGCCGCGCGCGGCGGTAGACCCTCGACGGGCGCGGAGCCGAGGGTCGCCCTGACAGCCTGGAGCGTGGGCTGGGCGTGCCGCGCCCTCCGCCTGCCGTGGCCTGCCTGCCCCGCTGTCCCGACGTTCCGGTCGCCTCGCGCGACCCGCCGCCTCGCCTGAACCGCCGTCTCGCCTGAACCGCTGTCTCGCCTGACCTGTCGCCTCGCCCCGCCCCGAAGGAGCACCATGACCGCCCTGACCCGGATGAGCCTGCTGAATCGATTGGTGGTCGGGCTCATCGCCGCGCTCGTGGCCGTGTTCGGGGTGGTCGCGACGACGTCCCTGAACCAGGAGACGCTCCCCTCCCTGTCGACCCCGGGAATCATCGTCACCGGCGTGATGCCCGGCGCCTCGCCGGACGTGGTCGAGAAGCAGGTCACCGAACCGGTCGAGACGGCGCTGTCCTCCGTCTCGGGCATCGACAGCGTCTCCAGCGACACGTCCACGGGCATGATGACCGCCATCGTCCTGTGGCCCTTCGGCGAGGACGAGGACGAGATGTCCGACTCCGTGCGCTCCGCGGTCGACGGCGTGAAGTCGTCCCTGCCCACGGGGGCCGAGGTGGAGGTCGTCTCCGCCGCGATCGACGACACCCCGGTGCTGCAGGTCGCCGTCGCCGGACCGGGCGAGGCCGATCAGCTGGGCGAGCGGGTCGAGAACACCCTGGTGCCGGAGCTCGAGGGCGTCACCGGCGTCTCCCGGGTCGATGTCATCGGCCGCACCGAGCAGGAGCTGCGCATCACCGTGCGCGAGCAGGACGCCGAGGACCTCGACGTCGCCGCGACCTCGATCCCGCAGTCCCTGCAGACCGCCGGGGTCGTCACCCCGGCCGGCGAGGGCCTGGTGGACGGCAGGACGCTGTCGATCGAGGTCGGCTCGGCCCTCGGCACCGTCGAGGACGTCGAGGCCATCCCGGTGACAACGGCCGACGGCGACACCGTGGCCCTGGCCGATGTCGCCGACGTCGAGCTGGTCTCCTCCGAGCGGACCTCGATCGCCCGCGCCGGCGGCGAGGACGCGCTGATCGTCTCCGTCGTCAAGGACAAGGACGCCAACGTCGTCTCCGTCTCCCACGGCGTGAACGAGGTGCTCGAGCGCGCCGGCCCCGAGCTGGGCGACGGCGTCTCCTTCACCACCCTGTTCGACCAGGCCCCCTACATCGAGCAGTCCATCCACGACCTCACCGTCGAGGGCGGTCTGGGCCTGCTGTTCGCCGTGCTCGTGATCCTCGTGTTCCTGGGCTCGTTCCGCTCCACCCTGGTCGCGGCGATCTCCATCCCGCTGTCGCTGCTGGTCGCGATGATCGGCCTGTGGGTCGGCGGCTACACCCTGAACATGCTGACCCTGGGCGCCCTGACCATCGCTGTGGGGCGCGTGGTCGACGACTCCATCGTCGTCATCGAGAACATCCGGCGACGCCAGGGGACCGACGACCTGACCGTCCCCGACATCGTCGACTCGGTGCGCCAGGTCGCCGGGGCGATCACCGCCTCCACCCTGACCACCGTCGCCGTGTTCCTGCCGATCGCCTTCGTCACCGGCATCGCCGGGGAGCTGTTCTCGCCCTTCGCCGTCACCGTCAGCCTGGCGCTGCTGGCCTCGCTGCTGGTCGCCCTGACGATCGTCCCGACCGTCAGCTACTGGGTGCTGCGCCGTGCGCCGCGCCCCCTGAAGCCCGCGAAGCAGCAGGCCTCCGACGCCCGCTACGAGGCGTGGCAGGATCGCCAGGAGGCCCGCGCCCAGGCGCGGTACGAGAAGGCCCAGGCCCGCATCGACCGCCGCAACACCGCCCGGGCCGCCAAGGGCCGCGCCCTGCTGCCCGCCGCGCAGCGCGAGCATCCCCTCGCCCCCACCGCCCACGGGGAGGCGTCCACGCCCGTCGACGGCCTGCAGCGCCGTCTCATGCCCGCCATCCGCACCGCCCTGCGCCACCCCGGCCGCACCCTCGCCCTGTCCGTCGTGATCCTCGTGGTCACCCTCGGCATGTCCGGCCTGCTGCGCACCGACCTGCTGGGCAGCCAGGGCCAGACCTCCCTGGCCGTGACGCAGACCCTCGAGCAGGGCACCACCCTCGCCGACAGCGAGGAGGCCGCCCGCCTGGTGGAGGCCCAGCTGGAGGAGGACCCGGACGTCGAGTCGTACGTCTCCTCGATCCAGGCCGCCACCGGCAGCGGCTCGAACTCCTTCACCGTCACCCTGCGCGACGACTCCGACACCGTCGCCGCCACCAGCCGCCTGCGCACCACCATGGGCACGCTCCAGGGCGCCGGGGAGATCGAGGTGCAGGACCTCGCCTCCTCCGCCGTCAGCCAGGACGTCGAGATCCGCCTGACGGGCGAGGACATCGGCGATCTCGAAACCGCCTCGCAGGACGTCGCGGACGCCGCCGGCGAGCTGGACGGCGTCGAGAGCGTCCGCAGCGACCTCGCCGCCGAGCAGTCCGTGATCCGTGTGGACGTGGACCGCCGGGCCGCCGCGGAGCAGGGCTTCACCCAGGCCGATGTCGGTCAGGCCGTCGCCGCCGCGATCGACGGCACGCCCGCCGGCACCGTCACCCTCGAGGGCACCGAGCGGGACATCGTCATCGCGCCGACGCATCCCGGAGCAGGCCCCGAGGAGATCGCCGCGCTCGAGCTGCCCGTCACCCCGCGGCAGACCCAGCTCGCCCAGGAGGCCGAGCAGGACGAGCTCGAGGCCATCGCCGACGAGCGCGCCGACAAGGCCGAGCGCGAGGCGGAGGAGGCCGCCGACGAGCAGCTCGAGTCCGCCCGCGAGGCCCGCGACCAGGCCGAGCAGGCCGTCGAGGACGCCCGCGAGCAGCGCGAGGCCCTCGACGACCCGGCCTCCCTCGCCCCGCAGGACCCGGCGGCCGCGCTCGAGGAGCAGCGGGAGGCGGCCGACGAGTTCGTCGAGCAGGCCGAGCAGGGCTACGAGGACGCGCAGACCGCCGTCGAGGAGCTCGAGGAGGCCCGCGAGGAGCAGCAGTCCGACCGCCAGGAGCAGGAGGAGCTCACCGAGCGCCAGGAGGGCCTGGCGGACATCACCGGCGAGCCCGTCACCGTCGGCGACATCGCCACGGTCAGCCAGGAGCAGGTGCCCACCACCATCACCCGCCAGGACGGGACCCGCCAGGTCACCGTGAGCCTCACCCCCGGCCCGGACCAGCTGAACACGGTCTCGGCGGGCGTGGCCCAGCTGACCGCGGACACCGACCTCCCGGCCGGCGTCAGCTTCGTGGTCGGCGGCGCCGAGGAGGAGATGATGGAGTCCTTCAGCCAGCTGGGCATCGCCATGCTCGCCGCGATCGCCCTGGTGACGCTGGTGATGATCGCGACCTTCCGCAGCCTCATCGAGCCGCTGATCCTGCTGGTCTCCATCCCCTTCGCCGCCACCGGCGCCGTCCTGCTGCTGCTGCTCACGGACACCGCGCTGGGCCTGCCCTCGCTGATCGGCCTGCTCATGCTCATCGGCATCGTCGTGACCAACGCGATCGTGCTGATGGACCTGATCGGGAAGCTGCGGGCGGAGGGCATGGAGCTCATGGACGCCGTCCTGCACGGGACGCGGCTGCGCCTGCGGCCGATCCTCATGACGGCGGCGGCGACGATCTTCGCGCTGGTGCCGATGTCCCTGGGGCTCACCGGCGGCGGCATGTTCATCTCCCAGCCGCTGGCGATCGTCGTGATCGGCGGCCTGACCAGCTCGACCGTCCTCACCCTGGTGCTGGTGCCGGTGCTGTACGTGCTGGTGCGCGGCGGCCGCGAGAAGCGGCGGGCGCGCCGGCAGGCCCGCCGCCAGGCGCGGGAGGCCCGCGCCGAGCGCCGCGCCCGCGACCTCGCCGGGAGCGAGGCGGGGGAGGCGACTGCGGCCGGAGCGGCGCAGGGCGAGGCCTCGGAGCGGCCCACCCACCGCGCCGACGAGCAGGATCCCGCCCGGCCGGCGCGCCGCGACGGGGAGGGCCCCGCGGACCCGGCTCCCGCCGGCGCCTGACCGCCCCGGTGCTCGATCCGCGCCGTCTCCCGACGGGATGACGGCGGGGGTCGAGCACCGGGCAGCGGGTGCGGCAGGGCGGGGCGCGGCAGGGCGGGGCGCGGCGTCAGAGCCGCTCGCGTGCGGTGCCTGTCCCACGCAGGCGCCGTGGAGCGCGGGCGTCCCAGGCCGCCCCGAGCAGCTCGGCGAGCTCGTCGACCTCGATCTCCGCGAGGCGGACCAGCACGCTGGCGTGGCCGCGGTAGTGGTCGGTCGTGAAGAGGACGGCGGGGTCCGCGGCGAGCAGCGCCTCCTTCTCGTCGAGATCCGGGACCCAGCAGACCAGCACCTCGGGCATCTCGTGCATCCGGGCGAAGATCCTCCCGGCGACGAAGAACGCGGGGGTGCCGTAGCTGGGCTTCTCCGAGACCTCGGGCAGGGCGGTGGCCAGGCGGCGGACGTCGTCCTCGGTGCTCATGGCAGATCCTCCTCGATCGTGCCCCCGCCGCCGTGCTCCTTCCGAGCGGCGGTCGCCGTGCCCTGTGCGCGGCGGAGGCGGCGGGCGCGGCGCGCGCCGCGCGGTCCCTCCGAGCCAAGCACGTCGCCGCGGGCGGGGCAATGGTCGGGCCGATCCGGCCCGTCGCCTCGACTTCCCCGTGCCGGTCCGGGAGGATGGTGCGGTTCGCCGAACCCCTGCCGAAGGAGTCACCATGACCGTCGTCGTCACCGCCGTGTTCTACCCCGCCGAGGGCAAGAAGGAGGAGCTCGCGCAGGCGATGCAGCGCGGCATCTCGGCCGTCCACGAGGAGAAGGGCTGCGAGCTCTACGCGATCCACGACGCCGAGGACGGCACCATCACGATGATCGAGAAGTGGTCCACCGTCGAGGATCTCGACGTCCACGGCGGCGGCGCCGCGGTGAAGATCCTCAACGAGGACATCGACGGCCTGACCACCAAGCCCGTCCTGGTCACGCGCATGACGCCGATCCCCGCCGGCACCGACGCGCAGGGCCTGCTCTGACCTCCGCCTGCCGGGGCTGATCCCCGGCCCCTCGTCCCGACGCGGGGCGCCCGCCGAGCCGCGGGCGCCCCGCGGCTCGACTTCCGAGCGGCGCAGGGCGAGGATGGAGAGGTCCGATCTTTCGCCGACGAAGGACCTCCATGACCCGCCCCGCCGCCCGCCCCCGGCCCAGCATCCTGTTCGTCCTCACCGACGACCACGCCGCGCACGCGATCTCCGCCTACGGCAGCCGCGTGAACTCGACCCCGAGCATCGACCGCGTGGGCGCGGAGGGCGCCCGCCTGGACGCGATGTACTGCACCAACTCGATCTGCACGCCCTCGCGCGCGTCGATCCTCACGGGCACGTACAGCCACGTCAACGGCGCCTGCTCGATCTATTCCCAGTTCGACTACCGGGTGCGGACCTTCCCCGAGGTGCTGCAGGAGCGCGGCTACCGCACCGCCCTGTACGGCAAATGGCACCTGGGCACCGCCGAGAAGGCCACCCCGCGCGGCTTCGAGGACTGGAAGGTCTTCCCCGACCAGGGCGACTACGTCGACCCGGTGATGTACGGGCCGGGCGGGCAGGAGCGGATCCGCGGCTACGCGACGGACATCATCACCGCGCAGGCCACGTCCTTCCTCGACGAGCTCGGGGCCGATGACCCCTTCTGCCTGCTGGTCCACCACAAGGCTCCGCATCGGCCGTGGGTGCCGCACCCGCGTCACGAGCACCTCTACGAGGTCGGCACCATCCCCGAGCCGGAGACCATCGGCGACGACCATGAGGGTCGCAGCGACGCCGTGCGGCAGGTGCGGATGACCCTGGACGACCTCACCGAGCACGACGTGAAGGAGCCGGTGCCCGAGGAGCTGCGCGGCGAGGAGAGGCTGCGCGAGCGCAGCGCCTGGAAGTACCAGCGTTACATGCGCGACTACCTGCGCACCGTCCAGGCCGTCGACGACTCCGTGGCCACCCTGCTGGACTGGCTCGAGGAGCATGACCGGGCCGAGGACACCATCGTCGTCTACACCTCCGACCAGGGGTTCTTCCTGGGCGACCACGGCTGGTTCGACAAGCGCCTCATGTTCGACGAGTCGCTGACCATGCCGTTCCTGGTCCGATGGCCGGGGCAGATCCCCGCCGGCACCGAGGTCGAGGCGATGGCCACCAACGTCGACATCGCCGCGACGCTGCTGGAGGCCTGCGGGGTGGAGCCCGCGGCCCTGCCCGCCCAGCAGGGCCGCAGCCTGCTGCCGTGGCTGCGCGGGGAGAGCGTCGAGGACTGGCCCGACGCCGTCTACTACCGCTACTGGGAGCACGACGAGCCCGCCCACCACGCCCCGGCGCACTACGGGATCCGCACCCGCACCCACAAGCTGATCCACTACTACAACGACGGGCTCGGCTCGCCGGGCTCGAGCGATGCGGTGTGGCCCGCGCAGTGGGAGCTGTACGACCTCGTCGCCGATCCGGCCGAGCTCACCAACGTGGCCGAGGACCCCGCCTACGCGGGGATCCGCGCCGAGCTCGAGGCGCAGCTGGCGCGGCTCCAGGCCGACGTGGGCGATGCGCCCTACGCCGGCCCGGACACGCCGCGGCTGGACTGGTCGGTCTGACGGACCGCGGCGGGACGCCCGGGAGCGTCCCGCCGCGGGGCGGGGACCCGCCGCGGTTCAGCGGCTGGAGGCGTCGATCGCCGCCACGTACTCCGCGACGCGCGCGAAGATCTCCTCGTCGTAGGGACCCCATTCCGGGTGCGGGGTGTCGGGGCCGCGGTAGGGCTCGTCGGCATAGCGCTCTTGGTAGGAGGCGAGCAGCGCCTCGAGCTGCGCACGGAGCTCCGCGTACGCCGGGTCATCGGCGACGTTGCGCACCTCGATGGGATCCGCCTGCAGGTCGTACAGCTCCCATTCGCTCTCGAAGATCCGGTCCGAGGCGCCGGGGACGCCGAGACCGGCGCCGTAGTAGTGGATGAGCTTGTGGGTGCGGGTGCGGATCCCGTAGTGCGCCGGGGCGTGGTGGATCGGGTCGTCGTGCTCCCAGTACCGGTAGTACATCGCCTCGGGCCAGTCCTCGACCTGCTCGCCGCGCAGCAGGGGCAGGAAGCTGCGGCCCTGCGAGGTGGGCAGCACCTCCGCGGCATCGAGACCGCAGGCGTCCAGGAAGGTCGCGGCGAAGTCGACGTTGGTGATGATCTCCTCGCAGCGGGTGCCCGGGGCGATCGCGGCGGGCCAGCGGATCAGCATCGGCATCTGCAGGGACTGGTCGTACATGAGGCGCTTGTCGAACCAGCCGTGGTCCCCGAGGAAGAAGCCCTGGTCGGAGGTGTAGACCACGAGGGTGTTCTCCGCCAGCCCCCGCTCCTCGAGGTGGTCCAGCAGGCGACCGACGTTGTCGTCGATCGACTGGATGCACTGGAGGTAGTCGCGCATGTAGATCTGGTACTTCCAGCGCATCCGCTCCTCGCGGTTCTCCGCGCCGCGCAGGTGCTCGGGGACCTCCTGCTTGAGGTCGTCGGCGCCCATGTCGTCGGCGATGCTCATGTGCACGCCGCGCACCGCCTTCGACCGGGACTCGAGGTCGTCGAAGAACGTCTCCGGCTCCGGGATGGTGCCGTCGGCGTAGAGGTGCCGGTGCTTCTCGTCGGGGACCCACGGCCGGTGGGGAGCCTTGTGGTGGACCATCGCCAGGAAGGGCTTCTCGGGGTCGTCGGCGACCAGGCCGTCGATCCAGTCGATCGTCATGTCGGTGACGATGTCGGTGGCGTAGCCCTCGACGATGCGGGGGCCGTTCTCGTCGATCATCTCGGGGTCGACGTAGTCGCCCTGGCCGGGGAAGATCGTCCAGTCGTCGAAGTCGCGGGGGAGCGACTGGCCGTGCTCGCCCAGGTGCCACTTGCCGAACATGGCGGTGCGGTAGCCGTTCTCGCGCAGGCACTTCGCGAAGGTCGGGACGCGGTAGTCCATCTCGGTCCAGATGGAGGAGACGCCGTTGACGTGGCTGTAGGTGCCGGTGAGGATCGAGGCGCGCGAGGGGCTGCAGATGGAGTTCGTGCAGAACACGGCGTCCATGCGCATCCCCTCCTGCGCGATGCGGTCCAGGTGGGGCGTGCGGTTGACGCGGCTGCCGTAGGCGGAGATCGCGTGGGCGGCGTGGTCGTCGGACATGATGAACACGATGTTCGGGCGGGGCATGGGGCGTTCCTTCAGACGGAGGGTGCGGTGGTGGCATCGGGCGCGGGCATCGGGCCGGGGGCGCGGCTGGGCGATGTCGCGGGGACCGGCGGTCGGGCCGCCGATCGCAGGGGATCAGCCCTGCGGCGGTGGGGCCTGCCCGGGCGGCGGCTGGATCCGGGGCGTCAGCATCACGTGCTCGTGACGGGCATCGGGGCGCAGCTCCCCGGCGAGGAGCTCCACGGCTCTCTCCCCGGCCTCCTGCAGCGGTAGCGCGGAGTAGATCAGACGCTCCCACAGCTCGACCCGGGGCCAGCCCGAGGCCAGGGAGGCGACGGTCGTCCCGGGGAAGCCCGCGGTCACGACGGACAGCGTCGCCTCGACGTCGGCGCCCCAGGAGCACAGCACCGCCGTGCTGCCCGCGGGGCCATCGGCCTCGGACAGCGCCGCCCGCAGGCGCGCCGTGAGGCGATCGAGGTAGGTGCGGTCGAGTCCGGGGTCCTGGCCCGTCCGCCGCAGCTCCTCGTCCCGCAGTCCGGTGCTGACGACCTGGAGGGTGAGGCGGTCGGCCCGGCCCAGCGCCCGCATGAGCGCGGCCTGGCGCTCCCGCTCGGCACGGGAGGAGACCTCGGGCCGCAGGTGCAGGACGGTGGTGATGCCGCGGCCCCTGAGCTCCTGGACCATGGACTCGGCTCCGGCGGCGTAGTCGAAGTCCACGCTCGAGTACGGCGCCTCGGGGCCCGGGGTGCCGGCGTCGATCGTCACCAGCGGTGCCGAGCCGTCGGCTGCCGCCTCGACCAGGAGCTCCGGGACCGAGACGTCGTCGTGGCCGATGAAGATGAGCCCGTCCAGCAGGCCGCTGCGGCAGTCGTCGATGAAGGACGCCCCGCTCGCGTCGGGGAGCACCGCCATGCGGAACCCGTGCCCGGTGATCGCGGTACCCGCCCCCTGCACGATCGCCGCATACCGCAGGAAGGTGAGCGGCTTGCTCACGACCACGCCGATGCTCCGGCTGGAGCGGGACTGCAGGGACCGGGCGATGCCGTTGGGGGTGTACCCGAGCTCCTTGGCGATGCGTCGGATCCGCGACCGGGTCTCGGCCGCGAGACGCACGCGAGATTCGTCGTTCAGCGCGTAGGACACGGTGGAGACGGACACATGGGCCGCGGCGGCGACGTCCTTGAGCGTCGGGCGGGAGGCGGCGCGGGGGATCATGCCGACGCCTCCGCCTCGGTGCGGCGGCGTGCGAGCTCCTGCACGGTGCTCTCCACGCGGCGGCGCCCCAGCGGGTACGCCAGCAGCAGGATCGCGGCCGCGACGAGGAACAGGATCCCGGGGACGAGGGTCGCGACGGCGTAGATCCCCTGGATGGTCGCGGGGGTCTGCACGGTCTCGGCGGCACGGAAGCCGACCATGCCCAGGGCGAACCCTCCGAGGCCACCTGCTGCCGCCTGCCCGAGCTTGCGGGCCCAGGTGTTCACGGCGTAGACCGTGCCGTCGTCGCGCTCGCCGCTGCGGCGCTCCTCGTCGTCGATGACGTCGCCGATCAGCGCCCACACCATGAGGTTGTAGAACCCGATGCCGAAGCCGGCCGCGAACGCCATGGCGATGAATACCCAGGGGGAGGTGATCTGCAGGAGGAAGATGACGATGTAGAGACCACCGGCGAGCACGAGCGAGGCCGTGACGACCTCCTTCTTGCCGAAGCGGGCCGCGAGGCGCGCCGCGACGGGCGCCAGCAGCAGTCCGGGCAGGTACGAGGTCAGCTGGGCGGGCCCGGACAGGGCCCCGTCATTGAAGTGGTAGAGCCACAGGTAGGCGGCCATCGTGCCCATCAGCAGCGAGCCCAGCATGATGACGATGTTCGCCGTGACCAGGGTGAGCAGAGGGCGGCTGGTGACCAGCGACCGCGCCAGGGACCCGAAGCTGCGACGGTGCGCGACGTCGACGGGGGCGCTGACGCGCTCGCGGACGTTCGCGAAGCACAGGAAGTACCAGAGCACGGCCAGCACGGAGAACACCGCCGCGACCGCGAACATGCGCTGCGGGTCGAGCCGGGAGGTGCCGTCGACCATCGTGTAGATCAGCAGCGGCGGCACGAGCGAGACGAACAGCCCCGCAAAGTTCGCGCCGATGCTGCGGAAGACGGACAGCGAGGCCCGCTCGGCGGGGACGATCGTCATCACCGAGGCCATCGACCCGTAGGAGATGTTCGTGGTGGTGTAACAGATCGAGCCCCACAGCAGGTAGGTCGCCACCGCATAGGCGAGCTTCGCGCCGTAGGCCCAGTCGGCCGTGAAGGGCACGTACAGCAGCATGCTCGCGATGCCGACGGGGATCGCCATGCGCCCGATCCACGGGCGGAACCGGCCCAGGCGGCTGGGGCGGTGGCGGTCCAGGAAGCGGCCCCAGCCGATGTCCGTGAACGCATCGACGAGCCGCGCCGCCAGGAACAGCAGACCCACGTGCGCGGCCTCGAGCCCGGCGACGTTGGTGAAATAGACCATCAGATACGCAGAGGCCAGGATGAACGTGAAGTCGTTGCCCAGGTCCCCGAACAGGTAGCCGATCCTGTCGCGGAGGCCGAAGGGGCGCGACGGCGCGAGCGTCGAGGCCGGGCCGGTGGCGGTGGCGGTGGTGGACATGTCTCTCCTTCGAGTCGCGCGGCCGCAGCGGGAGCGGGACGTCGGTGTCGAGTGCCTCGAGCGCCGGGCCGTGTGGTTCGACCGTAGGGGTTCAAACGTTTGAACCGAAGACTCAAAGGTTTGAGCATTGCCGCCGCGCCCGGTGCGCATCGCGACTCCTGCCGGATGCGGACCGCGCTCGTCCCCGGGAGGGGGACGAGCGCGGTCCGTGCAGAGAAGGGGCGGTCAGAGCGTGCCGGGGGTGCTCCGTGCCCGGTCGCGCAGCGTGTCCTCGAGACGGATCGCGTCGCGGGGGTAGGTGACGTAGAGGGCCGTGACGAAGAGCCCGTTGACGAGCATGAGGATGCCGGGGAGCCAGAGCATGACGACCCCCAGCCCGTAGGCCTCGCCGAGGTAGCCGGCGAGGAGGTTGAAGGCGGCGTAGGCGAAGGCCTCGAAGACGCTGAGCATGAGGGCGTAGGCGGCGCCGCGCATCTCGGGCGGCACTACCGCGGCGACGATCGGGCGGTTCACCCCGGGGTTGAAGCCCTGCAGCAGGCCGAGCACGGCCCAGAAAGCGGCGAACACGCCGATGCCGCCCCAGTCGTGCTGGGTGGCGACGATGGCCACCGCGCCGAAGGCGAGCTGCGCGAACTGGAGCACGGCGATGCGTCCCCAGCGCGGGAAGCGGACGTGCAGCAGATCGGTCACCGCGCCGCCGACGAGGGTCCCCCCGAGGAAGCCGAGGCCGAACGGCAGCGTCACGACGGCCGCGACGGCCGTGGTGAAGCCATAGGTCTGCACCAGGAAGATGACTCCGAAGGAGGCGATGAGCAGGTGCCCGCTCACCAGGCGCTGCACGAGCATCAGCACGAAGGTGGGGATCGTGAACATCTGGCGCACCTTGGCCCAGGTGAGCGTGTCGTTCACCGCCCGCTGCTCTGCGGTCATGGAGGTGGACGCGGCCTCGCTCGCGCCGACCCCGGGGTCCTCGAAGAAGAGCCAGACCGCCAGGGCCAGGATCACCATGATCCCGCCCCAGAGATAGAAGCCGTAGCGCCAGCCGTCCTCGACGTTCGCGAGCTGCCCGATCAGCGGCCCGGCGACGGCCCCCAGCAGCGCCACGCCGCCCCAGGTGTACCCGGAGGCGCGCCCGCGGGAGCGCTCGTCGAACAGATCGCTGGTGATCTCCGAGATGAGCGGCAGGGACGCCGCCACGAAGGCGGCGGTGACGCCGTAGCCCAGCAGCAGCGTGCCGTACCCCTGCGCGAAGCCGGTCGCGATGGTCGCGAGGCCTGCGGCGACGGAGGTGAGCACGAAGGTCTTCTTGCGGTTCGTCCTCCGGGCGACGAACGCCCAGAAGGGGCCGAACACGACGGCGATGGCCTTGCCGGCGGCGACCAGCTGGCCGAGGGCGGCGGTGCCGATGCCCAGGGCCGGGAGGATCACGGCGGCGAGCACGCTGAGCAGGCTGGTCTCGTTGTTGTCGGCGAACAGGGATCCGCCGACGAGCGCGAGCTTGCGCCATCGGCCCGGGACGATCACCCCCTTGCCGTCGGGGGTCAGGCGGGGCGCGGGGGTGGAACGCTCTCCTGCGGTCGCAGGAGCCGTCTCCTGGGTCGGGGACATGGCGGATCTCCTCGTCGAGATGGATCGGGCCGCGGCGCGGCGGATTCGGGTCGGTGGGTCAGGAAGCGGGGACGGCGGTCAGCCGGGCGTCGAGCTCGGCCAGCACCGCATGGCGCAGCAGCGGCGACAGGGGCGCGAGCTGCAGCAGCGTCGAGGCGCCGGCGAGACGCGCGAGCGAATCGGCCGCGCCTCCCAGCTGCGAGCGCAGGATCTGCGCCCGGTCCTCGTCGGCCATCAGCTCGCGCAGGGGGGAGACGACCACGGGGGACGTCGCGGCGAACTGCTCGGCCGAGGGCAGCGGTGCCAGGGACGCCAGATACGTGGGGTGCTGGGCGCGGGCGAGCAGATGCTCCTCGGTCGCGGGCCCGTGCTCGGGAAGGCCCAGCCGGAGGTACTGCGACGGCGGGGCATCGGCCTGGCGCATCGCCTCCAGCAGCAGCGTGATCATGCGCAGCTCGAGCGCGTCGTCCAGCAGGGGGTGCGTCTGCTCGGGGTCGGTCTCGAGGTCGAACAGGGCCGTGCCCAGGTCCGCGGAGCTGCCCATCGCGCGTCCCGGCAGGCGCAGCACGGGGGCGCCCTGGGTGAAGGACAGCGGCGGGTGGAGCTCGGCGTCGACCAGCTCGGCGGGGGAGAAGCGCTGGTTCATGTGGGTCGGCATGAGCGTGTGCTCGAACAGCGGGCCGTTGCCCGCGTCGACGGCGGCGCGCATGTAGACGTAGCGGCCGTCGGTGACGTTGACGTGCCCGCCGAAGGTGCCGAAGAGGGCGTGCTCGCGGATCGGGGCGTCCTCGGCGAGCACCGGGGCGATCGAGCGCCCCTGCATCCGCTCGGTGGCCGGGATCCCGAAGAAGTCCAGCAGCGTCGGCCCGAGGTCCACGGTCTGCACGAGGCTCTTGCGCGTCTCGCCGGCGCCTCCGTGCCGCGGATCGGCCACGAACAGCGGCGTGTGGATGTTCTCGTCGTACCAGTGCTGGACGTTCTTGCCCCACCAGCCGTGCTCGCCCAGGAGGAGCCCGTGGTCGGTGCAGACGATCAGCAGGGTGTCCTTCCAGAGGTCGTCCTCGTCGAAGCGGTCGAGGATCCGTCCCAGGGAGGCGTCGCACATGCTCAGCAGCGCCGAATACTCGTCGCGGATGCGCTCCACCGTCTCGACGTCCTCGTCGGCGCGCTTGTAGTCGGGCCAGTCGGTGCGGCGCGGATCCTCCGGGTCCAGGCCGTACAGGCGCTGGTACTGGGCGTAGGAGAAGAACGGCTCGTGCGGGTCGAAGCACTCGATCTGCAGCATCCAGCCGTCCTCGTCCCGGTTGGTCGCCAGGAACTCGAGGCCGGCGTCGACCGTGCGGGTCTGGGGGTGGTCGGCCTCGTCGCGCAGGTACTCGCGGTTGATGAGGTCCTGCCGCCACAGCCCGTGGCGGATCCGGCGCGGGCTGTCCTCCGGCTCGATCGGATCGGCGACGTGCCCCTTCCAGGCATCGCCCTCCTGCCCGCGGAAGAACTCGTAGGAGTCGAAGCGGTTGTGGTACGTCGCGCCGCCGTCCTCCCAGTAGTGCTGGTGGTCGGTGACCAGGTGCGTGTACACGCCGTTCTCGCTGAGCATCTGCGGGACGGAGTCGTCGAAGGGCTCCAGCGGCCCCCACGAGCGGTGCAGGAAGTTGTGGCGCCCGGTGTGCAGCTCGCGACGGGCCGGCATGCACGGCATGGACCCGCCGTAGCAGGTCTCGAAGCGGGTGCTGCGCTCCGCCAGCCGGGAGAAGTTCGGGGCGTGGATCCCGCTGGCCCCGTAGGGCGGGAGGAACCGCCGGTTCAGGCTGTCGAAGAGGAGGACGACGGCTCTCAACGGCCCGTCCTCTCCGAGGAGCCGGACTCGGAGGGCGCCGCGCGCTGCTCGGTCGTACCCAGCTCGGTCGCGCCCTGCTCGGCGCCGCGCTGCGCGAGCTGCTGCGTGATCACGTCGTGCATCCGCTCGAGCCACGCGATCCACTGGTCGATGGCCGCCTCGCCGTAGGCGTTGAGCTCGTCGGCGAAGAGCGCCAGGGCATGGACGTCGATCTCGGGCCGCGCGGCCTCGGAGAGATGGTCCTCGCCGCGGTCGCGGCCCCGGTTCTCGGCGACTTGGCGGCGGCGCGCCTCCAGCTCCTCCTCCAGCAGCTGCAGCGCGCGGGGGAGATCGACCATCGCGGCGATGCGCAGGCGGCCGATGAACTCCGGGTCCTGGAACCGGCGCGGGGGCGAGTACACCGAGTGCACCCAGCGCAGCAGCCGTGCGAAGCCGGCATCGGTCACCGAGTACACCTTGGCGTCCGGGGCGGTGGAGCGCGGGTCGACGACGTGCGAGACCCAGCCCTCGGTCTCCATGCGCGAGAGGAGCCGATAGATCTGGCTGGGGTGGCGGTCCAGCCCGGAGAACTTTCCCTCCACCCGGGTCCATCGGGCGATGTCGTAGCCGGTCATCGATCGGGCGGCCAGCAGTCCCAGCAGCGGGAACTCGAGCTTCATGGTCATCTCCTCCTCGAGAGCGATGACGAGACTCTAGGTGCATGTGCGACTAGGTGCAAGTGCGAGTAGCCTAGGCGTCCGCGCCGTCATGCCTGAGACAATCGGGGACGACCGCGGGCCGGCGGCAGGACGATGGGACGAGCGGAGGGCGTGGATGTCGGAGAACGGGACAGCAGGCTGCGGCTGCGGATGCACCCCCACCCGGGCGCAGGCCCTGGCGCTGGGCACCGCTCCCGCGCCGCGTGACGTTCCCGCGGGAACGCCTGCGGGATCCGCGGAGAACGGCTCGGGGCCATCGGCCGCGTCCGCGACCGGCGTCGCCCGCCACCGCATCGAGCAGGCGCACGTCCCCGCGGGAACGTTCGTCATGGGCGACTCCTCGGGGGACCGCAACCGCGGCGACGGCGAGACGCCCCGCCACGAGGTCGCGATCAGCGCCTTCGACATCGACGCCACCACGGTCACGAACGACGACTTCGCCCGCTTCGTCGAGGACACCGGCTACGTCACCGAGGCGGAGTCCTTCGGGTTCTCCGCGGTCTTCCATCTCGCGATCTCCGCGCCGCCCGGGGACATCATGGGCCCCGCCTCGGGCGTGCCCTGGTGGGCGGGGGTGAAGGGCGCGCACTGGCGCCGGCCCGGCGGGCGGGACTCCTCGATCGAGGGCATCGGCGACCATCCGGTCACGCATGTGAGCTGGAACGATGCCCAGGCGTACTGCGCCTGGGCGGGACGGCGCCTGCCCACGGAGGCCGAATGGGAGTACGCCTCCCGCGGCGGGCTGGAGGGCGCGAAGTATCCCTGGGGCGACGAGGAGCCGGACACCGGCGGCGACCTGGAGCACGGCGGCTGGCGCGCCAACATCTGGCAGGGCGACTTCCCGCGTGCGAACACCCTCGAGGACGGCTGCCTCACCACCGCGCCCGTGCGCGCCTTCTCCCGCAACGGCTACGGCCTGTGGCAGAGCGTCGGCAACGTGTGGGAGTGGTGCGAGGACGTCTTCCACCCCGCCACCTACCGCCGCGGCACCACCGCGGCCCAGCGCGCCCTGGTCACCGACCCCGTCGGCCCCGAGGACGGGCCCTCGCGCGTGCTGCGCGGCGGCAGCTACCTCTGCCACATCTCCTACTGCAACCGGTACCGCAACTCCGCGCGGTCCCAGAACACCCCGGATTCCTCGATGGGCAACGCCGGCTTCCGCACGGCGTCCCTGCGAAAGGCCGATGCATGAACGCCCCCCGCCGCTTCCCCGGCACCGTCTACCGCGACGGCGACGAGCCCGATCCCCGGTTCAGCCTCGCCAACGAGCGGACCTTCCTCGCCTGGCTGCGCACGGCCCTGGCCCTGTACGCGGGGGCGTTCGCCCTCGAGGCCCTGGCCCTGCCGGAGGCCCTGGGATGGCGGGCGGCCGCCGCCGGGGTCTTCGTGGTCCTCGGCACCGTCGCCTCCCTGCAGGCGTGGTGGGGCTGGGCCGCGACCGAGCGCTCCCTGCGCCGCGACACGCCGCTGCCGGGCCTCGGCGCCGGCGCGATCATCGTGGCCGGGGTGATCATCGCGGCGGCCCTGGTGACCATCGGCCTGTTCGCGTGAGCACGCCGCCTGCGGGCCCCACCCCGCCCGCCCCGCCGTCCGGGCCTCCGGGGCCGCCGCCGGGCGGCCCGCCGGGGCGCCCGCGCCGACCGGGCGACGCGCCCTTCGACCCGGGGCTGCAGGTCGAGCGCACCCTGCTGGCGTGGCGGCGCACCTGCCTGTCCTTCGCCGCCGCCGGGCTGGTGGCCGCCCGCTTCACCGCGCCCGCCCTCGGGGTGACGGCGGTGGTGGCAGGCCTGGCCGTGGCCGGCTGCGCGATCCTCGCCTACGTCGCCACCGCCCACGGCTACGCCCGCGAGCACCGCGGCCTCGTCGAGGAGGACGGGCTGGCCCGCTCGGGCGTGCCGATGCTCGTGGCCACCGGCGCGGTGCTCCTGCTGGGCGCGCTGTGCGCGGCGTACCTGGTGGCGGGGATCCTGCGGAGCTGAGCCCGGCCCGTGCCCGGGAGGGCGGCACGGCGGCCGCGGTGCGGGCGGCCGCCGTGCCGACTCAGCCCTCCTGCGACCGCCGGAACAGGTCGAAGAACTCGTCCGCGAGGACGACCCGCACGCCCTCCGGCAGGCTTGCCACCAGCTCGGCCGCCTTCGTCGGGGTGAAGGACCAGGCGTGCACGTGCACCGCGATGAACAGCGGGCCCGGGCCCTTGCGCTCGGCGATCATCTCCTCGATCTGCGTCCGATAGCTCTCGGGGTCGCCGAAGGGGGACAGGGCGGCGATCAGCGGGACCGCGGCCCCGGGCTCCGAGATCTCGTACGGGTCGCCCGTCTGCATGATGCCGCGCAGGCGCACGTCGCGGGCGTAGGCCTCCAGCACCCGCTCGGGCATGACGGGGTTGTCGCCGTCGGGCGTGGGCGTGGTGTAGCCGTAGATGACGTCGAGACCGGTGCGGGCCAGGTAGCCGCCGGTGATGCCGGTGTAGACCGCGAGCTCGTCCTCCGGCCAGGAATCGCCGTAGGTGTAGCCGGCACCGGAGGGCCCGCACACCAGCAGGTCGTTGTCGGTGCCGGTGTCGCGGAGGTGGCGCAGCAGCGCGGGGCCGGCGTCCTCCAGCAGCGGGCTGACGGTCCAGGAGATCGGGACCTGCCCGCGCGCCGGGTCGTCCCACAGCGCCCGCAGGTGCCGCTGGCAGTACTGGATGTTGTCGCCCTCGCCGAAGATGAGGGTCACGTAGGTCGCGTCCTCGGGGCGCTGCGAGGACCGCCGCGCGGGGACGTGGTGCACATCGGCCGCGACCCCGGACAGCGCGGAGCCGTTGGCGTACCAGTCCGCCGGGACGACGATCACCCCGGCCTGGCTGCACAGCGTCACCCCGGACCACTCGCCGGAGACGTCGTTCGCGAACCAGCCGGCGAAGGCCGATCCGGGCTCGAGCGCGTCCAGCAGCTGCGTGAACTGCGAGCCGCTGTCGCCGGAGGGCGGCAGCCAGACCACGAGCGCATCGGTCGCGGCGGCCATGTCGCGGAAGTGGACGAACGGCTCTACCCGGGTGGGGGAGGTGCCGGTGATCGAGACGACGAACTGGTTGACGATGTCCAGGGAGATGGACAGGCTCGTCGCCCCCTCCGGCACCGCGATCCGGTAGATGAAGCGCCCGCCGCCGTCGGCGAAGCGGTGGCCCTCGAGGACCGTCGAGCCGGAGCCGTCGAAGAGGAAGGGCTCCTCCTCCGGGGTGCCGGGGGTGAAGGCGGCGATCTGCGCGCCATCGGCCTCGACGGTGACGCCGTAGACGTCCGGGCCCCAGCCGTCCTCGGGGAAGGCGTCGGTCATGCGGACGAAGACCGCCTCGGCGTCCAGGTGCGCGGACAGGTCGACGGTGCGCACCTCGCGGTTGGAGAAGTCGCGGGTCTGCTCGGGCCAGCGCAGCGCCTCCGTCCAGGTGACGCCGTCGACCTCGACGGTCCGGGTAGGCGGCAGGCCCACCAGCATGCGGTGGGTGCACTGCTCCCACAGGGTCTCGTGGGCCCAGGCGTAGATCGCGGCCGGGTCGTCCTCGAAGCGCCCGCGGAGGTCCTCGAGGATCTCCAGGCCATGCTCGGCGGCGAGCTCGGCGGTGGCGGCGACGCCGCCGTGCAGGGCGGCCAGGGTGGTGGCGACGTTGATGGTGTCCGGGGCGTCCATGTCGTAGACGACGGCGCCGGCGATGCGGTCGCGGTAGGTCTCGACCAGGCTCAGCGGGTCCTCGACGGTCTCGGTCGGCACGGGCAGGTCCGGCACCCAGGTGGCGTCGACCTCGTCCAGGACCAGGTAGATCTCGGGGCGCTCGCGGTTGACCAGGCCCTGCAGGGTGACCAGAAGCGTCTGGGCGAAGCCGTCCAGCTCCCGGGGATCGGCGACCCGCAGGGATGTGGCGCGCGCGAAGGTCGGCAGGACGTGGCCGTCCTTCCAGCGCACGCCGGGCGTGCCGCGCTCGGCGGGGGCCGGCAGCAGGGGCGCGGCCGGGGCGCCTGCCGCTGTGGGGCCCGCGAGCGGGGCGGGACCGCCGGCCGCGGCCGGGGACGCGGCCCCGAGGGCCAGGGCGGTGGCGCCGAGGCCCGCGCCGAGGGCGCTGCGACGGCCGATGGGGCGGCGAAGGGCGGAGGAGGGGAGGTTCCGGTGGGACATCATCGTCTCCAGGGGTGGGGGAGGGAACGCGGGGGTGGGCGCGCTGCGACGAGGTCTGTGCGCGCAGCGGCCGGGATCGGGATCGGCGGCCGCTTCGGGAGGAGGAGAGGGCGCCGGCCCCGCGGCGGGTGCCGCGGGGCCGGCGGAGGGGGATCAGACCTCGGGGACGTCCGCGAGGGTGCCGGTGCGGGCGCTCTCGTAGGCGGCGAGGATGATGCCGAGCACGGCGATGCCCTCGTCCTCGGTGTTCAGCGGGCGCTTGCCCGTGGTGAGGCACTCGAGGAAGTCGGCGATCTCCGCGGCGAAGGTGTCGACCTCCTCGTGCTCGAAGACCTGCTCCGTGTCCTCGGCGTGCAGCTTGACGCGCAGGGTGGTGCCGTCGGAGCTGAGCGAGCCCTTCTCGCCGACCACGCTGAAGCGGTCGGTGCCGGGGGCGGCCTGGTAGGCCCAGGAGGTGACCAGCTGGCCCACGCTGCCGTTGTCGAAGCGCACCAGGACCTGCGCGGAGTCCTCGCCCTCCATG
Organism: Brachybacterium phenoliresistens; assembly: GCF_039530785.1. Classification (NCBI taxonomy): domain Bacteria; kingdom Bacillati; phylum Actinomycetota; class Actinomycetes; order Micrococcales; family Dermabacteraceae; genus Brachybacterium; species Brachybacterium phenoliresistens. The sequence continues at coordinate 44,399 of NZ_BAAAOW010000005.1, forward strand.
AAGTCCAGGCGGTGGGTGGACATCATCGAGAAGACCTTCTCGGGACGGCCGCCGCCGGAGAGGTGCATGAGCAGGTAGGTCGGGTGGTAGCCGGTGTCGATGTACTCGCCGCCGCCGGAGGTCGCGGCCTTCGCGCGCCAGCCCATGTTGGCCGGGTCGAAGTTGTTGTAGAACGAGTCGGTCGTGCGGACCTCGTACACGGTGCCCAGGGCGCCGGAGTCGATGATCTCCTTGGCCTTGGCGACCGCCGGCATGAACAGCTGGTTGTGCGCGCACATGAGGGTGACGCCGGCCTTCTGCACGGCGTCGCGGACGTCGCGGGCCTCCTCGGGCGTGAGGCACAGCGGCTTCTCGCAGAGGATGTGCTTGCCGGCCTCGGCGGCCGCGACGATCGCGTCGCGGTGCAGGTGGTGGGGCAGGCAGATGTCGACGGCGTCGACCTCGGGGTCCTTCACGAGCTCGGCGAAGTCGGAGTAGCCCTTCGCGCCGGTCTCCTCGACGCGCTGGGCGAGGGTCTTCTCGAAGGCATCGGCGATGGCGGTGATGCGCACGGCGTCGCCGGCGGCCTTGTAGCCGTTCAGGTGCGCGCCGGCGATGCCGCCGCCGCCGATGATGCCGATGCGGACGGGCGAGGCGATGGTCGCGGAGCTCGGAAGGGGGGCGGTGGAGGTGGTGGTCATGGTTCCTGGTTCTCCTGGTGGGAAGCGTTCTGGGTCGGCAGTGGTGGGGACGGAGGGCAGAGCCCGGTGCGGGGCCGCTCAGGCGTGCGCGCGGTCGTTCGCCGCGACGACCAGGGCCGTCAGGGCGCGCGCCCGCCGCAGGTTCTCGGTGGTGGGCTCTCCGGTGCGGATCGCCTCGACCCACAGGTCGAAGGGGGCGGGGGCATCGGCGGGGACGTCGACGCGCTGGAAGCCGTCGCCGGCGTTCACGCGCATCACGGCGCCCTGCTCGTCCTCCTCGAAGCCGTAGATCAGGGAGCCCTCGGTGCCGAGGACCTCGATGGTGAACGGGCTGGCGGGGGTGACGAACCCGGTCTCGACCACGCCGATCGCGCCGTCGGCCGAGGTCACGGTGACCACCGCGTTGTCCTCGACGCCGCGGCCGGTCATGTCGGTGTAGGTCGCACCGGCGACCTGCACGTCCTCGCCCAGGATCAGCTGGGTGAGGTAGACGGGGTGGGCGGCGAGGTCCGAGAACGCGCCGCCGAGGGCCTCGGTCGCGTCGTAGAAGCGCTCGGGCAGCCAGTTGGCGAGGGAGCCGTTGTGGGCCAGGCGCACGCGCGAGTACGTGAGGCGTCCCAGCGTCCCGGCCCCGAGCACCTCGCGCAGGGCCACGCAGTACCCGTGGGACAGGCGCGGCAGCGACACGGTCAGCGCCACGCCGGCGGCGCCGGCCGCCTCGACGAGGACGTCGCAGCCCTCGACGGTGGGGGAGAGCAGCTTCTCGGTGAAGACGTGCTTGCCCGCGGCGATGGCCTTTCCGAGCACCTCGTCGTGGTCGCTGGTGGCGGTGGTGACGGTGACGCCGTCGAGGTCCTCGCGCGCCAGCAGCGCCTCGAGATCGGCCTCGAAGGGGACGCCCAGGCGCTCGGCGAGCTCCTGCCCGCGGGGCGCGTCGTCGTCCCACACGGCGACCAGCTCGGTGCCCGGGTGGTCGATCGCGGCGCGTCCGTACTCCTCGGCGTGCACGTGCCAGGCGGAGAGCACGGCGATCCGCAAGGGCGCTGCCGTGTCCAGGGGGGAGGTCATGGGGTGGATTCCTGCTTCCCGTCTCGTGGGTTTCCTGTCCGGCCGGGAGGCCGGGGGTCTGCGGTCCGGCCGATGGCCGGGGGTCTGGGGCCGGCCGATGGCCGGCGGTCCGGCCGGTGGCCGGGGTCGGGGCCCGCGATGGTGCCGGGTCCCGGGCCGGCCGAGGGGCCGACGTCTTCAGCCTGCCCGATGGGGGCAGGGCATGGGGAGGGGCATCGGACGATTCGTCGGATCTTTTCGGGACGGACATCGGCCGAGGCCGCCCGGGCCCCGCGACGCGGAGGTCGCGGAGCCCGGGCGAGGCTCAGGCCTCGGGGATGGGGCTGGGCTTGCCGTACGTCTCGGGCATCTTGAAGTCGGGGAACAGCGCCATCTTCGGGGCGATCAGGGCCTGGTTCTCCTCGATCGCCTCCTGCGGCGTCTTGGACCCCAGCGCCACCGAGGACTTGGCACGGTCGGTGGTGTCCCACACGGCCGAGCCCACCGGCAGCGGCGGACGGGAGGTCGAGTTCGGGAGCATCTCCCGGAACAGCTCCGCCCCCGGGTTGTACTTCTTCTCGACGATCGCCTGCAGGTTCGTGGGCAGGTTGCCCAGCATCGGCTGGTAGATCGACTGGCCCGGGTAGCCCGCGAAGAATTTCAGGAACTCCCAGAGCGTCTTGGTCATGTTCGCGCCCTTGGGGATGACCAGCGACTGGCCGCCCGACCACGTGTAGGTGGGGTCGCCGTCCTTCTGGACGGGCAGCCAGGTCCACTTCAGCGGGAGGTCCGGGGCGTACTTCTCGTTGCCCTGGATCTGCCACGGGCCGGTGGGCGTGATGGCCAGGCGCTCGGAGAACAGCGCGTTCTGCGTGGGCGGCGCGTTCGGCGGCTGGTAGGTCGCGTAGAAGGCGTCGACCTTGGAGTAGGGGAACTCCTCGGCCCAGTCCGCGTACAGCTCGAACACGGCCTTCCACTCGGGGGAGTCCAGGGTGATCTTCGAGGTCTCGTTGTCGTAGACCTCGGCGCCCAGGCCGAAGGCCCAGGTGTAGGGCGTGCCCTGGTCCACCCACGGCACGAAGCCGAAGCGGTCGTAGTTGCCGCGGGAGTCCTCGTGGGTGACCTGCCGGGCGACCTCGCGCAGCTCGTCCCAGGTGATGACGTGCTGCGTCGGGTCGAACATGTCCAGGTCGATCCCGACGTCCTTGAGGATGTTCTCGTTGTAGAGCAGGCCGCGGGCGTCGGTCGCGGTGGGCAGGCCGTAGGTCTGCCCGTCGTAGGTCAGCTCGTCGATCGCGAACTGGATCCACTGGGACTTGAACTCCTCGACGGAGACGTCCTCGTACTCCTCGATGAGGCCGTCGATGGGCTCGAGCAGGCCGATGGAGGCGTTCTGCACGGCGTTGAAGCGGTCCATCCACCACAGGTCCGGCGCGGTCCCGCCGCGCACGGCCGTGATGATCTGGCTGTTGTCCGCCGCGCCGCTGGAGGGGACCTGGTCGATGATGACCTGGACGTCCTTCCCGGCGTCGGTGGCCTTGAAGGCGTCCAGGACCGCCTGATCCTTGTCGGTGTCGGCGGCGCCCATGCCCCAGTAGCGGATGACGTTGTCGCCGGTCGCCCGGCTGCGGGCGCAGGAGGTGGCGCCCAGGGTCGCGGCGGCGGCGAGGCCCGCACCGCCGAGGAATCGTCGTCTGTCGATCACTTGAAGCCTCCGATCGTGATGCCGCGGATGAAGTACCGCTGGAAGATGAAGAACAGGACCAGCAGCGGCAGGATCACGAGGAACGATGCGGCCATGAGCTGGTTGAAGGAGACGTCCTGGGCGTTGACGGAGCGGAAGGTCTGCAGACCGATGGACAGGGTCTGGACCCTCTGGTCCTGCAGGTAGATCAGCGGTCCCATGAAGTCGTTCCAGGCGCCGACCGCGGCGAAGATCGCGACCGTGGTCAGGGCCGGGCGGGCGGTGGGGAAGACGAGCTTCCACAGGATCGTCCATTCGCTGGCCCCGTCCACGCGGGCGGCGTTGAGCATGTCCCGGGGGATCTGCAGCAGGAACTGCCGCAGCAGGAACACGAAGAACGCGGAGCCGAACATGGCCGGGATGATGAGCGGGAACAGGGTGTTCACCGCGCCCAGCCGGGCCCACATGTCGAACATCGGGATGAGCGTGACCGGGAACGGCAGGAACAGGGTGCCGATGACCACGAGGAAGACCTTGTCGCGGCCGGGCCACTCGATGCAGGAGAAGCCGTAGGCGACGATGAAGTTCGCGACCACGCTGAGGACCACCACGGAGATGGTGATGATCGCGGAGTTCGCGAAGAACTGGAGGAACGGCATGGCCGTGATGGCCTTGACGTAGTTCCCGAACTCCCAGGACTGGGGGAGCAGGGTCGGCGGGAACTTCGCGAGCTCCTCGTTGGACTTCAGCGAGGACGCGATCATCCAGTACATCGGCAGCAGGAACAGCGCGCTCAGCGCGATCATGACGATCCGGGCGATGAGCGTGGAGTACCACGGCCGCAGGGTGCCGTCGGCGCGACGGTTGTTCTGGTCGGCGTCCTCCGCCCGCTGGCGGCGGCGCTCGGCGAGGTGCGAGGAGTTCTTGGCGGTGCTCGAGGCGGCGCTCGAGTCGTGCTCGGTGAGGGAGGTAGTCATCAGGCGGCGTCCACGTCGTAGTTCACGAATCGGCGCGAGAGCCAGAAGATCAGCAGCGCCAGGGCAAGACCCGTCAGGAACAGCAGCACGGCCAGGGCGGAGGCGTAGCCCAGCTCTGCGAAGCCGAATGCCGTCTTGTACAGGTACATCATGTAGAACAGCGCGCCGCCGTCGGGATCGCCGGATCCGTTGGTGATCACGAAGGCCTCGGTGAAGACCTGCAGCGCACCGGAGACGCCGGTGATGAGGTTGAACAGCAGCACCGGGGTCAGCAGCGGGAAGGTGATCGAGAAGAACTGGCGGATGGGGCCGGCCCCGTCCACGCGCGCCGCCTCGTAGACGGTCTTCGGCACGTTGCGCAGGCCCGCCAGGAAGATGAGGGCCGCGTTGCCGGCGCCGAACTGCGCCATGAGGATGATCGCGATCTTCACGCCCGTCGGATCGCCCAGCAGGTTCACGTTCGCGCCGCCGAACAGGCCGATGACCTGGTTGAACACGCCGAACTGCGGGTTCAGGAACACGATGAAGATGAACGACATCGCGAACGCGGGGATCAGCGAGGGGGCGTAGAAGATGGTGCGGTACCAGGCGACCTCGCGCACGTTCTGGTTCATGGCGATCGCGAGGGTGAGGGCGACGACCAGTCCCAGCGGCACGGCGATGATCGCGTAGAACAGCGTGTTCCCGGTGGCCTTGGCGACCAGCGGGTCGCTGAACGCGGTGATGTAGTTCTGCACGCCGACCCAGGTGGGGGTCGCCATGCCCGAGTACCGGGTGAAGCTCAGGCCGATCGAGTAGGTCACCGGGTACACGATGAAGACGGCGACGCCGATGATCCAGGGCGAGATGAACAGCAGCCCCAGCCTGAGGTTGCGCTTGTGGGTGAGGGACATGCGGCGTTTCTCGCCCGATGCTCCGGCGAGCGGCGTCGTGGATCGCGCGGGGGCTCCGGTGCCCGCGGCGCGCGCTCCGTCCACGTCGGTGGCGCTCATCGTTCTCCTTCCGAGATGCGGTGCAACCCCGTCGGTGCACCGAGTCATGACGGGTGGTCCGCTGCGCGGGGCAGGGGGCGGGAGATGTCCGTGAAGCGTGTGGGCCGGACCACTCCGTCGTGTCGCCGGGTACATTACTCACACCGATGGACATAAAACAAGGGGCGGCGGAGCGGCCGCTACCATCGGGCCAGGAACGGGCCCAGGAGGACCTCATGCGCGGATCGACCATGCCGGATCTCGGGGCTCGCAACGAGATGGTGATCCTGCAGGCGATCCGGCTGCGGCCGGAGGGCATCTCCCAGTCGGAGGTCGTCCGCCGCAGCGGGCTGTCGCGCCAGGCCGTCTCCCAGATCGTGCGGCGGCTGATCGATCGCGGCCTCGTGCAGACCCACGGCACCCGCGTCAACGGGCGCGGCAAGCCCTCCACGGTGCTGGGCATCGTCCCCGGCTCGCAGCTCACCGCCGGGGTGCACCTGGACCCCGCCCAGCTGACCGTCGTCATCGTCGACCTGTTCGCGCAGGTCATCGCCAAGCGTGCGCTCGAGCCGCCCGGCGAGGACCCGGCGGACGACGTGGTCCGGATCGCCGACGCCCTCGAGGACATGCTCGCCGACCTGCGCGAGGCGGGGATGTCCGCGGCCGACGGCGGCGACGTCGCCGGCGCGCTCGCCGGCATCGGCATCGCCGCGCCCGCGGGGCTGGACGCCGAGGCCGGCATCCTGGTGGACCCGCCATGGTTGCCGGGCTGGCGCCACGAGCCGATCGTCTCCGAGATCGAGACGGCCACCGGCCTGCCGGCCGTGCTCGACAAGGACACCAACGCGGCGCTCACCGCCGAGAAGTGGGCCGGCAGCTACCCGCAGGAGGAGACGGTCCTGTACATCTACGTCGGCGCGGGCGTGGGCTCCGCCGTCGCTGGCGACGGCACCGTGCACCGCGGCAGCACCACGCAGGCCGGCGAGATCGGGCACCTCCCCACCGGCCTGGACGGGCCGATGTGCCAGTGCGGACGGCGGGCGTGCCTCGGCCTGTACACCGACGCCTCCGGGATCCTGCAGGCCGCGCGCGAGCAGGGGGTCATCGCCGACGACCCCGACGCCCTGGTCGCCGATGCCCTCAGCGAGGTCGTGGCCTGCGCCCGCGCCGGGGACGCGGCGGCCGCCGAGCTCGTCGCCGGGCACGGCCGCGCCCTCGGCGAGGCGCTGCGCACCCTGATCGGGATCCACGACCCGCACCGCATCATCATCGGCGGGCCCTACTGGGGACTGCTCGAGGAGGCGTCCCTGCCGGCGCTGCGCGAGCGCGCGCTGCGGGCCGGCGGCGGCGACCACGGCGTGCTCATCACGTCCTCCACGCTCGGCGACGACGTCGGCGCGATCGGCGCGGCGAGCCTCTTCCTCGAGCGCGAGCTGTCCCCGGCCGGCCGCTGACCTCCCCGGCCGGCTGCTGAGCTGCCGGGCAGGACGGCATTCGGACATACCGGAACGCGGGCATTGCGGGATCATCGACCGCACGGTAGGACTGCACCGAGCAGGCGTTTCCCATCCCTTCCTCGGCAGCCCTGGAGGCCACCGTGTCCGATTCTCCTGTCCCTCCTCTCTCCTCCCGTCTCATCGCCGAGTTCCTCGGCACGTTCTGGCTCGTCTTCGGCGGCTGCGGATCCGCGGTCCTCGCGGCGGTCTTCCTCACCGACGACGGCACCCAGCTGGGCATCGGCTTCGTGGGCGTCGCGCTCGCGTTCGGCCTGACCGTCGTCACCGGCGCCTACGCGGTGGGCCACATCTCCGGCGGCCACTTCAACCCCGCCGTCACCCTGGGCGTCGTCCTGGGCGGCCGCATCGAGGCGAAGGCGGTGCTGCCGTACATGGCCACGCAGGTCGTCGCCGGCGTGGTCGCCGCGGCGGTGCTGTTCCTCATCGCCAGCGGCTCCGACTCCTTCGCCATCGACCCCGGCGCCGCGGGATCCTTCGCGACCAACGGCTACGGCGAGCTCTCGCCGGGAGGCTACAGCCTGCTGTCGGCTCTGCTCATCGAGATCGTGCTGACGGCGGTGTTCCTGTGGGTGATCCTCGGGGTGACCCACGGCCGCGCCCCGGTCGGCTTCGCGCCGCTGGCCATCGGCCTCGCCCTGACCCTCATCCACCTCATCTCCATCCCGGTCACCAACACCTCGGTGAACCCCGCCCGCTCGCTCGCCGTGGCGGTGTTCAACCCGGCGGCGCTGGGCCAGGTGTGGCTGTTCCTCCTCGCCCCGCTGATCGGCGCGGCGATCGCCGGCTCCACCTACCGGATGCTGTTCGACCGCGAGTGAGGCGATGGGGACGGAGCCTGCCCGTCCCCGCCGCCGACCCGCGCCCTCCGCGCAGGGTGCACCGGCCCGCGCCGGTGCGCCCTGCCGTTCGGTGCGTCCTGCCGTCGGTGGGCCCTGCTGCCGGTGCGCCCTGCGCCGTCTCACACCTCGGTGACGTCGAAGGCGCGCACCATCCCGTCCTGGTCGCCGACGACCACCGCGCCGGGCACCGGGAGGTAGGCGGGGGTGGCGATCACCCGCGAGGTGGTGACCTGGTGCAGCGCGGTGACGTCGGGGGCATCGGCGTCGATCAGGGAGAGCACGCCGGTCAGGCTCACGTGCCAGGCCCGATGGGTCCCGGCCACGGGGGCGAGTCCCGCGTCCAGGGACACCTGGCCGCCCTCGCCGATGGGCGTGATCGTGCCGTCGTCGGGGCTGATGAGCGCCGCCTGCCCGCGCTCCTGGACCACGAGGACGGCGCCGTCGTCGAGGATCTCCGGCGGGGTGTACATCGCCGAGGCGGCCGCCGTCCAGCGGGCCGTGCCGTCGGCCGCATCCAGGCAGTGGAGGGTGTCCACGGTGCCCACCAGCACGGCGTCCGCGCCGATGGGGCGCACCGTCGTGGTCCACGGCCCGTACAGCAGGCGCTGGTAGGCGGTCGACCGCCGCGCCAGCTGCGCGACCCAGCGCTCGGCGCCCCGCTCGAGCGAGTAGCCGCGGGCGGTGCCGTCCCCCGCCCCGATCACCACGGTGTCCCCCAGCACGAGGGGCCGGCCGCACGACTGCACCGGGATCGGCACCGTCCACATCACCGTGCCCGTCTCGTCGATGCGGTTCAGCGTCGGCCCGGCGCTGACCAGCACGCTCTCCAGGCCGTCCGTCGTGACCACGAGCGGGGCCGAGGCGACGCGCTCGGGCAGCTCGGCCCGCCACAGCTCGCGCCCCCGGCTGATGTCGAGCGCGACGAGCGCCCGGTCCAGGGAGGGCACGTAGGCGGTGCCCGCGTCGGGGGAGAGCGCGAGCGGGCGATGGACCGGGCCCGTCTCCACCCGCCACTGCCGGCGCAGGCTGCGCCCCCGCAGGACGAAGGAGATCACCTCGCCCTGGTCGGTGGACACCAGCATTGCGTCCTCGCCGGTGGGGACCACCGCGCCGGTGACCGCCCCGTCCACCTCGTAGGTGCCCAGCGGGCGCACCGGTCCGCCGCGGGTGGTCAGCTCATCGGCCGCCTCCCAGGTCCCGCCGTCGGCGGCGGTGCCGCGCACCCGCACCCGGTGCGTGCCCGGCAGGACCGGCGGGCTGATCGCGGCCACGTCGATCCGCGCCTCGAGCAGGGTGCCGTCGATGCTCATGTCGTACCAGGTGCCGTGCTCGGTGAGGCCGTACAGCGACTCGTCCCAGACCTGCGCCGCGGCGGCGACGAGGGCGTCCTCGCCGCCGATGCGCGCGCTCAGGTGCACGGCCGAGCCGGGGGCGCGGGCGTTCAGCCGCCGCGGCATGGCCTGGTGGCCGCTGGCGCGCGGCGTGCCCATCGGGATCGTGACGACCGGCGTGACGGTGCGCTCGCCGTCGTCCCCGGGGGCCGGCAGCGAGACCGCCTCGACGGTGAGCTGGTCCATCTCCTCGGTGGGGCTGTGGCGCAGCAGGTAGTGGACGGGCGAGTTCTTCACCGCCCGGCCCGTGAGGACGATGGTGTCGTTGACCCGGGTGACGGTCTCGGAATGGTTGTGGCCGGCGAGGATCGCCCGCACGGGATGATCCGCGATCAGCGCGAACAGCTGGTCCATGCCGCGCACGTAGTGGAAGTCCGCCCCGGGCGGGCAGTGCATGACGATGATGCTGGGCGTGCGCCCGGCCATCCGCAGATCGGCGCGCAGCCACTCCAGGGTCGCCCGGCTGACGTGCGCCTCCTCCTGCAGCGGGCCCGAGACCTCGAGCATGATCACGTGGATCCGCTGATGGTCGAAGGAGCGCGAGCCCTCCTCGTGCATCCGCGCGCGGTACACGTTCCCGCCGCTGGGATCCCAGCGCATCTCGTGGTTGCCGGCGACGTGCTGGATCTCCCCGGGGAAGTCCTCCGGGACCAGCCGCAGGTAGCGGTCGTAGGTGTCGTTGGACCCGAACTCGGTGATGTCCCCGCCGTGCAGCACGAGCGGGACGTTCAGGGCGCGCATGTCCTCGAGGACCAGCTGCAGGTGGATGTCCTGCGCCGCGGCGACCGCGTCGATGTGCACGTCGGTGATGAACGAGGCGAAGACGGTGCCGGCGGCCTCGGGGCCCGTCCCCCAGCCCTGGTCGTCATCGCGCGGGCCGTCGAGGATGTGCGCGCGGGCCCACAGCGGCCCCAGGCAGACCACGGCCGATCCGGCGGCGGCCGCCGCCCCCGTCAGCAGGGCCCGGCGGCCGATGCCGCGGGGCCGTCTCTCCCCGGCGGCGCCCCGGCGCAGGGCGGTCTCGCCGATGCGCTGGGACGCATCGGCCGCGGTGGCCGCGTCGACGCCTGAAGGAGTCGACGCGGCGTGGGCGCTGCTCTCCTCCGGCCTCATCCTTCGATGGTATCGGCCGGGCGCGGCCGATGGGGCGCCGGAGCGGGCCGCGCGGGGGCCGGTCGGCGGCGGGTCGGTCCCGGCGGCTACCGGCTGACCGGGTCGCCGTCGGGGTCGAGGAATCGCTGCAGGTCGGCGGGCCGCGGCGCGGATTCCCAGTCGCCGGGCGACATGCACAGCAGGGCGCCGTGCGCATTGCCGCGCAGCAGCCGCTCGGCCGGGTCGGCCCCGGCCAGCCGCGCTGCGAGATAGCCGGCGACGAAGGCGTCCCCGGCGCCGACGGTGTCCACCACCGGCACGGTGAAGCCGTCATGGCGGGTCAGATGCCCGTCGATGAGGCTCGCGGCGCCGTCCCCGCCCAGCTTCGCGACCAGCTCGCGTCCGCCCGTGCCCGCGCCGTCGGGGGAGAGGGCCTCCAGGTGCGCATCCAGCGCCCGCAGCAGCGCCTCCGGGTCCTCCGGATCGGTGCCCTCGGGGGCGATGAGCGCCAGCTCCTCGAGCCCGCCGAAGACGACATCGGCTCCCGCGGCCAGGCGGGTGTAGACCTCGCGCACGCCCCCGGGCGGGGCGAGGGAGGGCCGATGGTTCACGTCGAAGCTCACCGCGACCCCTGCCGCGCGGGCACGGCGGACGGCGTCCTCGACGGTCGCCGCCGCGCCGGGCGAGAGCAGCGTCGTCACCCCGCCCACGTGCAGCAGGGACGCCGCGGCGAGGAGCTCGTCGGGGACATCGGCCGAGGTCATGCGGGATGCGGCCGAGCCTGCCCGGAAGTACTGGACGGTGGTGGTGGCCGAGGTCGGCTTCGCCTTGATCATGAGGCCGGTGGGGGCGTCCGGGTCGACGGCGGCGCGCACGTCCACGCCCTCCGCACGCACCTCGCGCAGGACCCGCTCGCCGAGCGCATCGGCGCCGACCCGGGAGACCCAGGTGACGTCGATCCCGGCGCGGGCCAGCCCGATCGCCAGGTTCGACTCGGCCCCGCCGATCCCCAGGGCGAGGTGGTGGGCGTGGGCGAGGGAGCCGATGCCCTCGGTGCGCATCAGCGCCATCGTCTCGCCGAGGGTGAGCACGCGCGGCCGCGCCGCGGGACGGGTCATCGGGCGTCCTGCACGGCGGCGACGAAGTCGCGGGCGCGGGCGGCCAGCTCGGTCATCGAGCCGCCCTTCAGCGCGTCGCCCAGCAGCGGCCCGCCGACGCTCACGGCCGCGGCGCCCGCGGCCAGCCACGCCCGCGCGGCCTCGAGGTCCACGCCGCCGGAGGGGACGACCTCGATGTCCGGGAACGGGCCGCGCAGGTCCTTCACGTACCCCGGGCCCACCAGGCCCGCCGGGAACACCTTCACCGCCGAGGCCCCCGCCGACCACGAGGAGAACAGCTCCGTCGGCGTCAGGCCGCCGGGAAGGATCGGCACGCCGGAGGCGATCGACGTCTCCACCAGCGACGGGTCCGTCACCGGGGTGACGATGTAGCGGGCGCCGCCGTCGAGGGCGCGCAGCAGCTGCGGATGCGAGGTCACGGTGCCCACGCCCACGTCCACGCTCGCCGCGTACCGCTCCACCAGCGTCGGCAGCACGTCGAGGGTCTTCGGGGTCGACAGGGTCAGCTCGACGCTGCGCACCCCGGCCTCGGCGAGGGTGTCGATGACCACCGGGTACTGCGCCGCATCGCTGCCGCGCACCACCACCACGAGTCCGGACGCCGCGGTGAGCTGGGGGATGGGGATACGCGTGGTCACAAGGTCCTCCTCGTCGAAGCCGATGTCGCACAGCGCCGCCGCCCGGGTCGCCCGTCGGCGGTCTCTGCTCGCCCACCGCTGCCCGGCGGCCGCTGTGCCTCCCCGAAGCCTACGGCCGAACCCGACCCGGGTAAACGCCTTCCCGCTTGTCGGACCGCCGTACCGTCCCCGTTCCCCGCCATCCGTCGGGATTGCGTCGTCGCCTCGTGCGTTCCGCGGCATCCGTCGGAGTGATGTCGTCCCTCCACCCGTTCCGCGGCATCCGTCGGAGTGATGTCGTCGCTTCCCCTGCTCGACGAGATCTGTCGGAGTGAATCCGTCGCTTCCCCGCGAGGTAGCGACGGACTCACTCCGACGGATGAGCGTAGCGACGGAATCACTCCGATCGATGCGCGTAGCGACGGATTCACTCCGATCGATTTCCGGGCGGCGCGTGAGGGCCCGGATCCGGGGCGGGTCCGTGCAGCAGGCGGCGGGCGGCGGTGAGGGAGCCGTAGCGTGGGGTCATGCGCAGCTGGGATACGACGACCGCGGACTATGAGCGTTCGTTCGGGGCGCTCTGCGCGGGGACGATCGAACGGATCCTCGACGACGCGGAGGGGCCGCGGCTCCTCGATGTCGGCTGCGGCACCGGCGAGCTGGCGGCACGCGCGGTGGCCCGGGGATCGCAGGTCGTCGCAGTGGATTCCGCGCCCTCGATGGTGCGTCGCGCCCGGGAGGTGATCGATGCCGCCGCGGCTGCCGGCGGCCCGGGCGCCGGCGAGGTACGGGAGGCAGAGCTTCCGGACCTTCCGTTCGCGGACGCGGCGTTCGATGCCGTGGTCGCGAACTTCGTCGTCAACCATGTCCCGCGTCCCCTGGACGCGATGCGGGAGATCGCCCGGCTGCTGCGGCCGGGCGGCACGGCGACGACGACGATCTGGCCCGCCGGAGGCGGCGGATGGCAGGAGCTGGTCGGCGGGGCCTTCGCGGCGGCAGAGGTCGTGGCGCCGCCGAGCACCCGCCTGCCGGCTGATCTCGACTTCGCCCGCACCCCGCGGGGCCTCGCCGACCTGGCCGAGCGGGCCGGGCTGCGCGTCGTGCTCAGCGAGGAACTGCACTGGACGTGGGAGGTGGGGATCGAGGATCTCTGGGCCGGGATCGCCTGCGGCATCGCGACGCAGGGGCAGACCTATCTGGCGCAGGCCCCGCAGATCAGGCGGCGGGTCGAGGAGGAATACCGTCGCCGCGCAGCCGGGCTCGCCGGGGAGGACGGCCCGCTCCGGTTCGCGAGCACGGCCGTCCGGACTCTCGCGCGCGCTCCGCACGGCGGCGCCTGACCCGGCGGCGCCGCCCGGATGCGGCACGCGCGGCCCGCTCCGCCCGCCCGGACGCGGCACGCGCGGCCCGCTCCGCCCGCCGGGCGGCCGCCCTCGGCGCCCGGCGGGATGCGGACCGCGAGCGCCCGGTCACTGGCGGGTGCGCAGGCCTGTCATGCCGCCGTCGATGGGCAGGAGGACGCCGGTGGTCGAGCGGTTGCGGGGGGAGGCGAGATAGCAGTGGGCCTCGGCGACCTCCTCGGGCTCGACGAGGCGGCCGTGGGGCTGGCGGGCCTCGAGGGCGGCGCGCTCGGCGGCGGGATCATCGGCCGCATCGAGCAGGCGGCCCACCCACGGCGTGTTGGCGGTGCCCGGGACGACGGCGTTCACGCGGATGCCCTCGCGCACCCAGTCCGCCGCCATGGCCAGGGTCATCGCCTGCACGGCGCCCTTGGAGGCGGAGTAGAGCACGCGGTCGGGAAGGCCCAGGGCGGAGGCGATCGAGGCCGTGTTCACCACGGCCGCGGACTCCGAGCGGCGCAGGTGCGGAAGCGCCGCCCGCGTCACCCGGGCGACCGAGAGGACGTTGATGTCCAGCACCCGCAGCCACTCCTCGTCGGAGTTCGCGGCCACGTCGCCCTGCGCGCCGATGCCGGCGTTGTTGATGACCACGTCGATGCCGCCGAGCTGGGCGGCGGCCTCCTCGACGGCCGCCTCGACCGCGGCGGTGTCCCCGAGGTCGCAGCGCAGCGGCAGGGCGCCGTCGGGGGCACCGGAGGGGTCGAGGTCCAGCACCGCGACGCGGGCGCCGCGGGACATGAGCGCCGTGGCGGTCGCCGCGCCGATGCCGGCGCCGCCGCCGGTGACCAGCGCGCGGATCCCGTCGAACTCGAGGGCGGTCGGTGCGGTCATGGGATCTCCTCGGCGGGAATCGGCAATGGGCTCGCCCGGCACGATACCGCTATTCATCCGATGAATCGAGGGGCGGGTGGAGCTTCAGTGTGCACCGCGAGGGCGCGAGCACGGGGGGCGCCGGGCCGTTCTGCCGTACCCACCGGGTGACTTGTCGGGAGACAGGGAGGGTCGCGCGTGCCAGACTGGTCCGCGATGCTTGAACCGCGCCTCGAATCATCGGGCCGATCCTGAGGAGGAACCCCATGCAGCTGCGCCGAATCGGTGCCCGCGGACACGAGAAGCCGGCCGTCGTCGAGGGCGGGGTGACCTATCGGCTGGACTCCCTGACCGGAGACATCGACGGGGACTTCCTCGCCGCCGACGGCATCGCCCATGTGCGCGAGAAGCTCGCCGCGGGGGAGCTGCCCGTGTGGGAGGGGGCGGAGTCCGAGCGCATCGGCTCCCCGATCGCCCGGCCCGCGGCTGTCATCTGCATCGGCCAGAACTACGCGGCCCACGCCGCGGAGTCCGGGGCGGAGCCGCCCACCACGCCCATCATCTTCTTCAAGCACCCCAACACCGTGGTCGGCCCGCAGGACGCCGTGCCGATCCCGCGCGGCGCCGCGAAGGTGGACTGGGAGGTCGAGCTGGGCGTGGTCATCGGCCGCGAGGCGAAGTACCTGGAGTCCGAGCAGGACGCCCTCGACGTCATCGCCGGGTACGTGACCAGTCACGACGTCTCCGAACGGGACTTCCAGCTCGAGCAGTCCGGCGGCCAGTGGTCCAAGGGCAAGTGCGCCGAGGCGTTCAACCCCGTCGGCCCCGACCTGGTCCCGGCCGATGAGGTCGACCCGCAGTCCCTGCGGCTGTGGTCCGCCGTGAACGGGGAGGGGCGCCAGGATTCGACCACCGCCGACATGGTGTTCACCGTCGCGCAGCTGGTCCACCATCTCTCGCAGTACATGGTGCTCTCGCCCGGCGACCTTATCAACACCGGCACCCCGCAGGGCGTCGCGCTGTCGGGCCGGTTCCCCTATCTCGCCGCGGGCGACGTCGTGGAGACCGGCATCGAGGGCCTGGGCACGCAGCGCTCGGAGTTCGTGCCGGCCTGAGCATGACGGCGGGCCGCGCCGCGGGGCGTCGGGCATCGGGGCGTGCGCAGGGCGGACGGATATGTTCCCGCCATGCCGTTCACCCCGAGCCACGCCGTCCTCGCGCTGCCGTTCGCCCGTCGTCCCGGGCTGGCGGCGGCCATCGCCGTGGGGGCGATGGCGCCGGATCTGCCGATGTTCCTCCGGGGCACGGGCGTGGACTACGCCCTGACGCATGATCCGCGCTGGATCCCGGCGACCGTGCTGATCGCGCTCGCGCTGCTGCTGATCTGGCGGGTGCTGCTGCGCCCGGCCGCTCGCGCCCTCGCACCCCGGGCCCTGGGCTCACGGCTGCCGGGGACCTGGGATCGCGGCCCGGTCGCGGCCCTGCGGGAGACGTTCCCCTCCGCCGGCGGCGCCGCGCTGGTCCTGGTGGGGCTCGCCGCCGGGATCGCGAGCCACATCGTGTGGGACGGCTTCACCCACGAGGGCCGCTTCGGCACGTTCCTTCTCCCCGCCCTCGCCCTGCCGTGGGGGCCGCTGCCGGGCTACACGGTGCTCCAGTACGGCTCGGGGCTGGGCGGCCTGATCCTCCTCGGCGCGGCCGGAGCGCACTGGCTGCGGGGGCGCGAACCGGGGCCGACGGCTCCGGCGCCGCGCATGCTGCGCGTGGGCTGGTGGCTGTCCCTGCCGATGCTGCTGCTCGGTGCCGTCGCGGTGAGCGCTGCCCTCGAGGGCCCGCCGGCGAGCCTCGGCGCGGCGTACCGCCTGGCCGGGACCCTGCCGCCGGTGGTCGGGCTGTGGGGGATCCTCACCGTGGCCCTGGCCGCGGTGCTGCGCCTCGCGCGGCCCGGATCGCCCTACGCGTCCTCCCCGAGCGCCTCGGCGAGCGAGGCGAGGGACCGCTCGAGGTAGTCCGGCCCGAAGGGCGGGATCCCGAACTGCTCGCGCATCGCATCGGGCACCTCGCTCCAGTCATAGGTGATCTGCACGCGGGTCCCGCCCTCGGCGGGCTCGAGGTCGTAGCGCCAGGTCCAGCCGCCGGTCCCCAGCTTCCCGGAGTCGTCGTACTGCCCGGGCTCCCAGGCCAGGGTGCGCTGCGGGACGTACGCGATCACGCGGTTGTGCATGTGGTACTCGCCGCCGGCGTTGACGTGGAACATGCGGATCCCGAAGACCTGGCCCTCGGCCGTGATCGGCCCCTGCTGCGGGTCCAGGGCCTCGCCGACCCAGTCCGTCGGCTCCAGCCGATGGTGCTGCGCGGGGTCCGTGAGCAGGGAGAACACGGCCTCGGGCGCGGCATCGAGGGTGCGGGAGACGACCAGGCGCGGCTCCTGGTCGGCGGTGGGGGCGGTCGGGGAGGTCATGAGGGGGTCCTTCCGTAGAGCGTCGCGATGTCGGGGGAGTCGAGCCATCCCTCGTAGGTGCCGGACTGCGGCCAGCCCTCGGGGGAGTCCTGCCATTCCTCCTGGCGGCCCCAGGGCAGGAGGTCGATGAGGGGGAAGGTGTGCGAGATCTGCTCGGTGCCGCGCCCGTCGGTGTGCCAGGTGCGGTAGACGTCCTCGCCGTCGCGCAGGAAGACGTTCACCGCGAAGCCCTCGCCCGGCCCGGCGCCGACATCGGCCCCGAAGGGGCTGCCGGCGGTGGAGTACCACTCCATCTCGTTGCCGACCTTCTCGCGGTAGGCGAGGGCCTCGTCGATCTCGCCCTGGGTGACGACGACGAAGCGGGCGTCATAGGAGCGCAGGAACTCCAGGCGCGTGTACTGGGAGGTGAAGCCGGTGCAGCCGCCGCACTGCCACGGCGCCCCGGGGCTCCACATGTGGTGGTAGGTGATCAGCTGGGAGGCGCCGTCGAACAGGTCGACCAGCCGCACCGGGCCGTCCTTCGAGGTCAGCGTGTAGTCGGGCATCTTCACCATGGGCAGGCGGCGGCGCTGGGCGGCGATCGCGTCGAGCTCGCGGGTGGCGGCCTTCTCGCGCACCCGCAGGGCGTCGAGCTCGCGGCGCCAGGTCGCGGCGTCGACCACGGGCGGGAGGGCGGTGGCTTCGGGGGACATGGGGCACCTCCGGGGTGCGATCGGGGGCGGCGATGCCCTGCGGCGAACCGGCGGGTCCGCTGATGTGAACACCGTCCACATGGCGTGCTCCCAGCGTAGGATCGGCCGCGCGCACCGTCAAGAGCGAGAGGAGGAGCAGATGTCCTCGGACAGCACCGCGGAGCCGTCCCGGCCGTACCACCACGGCGACCTGCACGCCGCCCTCCTCGAGACCGCCCTGGACCTCGCCCGCGAGGGCGGGCCCGCGGCCGTCTCCCTGCGGGAGGTCACCCGGCGGGTCGGGGTCTCCCCGGCCGCCGCCTACCGCCACTTCCGCGACCGCGAGGCCCTGCTCCGGGCCGCCGCCCGCGAGGTCCAGGCCCGCATGGTGGTGCCGATGCGGGAGCGGCGCGCGCGCTCCGACGGACGGGCCGATGCCGCCGCCCGCGCCCTGGACCGGCTGCGCGGGGTGGGCCTGGGATACATCGACTTCGCCCTCGCCGAGCCGGGCTGGTTCGCCACCGCGCTGCTCGGCGCCGGCGATCCGCCGGACGAGGGCCCCGCCCACGCCGCGCCGTTCCTCGAGCTGCTGGCGGCCCTGGACGACTGCGTCGAGACCGGCGTGCTGTCCCCGCGCCGGCGTCCCGGCGCCGAGTTCTCCTGCTGGTCGGCCGTGCACGGCTGCGCCGAGCTGCTGGTCCGCGGCCCCCTGCGCGGCGCCGACGCGGAGACCGTGCGGACGATCGCCGAGAAGGTCGTCGACGACATCATCGCCGGCATCCGGTAGCCCGCGCCCGGCCGGCCGGCCGCGCCGGTCGTCGGCGCCGCGTGGCACGATCGGGGGTGCCCACCGCCCCGCCCTCGCCTGGAGTCGCCATGGAGAACCCGTTCCGGCCGTCCTTCGGCGCCGTGCCGATCGCCCTGGCCGGCCGCAGCTTCGCCCTGGACGCCTTCGAGCACGCCCTCGAGGACCATCCCGGCAGCGAGCAGCGCTCCACGCTGATCTCCGGCGCGCGCGGCACCGGCAAGACGGTGCTGCTCACGGAGATGGAGATGATCGCCCAGGACCAGGGGTGGGAGGTCCTGCGCCTGCACACCGCGGCCGCCTCGCTGGCGGAGGAGCTGCGCGAGCTGGTGCTGGAGCGCCTGCGGGAGGTCGATCCCGACGCCGAGGGCACGCGCCTGACCGGGGCGGGCATCGCGAGCATCGGCTCCGTGCGGACCGAGACCGTGGACCGGTACTCCGGCGGGCCGAGCACGGCGACCGCCCTCGCGCGGCTGGCGGAGCTGGCCGGTGCGAGCGGCGGCGGGCTGCTGCTGAGCGTGGACGAGGTGCAGTCCGTGGACCTCGACCAGCTGGCCGGCGTCACCCAGCTGTACCAGGACCTCGTGCGCACCGGGCGGCCCGTCGCGTTCATCGGCGCGGGGATCCGCTCGGGCATCGAGGCGCTGCTGGCCCAGGGCAAGACGACCTTCCTGCGCCGCGCGCACCGCGTCGAGCTGGGCGCGGTCGACGTCGGCACGGCCGCGGAGGCGATCCGCCTGACCATCGCCGGGACGGACCGGAGCATCGGCCCGGAGGCCGCGGTGGCGGCGGGCGAGATCTCCTGCGGCTACCCGTACCTCATCCAGTACGTCGGGGCGCAGGCCTGGGAGAACAGCCAGGGCGCGGCCGAGATCGCGCTCGAGGACGTGCGCCGCACCCGCGACAGCGCGATCCGCCAGATGCACATGAACGTCCACGGCCCGGCGCTGCGCGGCATCGCCGCGGGCAAGCTCGCCTACCTCGAGGCGATGCTGGAGGACGAGGGCCCCAGCTCCACCGGGGAGATCGGCCGGCGCCTGGGCCGCGACCACGGCTACCAGTCCGTGTACCGCCGCCGGCTCATCGAGGACGACCTGATCCAGCCCGCCGGCCGCGGCTACGTCGAGTTCTCCCTGCCCTACCTGCGCGAATCCCTGCTGCTGCGGCGCCAGGAGCATCCCGCGCCCGACGCCGCCCCCGATGTCACCGTCCGCCGCACCCGCTCCGGGGCGCGGCAGAGCGCTCCCTCGGCCGCCGCGTGGACCGCGACGAGCCGGACCGACAGGAAGAAGGCCCGATGAGACGCTCCGCCCGCACCAGGCCCCCGGTCGTGGACCGTCTGACCCTGCTGGACCTCGAGCCCGCCGCGGCCGATGACCTCGAGCCCGGCGCCGCCCTCGAGGGGCGCCTGCTGGAGGACGCGGACCTCTCCGGGCGGGACCTCGCCGGCCTGGTGCTCTCGGAGTGCTCCCTGGTCTCCGCCACCGCCCACGAGACCGTGCTGCGCGGATCCCGGCTGCTGGAGACGCGCCTGGAGCGCCTGAACGCCCCGGTGCTGGACCTGGCCCGCTCGACCCTGCGCGATGTGGAGGTGACCGGGTCGCGGATCGGCGCGCTGGACGTGTACGAGTCCTCGCTGAGCTCGGTGCGGTTCACGGGCTGCAAGATCGACTGGATCAACCTGCGCGGGGCCGAGCTGGAGAACGTCCTCTTCGAGGACTGCGCCTTCGTCGAGGTGGACCTGGGCGGGGCGAGGGCCGCGCGCGTGGCCTTCGAGGGCTGCCGGGCCGACCGCCTCGACGTGGCGCAGTCCCGGCTGCAGGACGTGGACCTGCGCGGCCTGCAGGCGGAGGCGGTCGACGACCTCTCCGGCCTGCGCGGGGCGACGCTGGACCACGGCCGCGCCGTCGAGCTCGCCGAGCTGTTCGCCGCCCACCTGGGGATCCGGATCGAGGGGTGAGGGATCCGCGGCGCCGCGCTCGGTGCCGCGCCCTCGCCGAGGGCTCTTGACGGACGGCCGTTTATCGATACATTGGTGCTCCCGACCCGCCGGACGACGAGCCCGCGCCGCCCCACGATCCCCGACGGAGCCCGATGACCCCGCACACCCCGGCCCTGCACATCGCCCTCGGAGAGCCCATCGGCCGCCGTGCGAGCCCCGACCTCTGGGGGATCTTCCTCGAGGACATCAACGACGCCCTGGACGGCGGGCTGAACGCCGACGTCGTCCAGAACGGGCAGTTCGAGTACAGCCCGGAGGATCGCCCGGGCTGGGGCCCGCTCACCGCGTGGACCGCGCAGGGCTCCGTCACCGTCCGCTCCGCCGACCCCGTCCACACGGCGACCGCGACCCACGTGCGGCTGCACGGCGACCGGACCGCCGCATCGATCACGAACCACGGGTACGACGGGATGACCCTCGGCGCCGGCCCCCACCTGCTCGAGCTCGCCCTCCGGCGGGTCGACGAGGCCGCCGCGTCGCTGACCGTGCGGCTGACCCGCGGCGATCGCGAGATCGCGCGCACCTCCCTCGCCCTCGACGCCCCCGCCCGGGAATGGACGTTCCTCCAGACGCGGCTCGAGCTGCCCGCCGACGTCGAGGACGCCGCGCTGGCCCTCGAGCTCGCCCGGGGCACGGCCGACCTCGACGTGGTGAGCCTGCGGCCGATCGACCCCGGGACCGGCCGGCCCCGGACCTTCCGGCCCGACCTGGTCGCCGCGCTGGCCGAACTGAAGCCCTCCTTCGTGCGCTTCCCGGGCGGCTGCGTGGCGCACGGCCTCGGCCTGGAGAACATGTACCACTGGAAGACCACGCTGGGGCCCCGGCACGAGCGCCGGCACCTGCGGAACACCTGGGGGTACCACCAGTCGATGTCCATCGGCTACCTGGAGTACTTCCTGCTGTGCGAGCAGCTCGGGGCGACCCCGATGCCGATCGTCCCCGCCGGGGTCTGCTGCCAGAACCTGCCGGGAGGGCCCCGGGCCATCCCGCAGGACGAGATGCCCGAGTACATCCGCGATGTCCTGGACCTGGTCGAGTTCGCCAACGGCGGGGCAGAGACCGGCTGGGGCGCCGTCCGCACCGCGCTCGGCCATCCCGAGCCGTTCGGCCTGCGCTACCTCGGGGTCGGCAACGAGGACCAGATCACCGCGGACTTCCGGGACCGCTTCCACCAGATCCACGCCGCGCTGCGCGCCGAGCATCCCGAGATCACGGTGATCGGCACCGCGGGCCCCAACCCGTTCGGCATCGACTTCGAGGACGGCTGGACGTTCGCCCGCGAGGAGGACGTCGCCATCGTGGACGAGCACGGCTACCGCACGCCCCACTGGTTCCACCAGAACACCCGCCGGTTCGACACGTACGACCGGTCCGGTCCCGCCGTCTACGTCGGCGAGTACGCGGCGAGGACGTCCCGGCTGCGCTCGGCGCTCGCGGAGGCCGCCGGGATGATCGGGATGGAGCGCAACTCCGACGTCGTGCGGCTGGCCTCCTACGCGCCCCTCCTGGCCCGGGTCGGCCACACGCAGTGGACGCCCGATCTGATCTACTTCACCGACACCGAGGTCCGTCCCTCCGCGAGCTACCACGTCCAGCGCATGTTCTCCCACGCCCGGGGCGAGCACGTCTGCGGGCTCGAGGTCACCGGCGCCGCAGCCCGGGTCCGCGGCGTGCCGGACGCGCGATCGGTGCGCCTGCGCAGCCCGGGGAACCGGGTGCGGTGGAGCGAGATCGCTGTGGACGGCATCACCCACCCCGACCAGGTCACCGCGGCGGACGGCGAGGAGATCGCGCTGCCCGGCTGGGGCGCGGATGCGTGCGAGATCTCGGTCCAGCTGACCCGCATCGAGGGCGCGCAGGGCGCCGAGATCCATCTGGGCGGTCCCGCGGGCACCACCCACTACACGGTGCAGCTCGGAGGCTGGCAGAACCGGACGAGCGTCGTGGGGCGCTCCGACGACGGCATCGGCGACGAGATCGACGGGCCGACGCCGCTGCGCGGGTTCGCGACCGGCGTGCCGCGGCATGTCCGGGTCCGCGCCGAGCTCGTCGCCGGCTCCGTGCGGCTGCGCGTGTGGATCGACGGGGAGCTCGCGCACGACGTGCAGGACCGGGGCGATCCCGACGAGCTCGTCGTCGTCGGCGCCGTGGCCCGCGAGGACGGGACGCGGATCCTCAAGGTCGTCAACGCCACGGCGCAGCAGCGCCCGCTGGAGATCACCACGCCGTGGGACGGGCCGGTGACCGGGACTGCCGAGATCCTCGCCGGCCCCGACCCGGACGAGGGGGCGCCCTTCGAGGCCTGGCCGCACCCGATCGGCGTCGAGAGCCTCCACGGGAGAGGCCGGCTCGAGATGGCCGTGCCCGCGTGGTCGTTCAGCGTCATCACGCTCCCCGCTCCCTGAGCGCCCCGGGGGCGCCCCCGCGCCCGGACCCGGCCCCGGTCCCTCACGGGTGCCGGCGGGCCGGAATGTCCGGATCGTGGAGACCTGACCGCACTTCACGTCATCCTGACAATCCCCGGGTTAGGGTGACCGCATGGATGCCGCCGCCGCTCCCATCAACGTCGCCGTCGACCTCGTCGTGCTCACCCTGCGGCAGGGGAGGCTCAGCGTGCTGCTCGTGCAGCGCGAGGACGAGCCCTATGCCGGGACCTGGGCGCTGCCGGGCGGCTTCGTCCAGCTCGAGGAGGACCTGCTCGCCGCGGCGCATCGGGTGCTGCAGAGCGAGGCCTCCCTGGGCCGCGAGCACACCTACCTCGAGCAGCTGCGCACCTTCGGCGATGCGGGCCGCGACCCGCGCGGACGGGTCATCTCGGTCGCGTTCATGGCCCTCGGCGCGGATCTGCCGGATCCGGTGTTCGGCCCCGGTGCGGCCGATGCCCGCTTCTGGAACCTCACCGACATCGACCCCGCCGCCCTGGCCTTCGACCACGCCGAGATCCTCGGGACCGCCGTCGAGCGCGCCCGCGCGAAGCTCGAGTACACGACCCTGGCCACGTCGTTCCTCCCGCCCGAGTTCACCATCTCGCAGCTGCGCGGGGTCTACGAGAGCGTCTGGGGGACGAGCCTGGATCCCGGCAACTTCCACCGCAAGGCCACCCGCTCCCCGGGATTCGTCGTCGACCTCGGCACGCAGACCGACGGCACCGGCGGCCGCCCCGCGCGCCTCTTCGCCGCCGGCGAGGGCACCGTGCTGAACCCGCCCCTGCTGCGCGGCGGCGACTGACCAGCCCTGCCCTGCCGGCCCGCCTTGCCGGCTCGATCCGGCCCGGCTTGCCCTGCCGGCGTGCCCTGCCCTGCGTGCCCTGCCCTGCGGGCCCTGCCCTGCGGGCCCTGCCCTGCGGGCCCTGCCTGCCGTGAGGTGCCTGCCTGCCGTGAGGTGCCCGCCTGCCGTGGGGTGCCCGTCTGCCGTGCGGCGGTGGCCCTGTGCACGAACGGCTGCCTCAGAGCCTCGAGCCAGGCGATTGCCTGGCTCGAGGCTCTGGGGCGGCCGTTCGTGTCCGCCGCATCCGGGGGAGTGGGCTTCTGAGGCCCGAGAACGGCGGAGCCGGAGCTCGGTCAGCAGACGGCTCGGTCAACTGACGGCTCGGTCAGCTGACGGGCGGCTCGTCCGTCGTCGTCGGGGCGGTGAGCGACGAGGAGCGTCGCACGATGAGCTCCGGGGCGAGATCCGCCGCGAGGCCGGACGGCGCGGCGGCGGGCTCGGCCTCCTCGGGGGCGGGGCCGAGGCCGGAGATCAGCCGGGCGACGGCGGCCTGGCCGAGGCGGTCGAAGGGCTGGCGCACCGTGCTGAGCGAGGGGGTGAAGTAGGCGGCGCCGCTGATGTCGTCGAAGCCGACCACGGCGACCTGCTCCGGCACGCGCACCCCGCGGGCATGGAGCACGTGCAGCAGCCCGAGCGCCATGTGGTCGTTGGCGGCGAAGACCGCATCGGGCAGGGGGCCGCGCAGCAGCGCCTCGGCGATGCGGGCGCCGGAGCCGGGGGACCAGTCGCCGGGCTCGGTGATCTCCGCGTCCAGGCCCAGCTGGTCGACCGCCTCGACGAAGCCGGCCCGGCGGCCGCGGGCGTCGAACCAGGACGGGGGTCCCTGCAGGTGGACGACGGAGCGGCAGCCCGCCTCGGCCAGGTGCTCGACGACGCTGCGGGCGCCGCGGGCCTGGTCCACGGTGACCATGGTCGCCCCGGGGATGGCGGGGGCGCCGGCGGTGACCGAGACGATCGGGGTGGTGCGGGCGATCGCCTCGAGGGCCGGGACCATGCCCTCGTGCGGGGCGATGACGATGATGCCGTCGGCGCCGCTCTCCAGCAGCTCCCGCCCGGTGCGCTCGCCGGAGGCGCCGTGGGGGCCGACCGAGGCGAGCAGGGTCGTGTACCCGGCCTCGTGGGCGGCGGCCTCCACCGCGCTGAGCGTGGTCGCCGGCCCGTACAGCGAGGAGCCGTCGGTGAGCACACCGATGATCCGGGACCGCGTGGTGCGCAGGGCGCGCGCGGCGCGGTTGCGGGTGAAGCCGAGCTCCTCGATGGCGGCCTGCACCCGCTCGCGGGTCGCGGGCTTGACGCGGTGCGGGTCGTTCAGGACGCGCGAGACGGTCTGGTACGAGACCCCGGCACGGTCGGCGACGTCCGTCATGGACGGGCGGCGCGGGAGCGAGGTCATGGGGCGGGCCTTCCGGGCGGGGCGGTCCTCCAGCGGGACGCGTGAGCAGGAGTTATCCGAGTGTCAACGTTCACATCGATTCCGTCAAGCCCGGCGCGCGCGGGATGCCGCACCCCGTCGCCCGCTCGCGGCGTCCTCCCGGGCTCGCCGCGGCGCGCGAGGTCGCCCGGGAGTGGCGGCTGCGCGGGAACGGAGCGGCGCCTACGTGAAACTTTCGAGCGTGTGCTGGCCCACCGGCCTCGGGGATTGACCGCTGAAGGCGTGAGCACTACGGTAGATCCAGCGAAACTATTCGGGAAGAACGATGGACTTTCAGGCCGCTGTGGCCGCGTCGCCGTCGACGTGCGCCGGGCCCGGAGGTCCCGCCCGTGAGCGGAGGAACCATGACCCCCATCTGGAACGACCCGGCACGCCCCGTGTCCGAGCGTGTCGAGGCGCTCCTGGCGGACATGACCGTCGCGGAGAAGGTCGCCCAGCTCGGCAGCTACTGGAAGCGCCCGGAGCTGGGCGACGCCGGCAGCTTCGCCCCCATGCAGTCCACCTTCGACGAGGGGCGCGACCCCTTCGAGGACGCCGCCCGGGACGGCCTCGGCCACATCACCCGCGCCTTCGGCAGCTCGCCCTTCGAGGTCGCCGAGGGGATCGAGCACCTGCGGGCCCTGCAGAAGGTCGTCGTCTCCTCCTCCCGCCACGGCATCCCCGCGATCGCCCACGAGGAGTGCCTGACCGGCCTCATGGCGCACCGCGCCACCACCTACCCCGCCGCCATCGCCTGGGGTGCGGCCTTCTCCCCGGACCTCGTCCACGAGATGGCCCGCCGCATCGGCGCGGACATGCGGGCGCTGGGCACCCACATGGGCCTCTCGCCCGTGCTCGACGTGGTGCGCGACCTCCGCTGGGGCCGGATCGAGGAGACGATGGGCGAGGACCCCTTCCTCATCGGCGCCCTCTCCACCGCCTACGTGCAGGGCCTGCAGGAATCGGGCGTCATCGCGACCCTCAAGCACTTCGCCGGCCACGCCGCCTCGCGCGCCGGGCGCAACCACGCGCCGGTCTCCATCGGCCGCCGCGAGCTGGCCGACATCGACCTGGTGCCCTTCGAGATGGCCGTGCGCCTGGGCGGAGCCGGCGCCGTGATGAACTCCTACGCCGACATCGACGGGGTGCCGCCGGCGGCGTCCCGCGAGCTCATGACCGACCTGCTGCGCGGCCGCTGGGGCTTCGAGGGCACCGTCGTCTCCGACTACTGGGCCGTGAACTTCCTGGAGTCGATGCACCGCGTGGTCGGCAGCCCCCGTGAGGCCGCGATCACCACCCTGCGCGCCGGCATGGACGTCGAGCTGCCCGAGACCAACTGCTTCGACGAGCTGCCCGCCGCGATCGCCGACGGCGAGCTCGAGGTCGAGGTGCTCGACACCGCCGTGCGCCGCGTGCTGCGCCAGAAGGTGGAGCTGGGCCTGCTGGACGCCGGCTTCGACATCACCCGCGACGGAGCCGCGATCGACCTCGACACCGCGGAGAACCGGGCCCTGGCCCGCACCCTCGCCGAGGAGTCGATCGTCCTGCTGCGCGACGAGGACGGCGCCCTGCCGCTGGCCGGGCACGGCCGGATCGCGCTCCTCGGCCCCAGCGCCACCGAGCCGCGCAGCTTCCTGGGCTGCTACAGCTTCACCAACCACGTGCTCTCGCGCCTCGCCGACGCCGGCACCTCGGTGCCCGTGCCGAGCCTCGCCGAGGCGCTCGCCGCGGAGCTGCCGGACGCCGCCCTGGAGACGGTGCGCGGCACCGACTTCACCGGCGAGGACCGCTCCGGCATCGAGGACGCCGTGCGCGCCGCCCGCGCGGCCGACGTCGCCGTGGTCGCCGTCGGCGACAAGGCCGGCCTGTTCGGCGCCGGCACCTCCGGCGAGGGCTGCGACGTCGTGGACCTGTCCCTGCCCGGCGTGCAGGGCGAGCTGGTCGAGGCGGTCCTGGCCACCGGCACCCCGGTGGTGCTGGTGCTGGTCACCGGCCGCCCCTACGCGCTGGGCGCCTACGCCGAGCGCTGCGCCGCGATCGTGCAGGCCTTCATGCCCGGCGAGGAGGGCGGCGGCGCGATCGCCGGCGTGCTCTCGGGCCGCGTGAACCCCTCGGGCCGCCTGCCCATCGGCATCCCCGCGCACGTGGGCGGCCAGCCCGGCACCTACCTCGCGCCGGTGCTCGCGTGGGAGAGCGACGGCATCTCCAACCTCGACCCCAAGCCGCTGTACCCCTTCGGGTTCGGCCTCTCCTACTCCCGCTTCGCCTACTCCGACCTGCGGATCTCCGAGACGGTGATCGCGCCCGACGGCGAGGTCGAGATCAGCGCCCGCGTCACCAACACCTCCGACCGCGACGGCAAGGAGGTCGTCCAGCTGTACCTCAGCGACCCCGTCGCCAGCGTGGTCCGGCCGCTCAAGCGCCTGGTCGGCTTCTCCAAGATCGCGCTCGCGGCCGGGGAGAGCGCCGAGGTCTCCTTCCGCCTCCACGCCGACCGCACCTCCTTCACCGGCCCGGCGCTGCGGCGCATCGTCGAGCCCGGCGAGCTCGTGGTGCGCCTGGGCGCCTCCAGCGAGGACCGCACCCTGGAGGGCTCGTTCCGCATCGAGGGCGCCGTGCGCGACATCGAGGACGTCCCGCGGGTCCTGGAGACCCCCGTCGCCGTCCGGCGCACCGCTCCCGCGGCCCAGGTCGGAGCCCCCGCGTGACCTCCGCGATCCCCGGGCCGACCGGTCCGGAGGGCCGGGTGCACGACCTCGCGCTGCTGGTGCGGCGGCCCGACGGCGCCCCCGCCGCGGAGGTCGAGGTGCGTCTGGAGCAGCGCTCCCACGCCTTCGGCTTCGGCTGCATCGCCTTCGGGATGCCCGGTGCGCCCGGCGAGGGCCCGGGGGCCGATGCCGCCTCCGCGGCCGATGCCGATCCGACGAGCCCGGACGCCGCCGACGCGACCGCCGACGCGCCCGGCCTGGACGAGCTGTGGCTGGACCTGTTCTCCATGGGCACCGTCCCGTTCTACTGGCGCTGGTACGAGCCCGACCCCGGGAGCACCGGGGCGGCGCAGGCCTGGCGGACGGTCCGCTGGCTGCGCGAGCACGGGCGGCGCGTCAAGGGCCACCCCCTGCTGTGGCACACCCTCGCCCCGCCCTGGCTGCTCGACCTCGACGACGACGAGGTCGAGCGCACCATCCGCGCCCGGATCCGCCGCGAGGCCGGCGAGTTCGCCGGCGCCGTCGACGAATGGGACGTCATCAACGAGACGGTCATCCTCCCGCGCTTCACCGCGGAGGAGAACGCCGTCACCCGCCTGGCCCGGGCCCGCGGCCGGGCGCACGTCGTGGCGATGGCCTTCGAGACCGCCCGGCAGGCCGACCCCGCCGCCCGCCTGGTGCTCAACGACTTCGACCTCACCCCGCGCTTCGAAGAGGTCATCGAGGAGCTGCTGGGGCTCGGGGTGCCGATCGACGCGATCGGCCTGCAGACCCACATGCACCAGGGCTACCGCGGCGAGGAGCAGATCCACGAGATCCTCGAGAGGTTCTCCCGCCTCGGCCTGCCCCTCGAGCTCACCGAGACCACCCTCGTCTCCGGCGACCTCATGCCCGCGCACATCGAGGACCTCAACGACCACCAGGTCCCGGACTGGCCCTCCACGCCCGAGGGCGAGGCGCGCCAGGCGGACGAGCTGGTGCGCCACTACCGCACCGTCCTCGCGCACCCGCAGGTCGAGTCGCTGACCTACTGGGGCCTCGGCGACGAGGGGGCCTGGCTGGGCGCGCCGGCGGGCCTGGTGCGCCGGGACGGCACGCCCAAGCCGTCCTACGAGGCGCTGCGCGGGCTGATCCGCGGGCAGTGGTGGCGGGACCCGGTCACCGTGCGCACCGACGCCGAGGGCGTGCTGCGCTTCCGGGGATTCGCCGGCGGCTACCGGGTCGAGGCCCTCGGGGGAGCGGCCGAGGCGCAGCTGGACGGCGCCGCGCCGTCGGCCACGGTCACCCTGGGCTGACCCCGCGGACCCGCTGACCCGCGGACCCGCGGACCCGCATCGCCCGGCCCGGCCCTCGTCGCCCGGCCCCGGCCGCGGCCCCTCGTCACCCCGGCCCGGCCCGAGCCCGATCGACGCCGCGCCCCGCGGGACCGGAGGGCGGGGCAGTGCGCACCGTCCGAAGAAGGCGCTTTCCCGCGCGGAACGAAAGCTTTCGGACTGACGTTGCCGGATCGAGACTCGATGTCGTGGCACCCCTGTGCCGGAGCCGGCGTCGCTGCGGACGCCATTCCCGCAGGTCTACGCCTCATGGAGCGTCTCTGGATGCCGGCGCGTCCGACTGCTCGAGATCGCTTGACGCCCGGGTTCCGGGGCGCTACGTTTGTTCCGCACCGAAACTTTAAGGAAAGTATCGGGTCACAGTTCCGGCGATGGTGCCCGGGGCTGCAGGTCCTGCCGCGGGGGCGGAACGCCTGATCCTCCTCCGCACCGTCCTCCTCCACCGCTGGGGGAGGGCACGCCCGCTCGGGGTCCTCCCCGGCGCGCACCCCAGTCCCGTCGTGATCCGACCGGCTGCCGGCACCGCTGCCCGGCGCTCGTCCTGAACAGGAGATGGCAATGACGACATCGAACATCCCGCCCTTCATCACCGGCCGCCGCAGCTTCGTGGGGCTCTCCGCCGCGGCCTTCGCGACGGTCGCCATGACGGCGTGCTCCAGCGGCTCGAGCGACGAGCCCGTGGACGTGAGCACCCAGAACGTCGGCGCGATGGAGGGATTCGCCGCCGACACGCAGTTCACCGCGAGCGAGCCCTTCGAGGTCTCGATGCTGTGGACCGACTGGCCCGACGTCCCGGTGAAGGACAGCTGGCGCATCTTCGAGCGCATCAAGGAGCTCACGAACGTCGACATCACGCTGACCCATCTGCCCTTCAGCGACGCCACCGAGAAGCGCAACCTGCTGATCAGCGCCGGGGACGCCCCCACCGTGATCCCGCTGGTGTACACCGGCGAGGACGCCCCGTTCGTGTCCTCCGGCGCGGTGGTGCCGATGAGCGACTACATCGAGCACATGCCCAACTTCCAGAAGTACGTCCAGGAGTGGGGCCTCACGGAGATGATCGACAACATCCGCCAGGCCGACGGCAAGGCGTACATGCTGCCGGGTCTGCAGGAGGTCTCCGTCCCCGTGTTCAGCCTCGTGCTGCGCAAGGACGTCTTCGAGGCGGTCGCCGGCGGGATCCCGGACAGCTGGGACGAGCTGCGCGAGGCGCTGCTCGCGATCAAGGAGCAGTACCCGGACTCGACCCCGCTGGCGGACGGCTTCGAGGGCCAGTCCATGCTCAACTTCGCCTCCCACGCCTTCGGCACCAAGGCCGGCTGGGGCTTCGGCAACGGCCTGGTCGAGGGGGAGGACGGCAAGCTCGCCTACGCCCCCACCACCGAGGGCTACAAGCAGCTCGTGGAGTACTTCCGCTCCCTGGTGGCCGACGGGCTGCTGGACAAGGAGTCCTTCACCGCCTCGAACGACGGCTCCGGCGCGGCCGATGTCAGCGAGAAGTTCGCCCAGGAGCTCTGCTTCGCGGCGTCGGGCTCCTCCGGCACGGCCATCGAGTTCGCCCAGGCGCTGGACGAGACCGTCGGCGCGGGCAAGCACGACGTCGGCCTCGTGCCGCCGCCCACCGGCCCGGCCGGCAGCAACGTCGAGCCGCGCAACTTCTGGCACGGCTTCATGCTCAGCTCCTCGATCACCGGCTCGGAGAACTTCCTGGCGACGATCCAGTTCCTCGACTGGCTCTACTACAACCCCGACGCCCGCGAGATGCTGCGCTGGGGCGTCCAGGACGAGACCTACACCAAGGCCGAGGACGGCACCATCGCGCTGATGGACGGCTACTCCCTGGACGACTTCGACATCAACACGGGCGCCGGCACGGACATCAAGATCGACCTGGGCTTCTCCACCTTCCCGGCGGAGTCCACCGAGTCCCGGGCGCTCAAGGAGTCCTACAGCACCCCCGCCTCCATCCAGTACATCGACGACGTCCTCACCGCCCGCACCCCGCGCGATCCCTACCCGCCGGCGCCGCTGGACGAGGCCGAGCTCGAGCAGTCCTCCCTCATGGCGACCCCGCTGAAGGACGCCGTGGACACCGCGACGCTGCAGTTCATCATGGGGGACCGCGACATCGCCGAGTGGGATGCCTTCCTGGGCGAGCTCGAGGCCGCCGGGCTGCAGAAGTACGTCGACCTCATCAACGGCGCCCGCGACCGCTTCGCCGAGACGGTCGGCTGATCGCCGTGGAATCCCTCGCGAGGAGGAGGCCCGCATGACCCAGCTCGAGGCCCCGCGCAGCAGCACGGCGCCCGCGCCCGCACCGAGCCCCGCCCCGGCGGGGATCGATCCGGCCCGCCGCCGCGCCGCCTGGAAGCGGGCGCTGCAGCGGGACTGGCCCCTGTACGCCCTGGCGGTGCTGCCGCTGATCTTCCTGGGCATCTTCCGGTACCTGCCGATGCTCGGCAACGCGATCGCGTTCCGCCGGTTCCGCCCCGGCGGAAGCATCTTCGGCGACGAATGGGTGGGCACCTTCTACGTGGAGATGTTCATCAGCGACCCGGCCTTCTGGAAGGTGTTCGCGAACACCGCGATCATCGGCGCGATGACCCTCGCGGTCTGCTTCCCGCTGCCGATCATCCTCGCGCTCATGCTCAACGAGCTGCGGGTGCGCCAATTCAAGCGCATCGTCCAGTCGATCACCTACCTGCCGCACTTCCTGTCGGTGGTGATCGTGGTGGGCATGGTGTTCCAGCTGCTGTCGCTGCAGGGGACGGTCAACCAGATCGTCACCTCCTTCGGCGGCGACGCGGTCGCGTTCACCCAGCGCCCCGAATGGTTCCGGTTCATCTACGTGGCCTCGGAGGCCTGGCAGACCGTCGGCTGGGGGACCATCCTGTACCTCGCGGCGCTCACCGCGGTGGACGACTCCCTCTACGAGGCGGCGCGCATTGACGGGGCGAACCGCCTCCAGCAGACCTGGCACGTGACCCTGCCGGGCATCCGCCCGACGATGGTCACGCTGCTCATCCTGAACATCGGCACGTTCCTGAACGTCGGGTTCGAGAAGGTGCTGCTCCTGTACAACCCGCTGACGTACCCGACGGCGGACGTCATCTCCACCTACCTGTACCGCGTGGGCCTCATGTCCAACAACCTGAGCTACGCGGCGGCCATCGGGCTGTTCCAGGCGCTGATCGGATTCGGCATGGTGATGGCGGCGAACTACATCTCGCGGCGATTGGTGGGGACGAGCCTGTGGTGATCGAAGCATTCCAGTCCGAGCGCGGCGCCCCGGCGCCCGCTCCGCGCAGCACCCGCGTCAAGGATTCGGTGTCCTACCGGGTCTTCACCGTGGTCAACATCCTCGCGCTGCTGGTCATCTGCGCGATCATGCTCTACCCGTTCATCATGCTGCTGGCGCAGTCCTTCAGCTCCGCCGGGGCGATCAACGCCGGCACGGTGAACCTGCTGCCCGTCGACTTCAACGTCGACACCTACAAGGCGGTGGCCCAGAACGGCTCGTTCTGGCGCAGCTACGGGAACACCGTGCTGTACACGGTCATCGGCACCACCATCGCGATGGTGCTCACGACGACCTACGCCTACGTCCTCTCGAAGCGGCATCTGCGCGGGCGGGGGCTGCTGGTCGGCATCGCCGTGTTCACGATGTTCTTCAACGGCGGCATCGTCCCCAACTACGTCCTCATCTCCTCGCTGGGGATGAAGAACACGATGTGGGCGGTGATCCTGCCGCCGGCGCTGTCCGTCTTCAACCTGCTGGTGATGAAGGCGTTCTTCGAGAACCTCCCCGGGGAGCTCGAGGAGGCCGCGCAGATCGACGGCCTGTCCTGGTTCGGGATCTTCTTCCGGATCGTGCTGCCGCTGTCCAAGGCGGTCATCGCGACGATGGTCCTGTTCTACTCCGTCCAGTACTGGAACGACTGGTTCAGCGCCTTCCTGTACATGGACCGCAGCGACCTGTTCCCGGTGACCCTGTTCCTGCGCAACCTCATCGCCGGCGCCTCGACGGCGACCTCGGAGGGCGCCGCCGCCTCGGGCTCGACCGTCAGCGCCATCAACGCCAACATCCAGTCGGTGACGATGCTGCTGGTGCTCATCCCGATCCTCTGCGTCTATCCCTTCGTGCAGCGCTACTTCGTCTCCGGCATCATGCTGGGCTCGGTCAAGGGCTGAGGACCGATGACGGGCATCGACAGCGCCCGGGTCACCCTGCGGGACGTCGCCACCCGGGCGGAGGTCTCCCTGGCCACCGCCTCGAAGGTGATGAACGGCCGGGCCGATGTCCGGGACCTCACCCGGTCCCGGGTGACGGCGGCGGCGCGGGAGCTCGGGTACGAGGCCCGGCGGCGCGAGGGCGGGCGGCCCGCGGTGTCGCTCATGATCGTCTTCCGGGACCTCACCAGCCCCTACTCCCTGCATGTCCTCGACGGCGCGGTGCGGGCCGCCGCCCGCGCCGGCGTGGACCTGCACATCGCGCTCGACGGGGACCACGAGTCCCTGGGGCGGACGGCCCTGTCCCGCCCCTGGCTGAAGGAGGTCGCCGCCCGCGGCATCCAGGGCGTGATCGCCGTGACCCGGCCGGTGGACGCCCGGCTGGCCCGATGGAGCGCGGAGGCGGGGGTCCCCGTGATCGCCGTCGACCCGGAGACCACGGGCGACTCGTCGCTGGTGACCATCTCCTCGACCAACCTCGACGGCGGCCGGGCGGCCGCCGAGCATCTGCTCGGCCTGGGGCACCGGCGCATCGGCGTGGTGGGCGGGCGCAGCGCCTCGGTCCCGGCGCGCCAGCGCCTGCAGGGCTATCGCAGCGCCCTCGAGCACGCGGGCATCCCCTTCGACCGGGAGCTCGTGCGCGGCGGGTCCTTCGCGAACGAGGCCGGGCGGACGGCGGCGGGCCAGCTGCTGGACCTGCCCGATCCTCCGACGGCGATCTTCGCCGTCGCGGACTCCCTCGCGGTCGGCGTCCTGCGCGCGGCCCGCGACCGGGGCCTGAGCGTCCCGGACCGGCTCAGCGTGATCGGCTTCGACGACACCCTGGTGGCCACCTGGTCGAACCCCCAGCTGACCACGATGCGCCAGCCGCTGTCGTCCATGGGGCAGGTCGCGGTGGAGCGCGCCGCCGCGCTCGCGGCGGATCCCGGGCGCTTCGCGATGCCGTTCAAGCTGGAGACCCGGCTGGTGGTGCGCGAGTCCACGGCGCCCCCGCCGGCGCGCTGATCCCGCGCCGCACCGCCTGGGCGCCCGTCCGCCCGGCGACCGCCGGGTCGGGGCGGGGGCCGATGCTCCGATACCATGCGGGGACGAGAACGCGGGAGCGGCACGAAGGAGCGCATGTGGTCACGGCGGGGCACGGTCGGGTGACGCTGCGCGACGTCGCGGAGCGGGCGCAGGTCTCCCTGGCGACCGCCTCCAAGGTCATGAACTCCCGGGCCGACGTCCGCGACTCCACCCGCACCCGCGTGGCCGAGGCGGCCCAGGAGCTCGGCTATGTCGCACGGCGGCGCGAGCCCCCGGGCGGCCAGCACCGTCTGCTCATCGTCTTCGACGACCTCTCCAGCCCCTACGCCCTGCACGTGCTGGACGGCGCCGTGCGCGCCGCCTCCCGCGCCGGGTACGACCTGCAGGTCACCGTGCACGGCGAGGACGGCGGTCCGGAGGGGGAGGCCCTCTCGCGCGAATGGCTGCAGGCCGCGGCCGACCGGGGCATCGGCGCCGTGATCGCCGTGACCCACCAGGTCGACGCCCGCCACGCCCGCTACAGCCGCGAGATCGGGGTGCCGATCCTCGTGGTCGACCCGGTCTCGACCTCCGACACCTCGCTGGTGACGATCTCCGCGACGAACTGGGAGGGCGGGCAGACGGCC
The DNA here is from genome assembly GCF_039530785.1 of Brachybacterium phenoliresistens. Lineage (NCBI taxonomy): Bacteria > Bacillati > Actinomycetota > Actinomycetes > Micrococcales > Dermabacteraceae > Brachybacterium > Brachybacterium phenoliresistens. Next base: position 79,083 of record NZ_BAAAOW010000005.1, read on the forward strand.
ACGGGGCATCTGCTGGAGCTGGGGCATCGGCGCATCGGCGTGGTCGCCGGCCCGGAGGACTCGGTGCCGGCGCGCCAGCGCCTGCAGGGCTACCGCAGCGCGCTCGAGCAGGCGGGGGTCCCCTTCGACCCGGAGCTGGTGCGGCACAGCTCCTTCGGCTACGACGACGGGCGCGCGGCCGCCGAGGCGCTGCTGGACCTGCCGGAGCCGCCCACCGCGATCTTCGCCGTCGCCGACACCCTCGCGATCGGCGTGCTGCGCACCGCCCGCGCCCGCGACCTGCGGGTCCCCGACAGGCTCAGCGTCGTCAGCTTCGACGACACGCTCATCGCCACCTGGTCCAACCCGCAGCTGACCACCGTGCGCCAGCCGCTGGCGTCGATGGGGCAGGTCGCGATCGAGCGCGCCCTGGCGCTCGCCTCGGACCCGGGCCTGTTCGCGCACCCGTTCAAGCTCGAGACCCAGCTGATCGTCCGCGAGTCCACCGCCCCGCCGGCGGGCTCCGAGGAGCCCGGCGCGTGAGCGGCAGCCGACGCGACCTGCTGCGCGGCGCCGCCTCCCTGGCCGCCGTCGGCGCCGGCGGTCTGCTGCTGTCCGCCTGCGCGGCGGAGCCCGGCGCGCTGCCCCGGGAGGTGCGGAGCATGCTCGCCGATCTCGGCATCCGCGCCCGCACCGTGCAGGAGGCGGTCCAGGCGCTGGACGCCCACCCCGGTCCCCGCCCGCTGGCGCTGATGGCCTCGGTCCAGGCGGATCGGGTCGTGTTCGATCCCGAGGGGCGCGCGATCGAGGTCGCGCTGCCGGAGGACCTGTTCTCCCTGGCCCTGGCCCCCTTCCGCACGCAGACCCACGACTGCTTCTTCCACAGCCTGGGCGGCTGCCAGGGCGAGCTCGCCGACACCGCCGTGCACGTCGAGATCGTCGACGAGGGCGGCACCGTCCTGGTCCAGGAGGAGACCACCACCGGCGCCAACGGCTTCGCGGACTTCTGGCTGCCGCGCGACGTGGCCGGCACCATCACCGCCGCGATCGGCGAGGAGACGGGCTCGATCCCCTTCGCCACCACCGCCGACGCCCCCACCTGCCTGACCGGCCTGCAGCTGTCCTGACCCTCCGCGCCGCCGCTCCGGGCGGCGAGCGCCCTCGGGGCGCGCCGGCAGCGGGCGGCGAGCTCCTTCTCGCCATTTCTCCGACGGGATGCCGTCCTTCCGGGCGTATCATCTCCGCAGTTCCGTGCGGGCCGGGCGCGCATTCTCGACGCATTCGGGTCGAGGGCCTCCGGCCGCGGAACAGGTCCTTTCCCGGGCGCATCCTCGGACGAGGATCGCGGGCGATCCCGGAAAATCCGGAAAGCGGTTGACATCGATGGTGCGCTCGGGTGGACTGGAGCCCTCCGTTCACGAAAAGTTTCCGAAAGGATGGACGACGATGTCCTCGCACGACCCCCTCCCCGCGTCCCCGCGCTCCGCGTCCCACTCGCCCGCCCCGGCCTCCGGCGCCGACGGCGCGGGAACCCTCTCCCGCCGCGTCGCGCTGGCCGGCCTCGGCATCGCTCCGGTGGTCGGCGCCGCCGCAGGCCTGCCCGTCGCGCATGCCGAGAGCACCCCGCAGAAGGGCGCCGCCGCCGGCCAGGCCGTGATCCGCACCTCCCAGCCGCGCCAGACCATCCGCGGCGTCGGCGGCATCAACTTCCCGGAGTGGATCCCTGACCTCACCCCGGCCCAGCGCGAGACGGCGTTCGGCACCGAGGAGGGGCAGCTGGGCTTCGCCGTGCTGCGGATCCCCGTCTCGGATCGGCGCGAGACCTGGGGCCTGCAGCTCGAGACCGCGCTGCGCGCCCAGGAGCACGGGGCGATCGTCTTCGCCTCCCCCTGGTACCCGCCGCAGGAGATGCGCGAGACCTTCCGCCGCGAGGAGCCGGGCGGAGCCGGCTCGCCGTTCCCCGCGGAGGAGGCGCAGCGGCTCGAGGGCGTGCGCGTGGCCACAGGGGTCTCCGGATACCGGGGAGAGGGGTACGTCGTGCCGACGACGGACTCCGGCGCGGTGATCTCCTGGGATGCGGTCACCGCGTACCGGACGGCTCCGTACCGGCTCTCGATCCGCTACGCCCTCCCGTCCCAGCCCGCTCACCTGCAGGTTCGCATCAACGGTGACGTGATCGCGACGGAGCTGGAGCTCCCGGCGACCGCCTCGGCGAAGGACTGGCAGGAGGTCGAGGTCGACGTCCCCTTCGAGGCGGGCGGCAACGCCGTGGAGCTCGTGACCGTCGACGGCCGGCCCGCTGTCGACGGGATCCGTGTGCGCCGCATCGAGGTCCAGGAGGACGCGATGCGGCTGCGTCACGACGCCTACCCGGCCTATGCCCAGCACCTGCAGGACTTCGTGACGTTCATGCGCGAGAACGGGGTGGACCTGCATGCCATCTCGATCCAGAACGAGCCCGACTACGCGCACGAGTGGACCTGGTGGACGCCGGCGGAGATGATCGACTTCCTCGAGAACCACGCGGGCGGCATCGACTGCCGCATCATCGCGCCGGAGTCCTTCCAGTACCTCAAGGACACCTCCGACCCGATCATCCGCTCCGAGGCGGCCTGGGCGAACGTCGACATCCTCGGCGCGCACCTGTACGGCACGCAGCCGGATGCGTTCGAGTACCCGCTGTTCCACGAGAACAAGGGGGATCGCGAGCTGTGGATGACGGAGGTGTACGTCCCCAACAGCGAGCCGGACTCGAACGAGCGCTGGCCGGAGTCCCTCGTCGTCGGCGAGAGCATCCATGACTCCTTCGTCGTCGCGGAGTTCCAGGCCTACGTGTGGTGGTACATCCGCCGCAACTACGGTCCGATCAGCGAGGACGGCTCGATCAGCCACCGCGGCCACGTGATGTCGCACTTCTCGCGGTTCCTGCGCGCAGGCTCGCAGCGGCTCGTGCTCGACGGCGACGGCGCCGAGGGGGTGCGGGAGTCCGCCTATCGTGCGGCCGACGGTTCCGTCGTCATCGTGGCCATCAACTCCTCCGAGACGCCGCTGAGCAGGGCCTACGAGCTGGCCGGGATGCGGCCCGCGTCGGTCGAGGCCTGGCGCACCTCGGCGGAGGAGCGCTCGGCCGTCGTCGAGGCTCCGGTGATCGACAGCGCCGGGGCGCTGCGCGGCGAGCTGCCCGCGCAGAGCATCACGACCTACGTCGTGCGCTGAGGCGCGGTCCCCGCCGGGGATCGCCCGGAAGGGCATCGCCGCCGCCTCGAGCGCGCGGCGATGTCATTCCGGCGCGTCCTCACGAGGCCATTCCTCCGGGGGTTATCCGGATATCGGACGGAGTCATCCTGCGGCGGTTCCTGCCGGTTCTCCCTGCCGCCTCGTCCGACTTCTCCCTGCCATCTCGTCCGACTTCTCCCTGTCATCTCGCCCGAGCAGGTCGACGGGTAATCCGTGATCCGTCAGGCGGTTTCGTCGGCGAGGTCCTGGGCGCCGATGACCGACAGCATCTCCAGGGCGTCCGCGCTGTCGGAGCCGAGCGCCGGCGTGAACCACAGCAGCCGCTGGCGCCTGTCCTCGCTGAACAGGTGGAGGCAGGTGACCTCGATCAGGCCGAGCGCGGGATGGATCAGGCGCTTGCGGTCCTCGCGGCGGACCGCGACATCGTGCTCGGCCCACAGGGCGGCGAACTCGGGGGAGGCCTGCGTCAGCTCGGCGACCAGCGCGGCGACCTCAGGGTCGCGTGGTCCCCGGGCGGCCGCCGCGGCCCGGAGGTCGGCGACGAAGGAGCGGGACTGGCGCGCGTGATCGGCCTCGGGGTAGAGCCGCCGGGCCTCCTCCTCGAGGAACCACCGGTGGATGAAGCTCGCCCGGCGGCCGCGCAGACCGCTGTGGTCGCCCAGCAGCGCCACGGCCAGGCGGTTCTGGACCAGGGTCTCGTGCAGGTCGGTGATCACCTGCGCCGGGGTGTCCGGCAGCCGGCTGAGCAGGTCGAGCATCCCGGGGTGCACGTGCGCGCTCGCCCCGGCGTCCACCGGCACCGGCCGGTCGGCCAGGTGGAACAGGTAGTCGCGCTCGTCGCGGGACAGGCGCAGGGCGCGCGCGAGCGCGGCGAGCATCTGCTCCGAGGGCTGCGAGCCCGCGCCGCGCTCCAGCTCGGTGTAGTAGTCGACGGAGGCGCCGGCCAGCTGCGCCACCTCCTCGCGCCGCAGTCCCGGCACCCGTCGCCGCGGTCCGAGCGGAAGCCCCACCTGATCCGGGCGGATGCGCTCGCGCCGGGACCGGAGGAAGGTGCCGAGCTCGGAGTGGTTCGCGGGGGTCATGCTCCCAGTCTGCCGGAGGGGCGGGAGCGCGGACCATGGGACGTGATCCCCTGGATCCGCCGCTCGCGCCGGCGGACAGTGGACGGCATGACAGACACCCACACCCCAGCGACCCAGCGGGTCGCCCTCGTCACCGGCGGATCGCGCGGCATCGGCCGGGCGGTCTCGCAGCGCCTCGCGGCCGACGGGTTCGCCGTCGTCGTCGACTTCGCCGGCGGTGCCGCCGCGGCCGAGGAGACGGTCGCCGCGATCTCCGCCGCCGGCGGCACCGCCCTCGCCGTGCAGGGCGACGTCGCCGACGAGCAGGAGATGGCGGCCCTGTTCGATCGGGCCGAGCAGGAGTTCGGCGGGGTCGACGTCGTCGTCCACGCGGCAGGGCGCATGGCCCTCTCGCGCATCGCCGACCTCGACCTGGCGGCCCTCGACGCGCTGCACCGGACCAACATCCGCGGCACCTTCGTCGTCGCGCAGCAGGCCGCCCGGCGGCTGCGCGCCGGCGGCGCCCTGGTCACCTTCTCGACCACGGTCCTGGCCGCCCAGTTCCCCGAGTACGGCGCCTATGCGGCCAGCAAGGCCGCGGTCGAGAGCATCACGCTGATCCTCGCCCGCGAGCTGCGCGGCCGCGACATCACCGTCAACGCCGTCGCCCCGGGGCCGACGGCCACCGCGCTGTTCCTCGACGGCAAGACGCCGGAGCAGATCGACGCCCTCGCGAAGACCCCGCCGCTGGAGCGCCTGGGCACTCCCGAGGACATCGCGGGCGTCGTCGCCTTCATCGCCGGGCCCGACGGCCGATGGGTCAACGGCCAGGTGCTGCGCGCGAACGGCGGGATGGCCTGAGGCGCGCTGCGACGTCGACCCCTCGCCCGCGCCACCGCCCTCGTGATCCTCGAGGAGGTGCACGGCGACGGCTGGAGCCTCGGCGGCACGATCCTCACCGCGGAGGTGCTCGGCCGCAGCTGATCGGGCCGGGGCGCCCGGCATCAGCGCAGCCGCGGCAGCAGGTCGCGCCAGAGGGCGGTGAGGATCTCGTGCATCCTCCCGCCCTCGAGGTGCGCGGTGACGGTGACGACGGCCCGCTCGCGGGGCAGCACGATCGAGTACTGGCCGTAGTTGCCGTCGGCCCGCCAGGCGCCCTCGGGCGCGCAGTCCCAGACCTGGTAGCCGTAGCGGGCGGTGTCCTCGCTGTCCTCGCGGCCGGTGGGGACCCAGTCGGCGTGCATCGCCTCGACCCAGTCCGAGGAGACGAGCTGCGTGCCGTCCCAGGCGCCGGACTGCAGCAGCAGCCGGCCCAGCCGGGCGAGCTCCGCGGTGCGCAGGTGCAGGCCGTAGGCGCCCCAGGAGTGACCGCCCCGGCAGCGGAACCACTGCGGGTTGGCGATGCCCAGCGGCGCGAACAGGCGCGGCATGAGGAACTCGCGCAGGTCCTCGCCGGCCACGGCGTCGACCGCCCGCGCGAGCATGTAGGTGGAGCCGTTGGAGTAGTCGAAGCGTGCGCCCGGGGCGCTGGACAGCGGGGCGGCGAAGAAGGCGGAGGCCACATCGGCCTCGAGTTTCTCGCGCTCCGTGAAGCAGGTGAAGGAGCTGCCGGAGGTCATGGTCAGCAGGTGCTCGAGGGTGATGTCCTCGACGCCGGGGGCGACCTCGCCGCGCGGCGGGACGACGTCGACCAGGCGATCGGTGACCCGCAGCGCGCCGGCGTCCCCGAGCATGCCCACGGCCAGCGCCGTGAACGTCTTCGAGCAGGAGAACACGTGGACGAGGTCGTCGGCGCGGAAGCGGTGCTCGGCCTCGCCCACGCCCTCCTGGTGGACGTGCACGCCGTAGATCCCGAGGTCCTCGCGGGCGTTCGCGGCGATGATCCCGGTGAACAGGGATGCCGGCGCGCTCATGCGGGCGCCCCGTCGAGGGGCCGGCGCAGCACCCGCACCTCCGGCGCGCAGAGGGAGAGGACCGCCCCGGCCGGGAAGGAGTCGCCGGTGAGCAGGTCCGTCGAGGCCCCGTCGAGGACGACCCGGTGGGCGCCGTCGTGGGCGAGCAGGAACAGCACCTCCGCGTCCTCGGTGCGGCGGCGCACCCGCTCGAGCCCGGGCGCACGGTCCTCGGCCGTCCCGAGCACCTGGTCCCACAGCGTCCGCAGCCCTGCCTCGTCCAGGCGCGCGCCGACGTAGAACACGCGCCCCGCGCCGGTGTCGCGGCGGGTGACGGCGGCGGTCCCGGCGTAGAAGCCGGAGCCGTAGTCCGCGAGGGGCTCCGCGTCCACCGGTGTGACCAGGTCGAAGACCGTGTCGGCGCGGCAGGTGGTGCCATCGGCCCATCGGATCTCCCGATCGACGCCCTCGGGCTGGGAGTCGGTCTCGTCCACCCGGATCCCGCACAGCGGGGCGAGGTGCCCGGGGACGTCGAGGGTGGGGGCCTGGTCGTCCTCGTCGACGCGTCCGCTGAGGAACCCGGTGACGAGGTCCGCGCCGGCGGCGACGGCGCGCTCGAGGTTCGCGGCCCGCTCGGGGCCGGTGACGAACAGGACCGGCGCGAGGATCAGGTCGTAGCCGGTGAGGTCGGCGTCGGGGGAGAGGACGTCCACCCCGATGCCGCGGTCGAAGAGGTCCTGGTGGATGCGGGTGATCTCGTCGACGTAGGGGACGCGCCGGGTGGGGCCGTCGCTCATCTCGAGGGACCACCAGCTGTCCCAGTCCACGCAGACGGCCGCCCGGTGCTCGGTGCGGGAGCCGCGCAGCTGGGCCGCGGCGCGCACCTCCGCGCCGATCTGCGCGACCTCCCGCACCACGCGGGTGTCGGTGCGCGCGGCGTGGTTCAGGATCGCGCCGTGGAACTTCTCGCTGGCTCCGCGGGAGGCGCGCATCTGGAAGTAGAGCGTGGCCTCGGCGCCGTGGGCGATGGCCTGCCAGGTGCGCAGGCGCAGCAGCCCCGGCTCCTGCAGCGGGTTGTCGGGCCGCCAGGCGGTCTGCGAGGGGGTCTGCTCCATCAGCCACATCGGCCGATCCGGCGCGAGCCCCTTCATGAGCTCGTGCGCGAGCGCCACCCTGCCGGGGCCGTGGCCGATGCGCGGGTAGTTGTCCCAGGAGACGATGTCGAGGTCATCGGCCCAGCGGCGGTAGTCGATGCCCGGGAAGAAGCCCATCAGGTTGGCGGTGACGGGGACGTCGGGGCTGTGGCGGCGGATCGCCTGCTTCTCGAGGCGGAAGCACTCCCGCAGCGCCTCGGACTGGAAGCGGCGGTAGTCCAGGGTGATGATCTGGAAGGCCGTGTAGGCCGGGCCGTTCCAGTGCTCGCTGAGGGCGCTGGGCGGGACGATGTCCTCGAAGGAGTGCATGGTGTGGCCCCAGAACAGCGTGTACCAGCGGCGGTTGAGCTCCTCGAGGGTCCCGTACTTCTCCTGCAGCCAGCGCCGGAAGCCCGCGGCGCAGCTCTCGCAGTAGCACATGCCGCCGAACTCGTTGCCGATGTGCCAGGCCACCAGGCCCGGGAGGTCGTGGTACCGCTGCGCGAGCAGCCCGGCGATCTCGGCGGACTCCGCACGGAACGTCGCCGAGCTCGGGCAGCTGTTGTGGCGTGCGCCGAACAGGTGGCGCCGCCCCTCGAAGTCGACCCGGGTGACATCGGCGGTGCGGGCCATCCAGGCGGGGTGGGCGCCGGTCGGGGTGGCCAGGACGATCTGCATGCCCCGGGCCAGCACCGGTTCGAGGATCTCGTCGAGCAGGGAGAAGTCGTAGACCCCGGGCGCGGGGTGCAGGCTCGACCAGAGGAACACGCCCAGGGTCACCGTGTTCACGCCGATGTCCTGGAGCGCATCGAGGTCGGCGGCGCGGACCTCGGCCGGCCACTGCTCGGGGCAGTAGTCGCCGCCGTAGGGGAAGAGGGCGGGCAGCGGGCGGGCCGCAGGGTCAGCGGTCATCGAGGGATTCCTCCAGGGTGAGGACGAGGGGGCGGGCGGAACGGTCCAGCAGCAGCACGAGCGGGGCGGCGACCAGCAGCAGCACCCATTCGCCGAGGACCGCGACGCTGAGGACGGCGGCCATGAGCGTGAGCCCCACCCCGAGCACGCCGCGCGGGGAGACGGCGACCGCGCCCAGCGCCGCCCGCCACAGGCCGATGCCGCTGACGGTGAAGCGGCTGGCGATCACGCTGCCCAGCAGGGCGATGAGGGCGACGGCGAGGAGCAGGACGAGGCCTGCGAGATCGGGGCCGGCCCCGCCGCCGATCATCCCGCCGCCGATCAGCCCCGCGGCCATGAGGCCGACGGGGATCCACAGCACCGCCGCCTGGCGGTGCCCCTGGCGCAGCCCGGCCAGCAGGCGGCGCAGGGGGCGGATGTCGGTGGTGAGGTCCTGGTCGTGGACCGCGTGGAGCGCGGCCACGACCAGGGACCCGATCAGCCAGGCCTCCCCAGGGACCAGGAGCAGTCCCAGCAGGGTCCCCTGGGAGAGGACCACCGCGGCCAGCACCAGGGCGCCGCCGAGAGCGAGCGGCACCGCGAGCAGCGCCAGGTCGTACAGGACGAACGCGGCGCGCCAGATGCCGCGCTCGTGGACGTCGCGCCCCTCGGGGGCGCCCTTCGATGCCGGTGCGGTGGCCATGTCGGTCTCAGCCCTCGAAGGCGGCCTGCGCCTCGTGGACGATCTCCATGTAGTTCGCGGCGCCGTTGTCGTCGCACTCGGTGACGAAGGCGTCCCACTCGGCGAGGTCCCGCTGGCCGGTGGCGAACTTGAGGGTGCTCTGGTCCACGAAGTCCGTCAGCGGCGTGATGACGAGGGTGGCGTCCTCCTGCTGGATCTCGTCGAAGGGGTACGGGGGCATCGGCTCGGCGGGCTCGTGGGTGGCGGCCATCTCCTCCTGCCAGGCGATCTCCTCGTCGTTCATGGTCGAGCGCAGCAGATCGGTGGTGCCGCCGTAGGCGTAGTTGCCGCCGGAGAAGCCGTAGTCCTTGCGCAGGTCCTTCGTCCCCTCGGGGTTGATGCCGAGGAAGGTGACATCGGCCGCGGGGACGCGCTTGTCGCCCTCGCGCTCGAAGGTGACGCCCTCGACGCCCCACTTGGCGAACTCCTGGCCGGCGTCGGAGTACCACAGCCAGTCGATGAACTGCAGCATCGCCAGGAAGTGCTCGTCCTCGGCCATCTGCGCGGTGAACATGACACCGTTCTCGAGGCGGGAGCCGGCCATGATCTGCCCGCGCGGCCCGCCCGGCAGCAGCATCTTCTTCACGACCGCCTGCTCGCCGACGTTCTCGGCCAGGCCCGTGCGGTAGTCGATGACGGTCTGCGAGTTGGTGGAGAGGGAGAAGGACTTCCCGGTCACGAACTTCTGGACGGCCGGGTCGTCCTCCTGGGTGAAGCTCTCGGGGTCGATGAGCTTCTCGGCGATGCCGGTGGAGAACCACTCGGTCATCGCCCGGTACTCCTCCTGCTGCGGGCCGAAGACGAGGGTCTCGCTGCCCGGCTCCTCCCGCACGACCCCGTCCCCGAGGCCCCAGCCGGCGCCCACGCCGTGGCTGGCCGCGACCAGCCCGAGCAGGCAGTCGCCCGAGAAGCGGTCCGAGAGCGGCCACATGTCGGGCTTGGCCTCCCGGACCTTGCGGTACACGTCCAGCAGCTCGTCCCAGGTGGTGGGCTCGGCCAGGCCCAGCTCCTCGAGCACGTCCACGCGGTAGGCGAGGGTGTAGTCGGGCCAGACCTCCTCGTGCAGGCCCGGCAGCACGTAGTACTTGCCGTCGGCCTGGCGGAGGCCGTCGATCTCCTCCTCCAGCTGCCACGTCGAGACCTTGTCCTGGTAGTGGGGCATGTGCTCGACGTAGTCGCTGATGGGGAGGATCGCGCCGGAGGTGACGAAGGCGTCCTCCTGGCCCGGGTAGGTCTTGGGGATGACGTAGGGGGCATCGCCCGCGCTGACCAGCAGGGAGCGCTTCTGCTCGTAGTCCGACATCGGCACGACGGTCGGCTTCAGGGTGACGTTGGTGAGCTTGGTCAGCTCCGTCCAGAACAGCCAGTCCGCGCGGTAGGGGTAGGCCGCGTTGTCGTTGAAGAGGATCGGCAGGTCGAACGGCTCGGTCGCGGTGAACTGGCTGCCGACGGTGTAGTCGTCCATCGCCCCGGTGCTGAGCTCGGAGGTGTCGACCGGCTCGCCGCCGCCGCCGGCGCCGCCGGAGGAGCATGCGGCGAGGGAGAGGGTGAGCCCCGCGGTCGCGGAGGACGCGGCGAGGAATGAGCGCCTGGAGAACATGGTGGTGCCTTTCGTCGGTGAAAAACAGGTGGGATCGGACGGGATGCGCTGCGGAGGCGAGGGGCCGCGCCGGAGGGACGGTCCCCGGGCGGGTCACTGCTTGACGGAGCCGAGCATGACGCCGGAGACGAAGTACCGCTGGATGAACGGGTACACGCAGAGGATCGGCAGGACGGTGAGGACCATCGTCACCGCCTTGATGTTGGAGGAGACGTTGTTCTGGGCGTCCGCGGAGGCGGCGGCGACGTCGGAGGTCTGGCTGGTGCCGGCGATCATGTTCCGCAGATACATCGTGACCGGGAACAGCTCCTTGTCGGAGAGGTAGATGAACGCCTGGAACCAGGAGTTCCAGTGGGAGACCGCGTAGAACAGGAGCATCGTCGCCAGGATCGCCTTGGACAGCGGGATGACGATGCGCAGCAGGATCCCGTAGGTGGTCAGGCCGTCGATCGCGGCCGCCTCCTCGAGCTCGAGGGGGAGGTTCTCGAAGAACGCCTTCATCACCAGCAGGTTGAAGATGCTCACGGCATTGGGGATGACGATCGCCCAGATGCTGTTGTCCATGTTCAGCGAGTTGATGAGGATGTAGTTCGGGATCAGGCCGCCGTTGAAGAACATGGTGAACACGGCGATGCCGATGAACAGCCCGCGCCCGCGCAGCCGCATCCGGGAGATGGCGTAGGCGTACATGGTGGTGAGCACCAGCGAGATCGCGGTGGCGACGACGGTGTAGACCACGGTGTTCTTGTAGTTGACCCAGAACAGCCGGTCCGACATCACGACCTCGTAGGTCTCGGTGGTGAAGCCGATCGGGAACAGGGTGACCCGGCCCGCCATGATCGCGGCCTCGCTCGAGAGGGACTGGGCGATGATGTTCAGGAAGGGGTACATCGTCAGGAAGACGACGCCGAGCAGGAAGATCGTGTTGAGGACCGTGAAGGTCCGGTAGCTGCGGGACTCTCTCATCGTCCTCTCCTCACCACAGGCTCGAGCCGACGACGCGGCGGGACAGGGCGTTGGCACCGAGCACGAGCACGAGGCCGATGATCGCCTCGAACAGGCCGATGGCCGTGGCATAGCTGAAGTTGTTGGACACCAGGCCGACGCGGAACAGGTAGGTCGCGATGACATCGGCCGTGTCGTAGGTCAGGGGGTTGTACAGCAGCAGGATCTTCTCGAAGCCCACCGAGAGGAACGTGCCGATGTTCAGGATCAGCAGGGTGATCATCGTCGGCGTGATGCCGGGCAGGGTGACGTGCCAGGTCTGCTGGAGGCGGTTCGCGCCGTCGATGCGGGAGGCCTCGTACAGCTGCGTGTCGACCTGGGTGAGCGCGGCGAGGTAGAGGATCGTGCCCCAGCCGACGGTCTGCCAGACCTCCGAGCTGATGTAGAGCGTGCGGAACCAGCCGGCCTGGGCGATGAAGTTGACCGGGTCCCCGCCGAGGGCCGTGATCACGGAGTTCACGGTGCCGTTGAGGGAGACCAGCTGCATCACCATGCCCACGACGATCACGATCGACATGAAGTGGGGGAGGTAGGAGACGGTCTGCACGAAGCGCTTGAACCAGGTCTTGCGGACCTCGTTGAGCAGCAGCGCCAGGATGATCGGCATCGGGAAGACGATGATCAGGCTCAGCACGCCGAGGATGGCCGTGTTCGAGAAGACCTTCCAGAACGCCGGGTCCTCGAGGAACTTCTGGACGTAGCGCAGGCCCACCCATTCGTCGCCGAACATCGACCCGCCCGCGCGGAAGCGGCGGAAGGCGATGATGTTCCCGGCCATGGGGATGTACTTGAAGATCACCAGGTACACCAGCGGGATGACGAGCAGGGAGTACAGCCGCCAGTCCTTGCGGATGTCGCGCCCGAGGGGGCGGCGGCGGGACGTCCGTCGGGGCGGGCTCGTCTGCGGCCTGGTCCCCTCGGCGACGGCCGGCAGCTCCTGCGCGGGGCTGGACGTGGTCACGGGGTCATGCACCTCCTCGTGCGTGTGAGTGGCGACCCTGGTCGGCATCGGTGCCTGAAGTTTTCGTAAAACCGGGTACGCCCGCTCACAGTAGCGGAGGGGTTTTGGAGCGTCAATCGCCGTATGGCAACAGGCGGCAACGGAGTCTGCCTGCTGCGGAAGCTCGTCGCGGAGGGCTGCGGGATCGAGAGAACCCGCAGTATGCAGCGTCTTTCCGGGGCGCATGTCGGCGGCGCGCAGGGATTCGGCCGGAGGCCCGCGGTCGCGGGCCAGCTGCGCAGATGCGCCGGCACCGGGGAAAAAGTGCACGGAAGTTTCGATCAGGTCACGACATGCCGACGCCGTGCAGCGCCCGGTCCGGGACCGGCCTCGGCCCTGTCCGGGCGCGCGGAGCCGGCGCGCGGAGGGTCGGAGCGGGCGCGCGGAGCCTCAGCGCGGGGGCGCGGCGTCCGCCGGGGCCCCGGCGAGGGTCTCGCGCCGCAGCAGGACGGGCGTCGAGGGGCGGTGGCGGATGACCCGGGACGGGTCCTCGACGAGGAGGGCGAGCGCCCGGCCCACCTGCATCCCCGTCGACCTCAGGGAATGGCCCAGCGCCGTCATCGGCGGCTCGCTGAGCTGGCAGCCCATGGAGTCCTCCCAGGAGACCAGGGAGACGTCCACGGGCACGCGCAGGCGCAGCTCCAGGGCGCGCTCGAGGGCGCCCAGGGCCATGGCGTCGTTGTCCAGGACGAGCACGGCGCGGCTCGGCGCCGGCGGGTCGGTCGCGGGCACGCCCGGCAGGCGCGCCTGCACGGCCTCGAGCGCCGCCGCCCCGGAGGCGCGCGTGTAGTCGCCGTCGATGCCGAGGTCCTCGAGCCCGTGCCGGGCCATCACCTCGCGGTAGGCGGCGCGGCGCAGGGCGGAGTGCAGCAGGTGCGGCGGCCCGCCCACGTGGACGATCCGACGGTGGCCCATCTCCAGCAGGGTGCCGAGCACCTCCCGCATGATCCCGGCGTTGTCGACGGTGACGGTGGGGACGCCGGCGCCGGGGCCGTCCTCCTGGACCACGTCTCCGATCAGCACGTACGGCAGCCCCAGGTCGTGGAGGATCCCCGGGCGCGGGTCCTGCGCGCCCAGGTCGCGCAGCACGACGGCGCGGACCGCTCCCTCGGCGGACCAGCGCCGGTGCACGGCGATCTCCTCCTCGACGGAGCCGGCGGCGTGCGTGAGCACCGTGTGCCCCGCCGCCACGACGACGTCCTCGATCCCGGCGAGCACCTGGTTCAGGAACTGCTCGCTGCGGGCGGACCAGATGTCGCCGGGGACGACGAGGCCGACGGTGCTCACGAGGTGCGGGCCTCCTCCCGGGCGCGGGCGGGCTGGGCAGGCCCGGCGGGCTGCGCGGCGCGGGAGCGGGCCAGCAGCTCGCCCACGTGCCGCAGCACGCCGGGGGCGGCGTACGCCGCCGGGTCCGCGGCGCCGCCGGGCACCCGGATGCGGATGCTCGCGCGCTCGCCGGGCAGCAGGGTGAGCAGCTGCCGCTCGGCGACGGCGTCCGGGTGGACGCGGTCGGCGATCACGCAGACGTCGCGGACGCTCGAGCGGGCCTCGAGGTCCAGGACCACGTCCTCGCCCTCGGCGCGGGCGCTCGCGATCAGGGCATCGGCCTCCAGCGCCAGGTCCTTGTCCTCCGCGAACCAGTGCACGGCGCGCGGCGCCCCGCCCGCCTCGGCCGCGGAGCCTGCCGGGCCGGCGAGCTCGACGACCAGCACCTCGCCGGCCGGGTCCTGCGCGAGGGCGAGCTCCTCGGGGACGGGCACCGCGCCCGCGCTGCGCGCCGGGACGGCGACGGGAGCCTCCGCGGCGGCGAGGACCTCCCCGGCGAGGGTCTGCCGGCGCAGCAGCAGCGTGCCGGCGAGCTCCTCGTCCCGGTCGTTGCCGAGGCTCACCCGCAGGCCCGGGCCGGCGGGGTCGCCGTCGCGCCCGGGCTGCACGCTCAGCAGCACCGGCCGGTACAGCTCGCGCATGGCGTGCCACAGCAGCTTGCGGCGGTCGTCGCCGTCGACCGCGGCCCACGAGGTCACGGGCCAGCAGTCGTTGAGCTGCCAGATGATGGTGCCGCCGCAGCGCGGCCACAGCGAGCGGTAGTGGCTGATGCCCACCAGCAGCGCGCGCGCCTGGTTCAGCGAGGTCGTGAAATGGAAGTCCGCATAGGAGGCCGGGTCCGGGTCGGGGAAGTGGGGCCGGTAGCCGGCCACGAGCTTCTCCTGGCCGCGGATGGCCTTCTGGTGGTTGAGCATCGCGGGGGAGTCCGCGCGCAGGGGCCGCTCGGTGATGGCCCGCTCCACGGTCGCCCAGGACGCCGGTCCCTGCCAGCCGAACTCGGCGGCGAAGCGCGGGGAGGTGTCGCGGTAGTGGACGTAGTTGTTGTCCTCCTCGGAGGCCCACACCACCCAGTTGTGCACGGTCCCGTGGTCGGGGTTGCGCGGGTCCTCGACCTTCGGCCGGGAGTAGGGGCTCGAGGGCGTGTAGCTGCGGGAGTGGTCCAGCTCGGCGACCAGGGACGGCAGCAGCTGCGTGAAGTAGCCGTTCCCCCAGCCGGTGCCCTCCGCGATGACCTCGCGGAAGCCCCAGTGGTAGTAGCCCTCGACGCTCTCGTTGGAGCCGTTCCAGTGCACCAGCGCGGGATGCCAGGCCAGGCGCACGATGTTCTCGCGGGCCTCCGCCTCGATCTCGGAGCGCAGCGGCTCGGCCTCGGAGTAGGCGGCGCAGGCCATCGCGAAGTCCTGCCACACCAGCAGGCCCTCCTGGTCGCAGATGTCGTAGAGGACGTCGTCCTCGTACAGCCCGCCGCCCCAGATGCGCAGCGTGTTCATCCCCGCGTCCAGCGCGTGGCCGATGCTGCGGCGGTAGGACTCCTGCGTCAGGCGGGTGGGGAAGCAGTCGTCGGGGATCCAGTTGGCGCCCTTGATGAGGATGGGGCGGTCGTTGACGACCATGGTGAAGGAGGTGCCGATCTCGTCGGTCTCCTCCACGAAGCCGGCGGTGCGGAAGCCCACCCGGTGCGCGCTCGCATCGAGCACGGTGCCGTCCGCGCGCCGCAGCGACACGGCGACGGTGTACAGGGGCTGCTCGCCGTGGCCGCGCGGCCACCAGCGGCGCACCGCCGGCACGGCCGCGGCGAGATCGACCTCGCGCTCCGCACCGGTCAGGGCGTGCTCGAGGGTCGCGACCTCCGCGCCGTCGGGGTCGGTGACCACCAGGCGCAGCGCGAGCTCCTCGGGGGCATCGGCCGCGGCCGGGGCATCCGGGGCGGCCACGGCCGGGGCGGCGGCGTCCGCGGCGCGCTCGACCTGGGCGCGGACGCGCACGGAGCCGTCCTCGCCGGTGACGTCGACCTGCGGGCGCAGGGTCGCCAGGCGCGCCCCGTTCCAGGTCTCCAGGCCGATGGGCCCGGCGATGCCGCTGGTCACGAGCACCGGCCCCCAGTCCCAGCCGAGGTTGCAGGCCATCTTGCGGATCGCGTTGTAGGGCAGCTCGTTGCCGATCTTCGGCAGCTCGCCGATGACCTGCTGGTTCTCCCGGGCGGTGCGCAGCGGGGAGGCGAAGCGGATCTCGAGGGTGTTCTCGCCCTCGCGCAGCAGGTGCTCGACGGCCCAGCGCCAGGAGCGGTGCTGGTTCTGCACGACGGCGACGGTCTCGCCGTTGAGGATCACGGTCGCGGCGGTGTCCAGGGAGCGGGCGACCAGGTCGGTGCGATCGCCGGGCAGGGCGCCCAGGGTGAAGGAGGTGCGGTAGGAGAGGTCGCATTCGCCGCTCCAGGCCAGCGCCTTCTCGTTCTCGTCGAGGTACGGGTCCTCGATGAGGCCCGCGTCCAGCAGATCCGTGAGGAAGGTGCCGGGCACGGTGGCGGGGATGTCCTGGACGGGGAACGGGGCGGGGCCGTCCAGCACCGTGAGGGTCCAGCCCTCGTGCAGGTCGAGGCGGTCGATGGCGGAGTCGGATGCTCGGCGCACCGAGGTCACGGGCGTCAGGGCGCTCGCTGGGGTCACTGGTCCTCCCGGTGGGCGAGATGGTCGGGCATGGGGACGCCGCGGCGACGGGCCTCGGCGAGGAAGCGCTGGTTGGTGCCCGGCTCGGGGGCGGCCTTCAGCAGCGTGCGGGTGAACTCGGCCTGCGGGTTCAGGATGACATCATCGGCCGCTCCGCGCTCGACGACCTCGCCCTTGTACATCACGAGGATCTCGTCGGAGAAGTGGCGGGCGGTGGCGAGGTCGTGGGTGATGTACAGCATCGCCAGCTGCTCCTCCCGCTGCAGGCGGGCCAGCAGGTTCAGCACGCCCAGGCGCACGGACACGTCCAGCATGGACACGGGCTCGTCGGCGACCAGCACCTTCGGCCCCGGGGCGAGGGCCCGGGCGATGGCCACGCGCTGGCGCTGCCCGCCGGAGAGCTCGTGGGGACGGCGCTCCAGGAAGCTCGCGGCGGGGGAGAGGTTCACCCGCTCCAGCAGCTCGGCGGCCCGGGCGTCCACCGTCTTCGCGGTGGCCTTCCCGTGCAGCAGCAGCGGCCGGCGCAGGTGGTGGCCGATCGAGTGGAACGGGTTCAGGGAGGCGAAGGGGTCCTGGAAGACCATCTGCACGTCGTCGCGGTAGGCCGTCAGGGCGGCGCCGCGACGGCCGATGGGCTTCCCGTCCAGCAGCAGCTGCCCGGAGGTCGGGTGCTCGAGCTGCATGAGCAGCTTGGCGATGGTCGACTTGCCGGAGCCGGACTGGCCCACCAGGGCGACGGTCCGGCCGGCGGTCAGCTCGAAGGAGACGTCCTTGACGGCCTGGAGCTTGGAGAAGCGCAGGCCGTTGCGCAGGGTGTACGTCTTGTGGATGTTCTGGGCGGTGAGGGTGGTCATCGGGTCTCCTCGTAGGAGTAGCCGGCCCGGATGAAGTCGCCCGCGTCGCCGGTGAGCGAGGGGAACGAGCCCAGCAGCTTGCGGGTGTAGGGATGCTTCGGCGCGAAGTAGAGCTCCTCGGCCGTCTCCAGCTCGACGATCTGCCCGGCGCGCATCACGGCGATCCGGTCGGAGATCTCCAGCAGCATCGGCAGGTCGTGGGTGATGAAGATGACCGCGAAGCCCAGCTCGTGGCGCAGGCGCAGGATCTCCTGGAGGATCTCCCGCTGCACCACGACGTCCAGCGCCGTGGTCGGCTCGTCCATGATCATCAGCTCGGGGTCCAGCGCCAGCGCCATCGCGATCATCACGCGCTGGCGCATGCCGCCGGAGAGCTCGTGGGCGAAGGCGCCGATCCGGTCGGGATCCACGCCCACCAGGTCCAGCAGCTCGCGGCTGCGGGAGAGGCGCTCGGCCTTGGACATCTCCGGCCGATGGGTGGTGAACACGTCGTCCAGCTGGGCGCGCACGCTGATCACGGGGTTCAGGGAGTTCATCGCCCCCTGGAACACCATGGCGATGCGGGACCAGTGGAAGGCGCGCAGGTCCGCGCCGTGGAGCCCCAGCACGTCCACGTCGTGGCCGTCCTGGCCGTGGAAGGTCACCGAGCCCTCGACGATCCGCGCCGGCGGCCGGTGCAGCTGGTTCAGGCCGTAGGCGAGGGTCGTCTTGCCGCAGCCGGACTCCCCGGCCAGGCCCAGCACCTCGCCGCGCCGCAGCTGGAAGCTCGCGCTGCGGACGGCCCGCACCGGCGGGTCGACCTGGTACTCGATGCTGAGGTCGGAGACGGTGAGCACCGGCTCCTGCGAGAGCGGGGAGTCGTCCCCGCGCAGGTGCTCGATGTCCACCAGCTCGCGGTTCGCGGCGGAGGCGGCGAGATCCGCGGCGCTCGGATGGTGCTGCGCGGGATCGGCCGCGGCGGCCGATGCGGGATCGGGGGTGGGGGTGCTCATGCCGCAGCCGCCTCCTTCTGGGCGTGGCGCGCCGTCCGCGCGGCGGCGGGGGCGGTGCGCAGACGGGGGTTGATGATCCCGTCGATGGAGAAGTTGATCAGGGACAGGCCGCCGCCCAGGGCCGCGATCATCGCGCCCGGCGGGACGAACCACCACCAGCCGCCCAGGGTGAGGGCCTGGCCGTTCTGGGCGTAGAAGAGCATCGATCCCCAGGTATGGGTGCCCACCACGCCGAGGCCGATGAAGCTCAGCCCCGCCTCGCCGAGGATCGCCGAGACGAGGGCGAACACGAAGCTGCTGGACATGACCGGCAGCAGGTTCGGGAGGATCTCCACGGCGATGATGCGCCAGGGGCGCTCGCCGGCGATCTTCGAGGCCTGCACGTAGTCGCGGCCGCGGATCGACAGGGTCTGGGAGCGCAGCACGCGGGCGGCCGCCGCCCACGAGGTGATCGCGAGGACCACGGCGATGAGGATCAGCCCGCGCTGCTCGACGTAGGAGCCGATGACGATCATCAGGGGCAGGCCGGGGAGGATGAGGACGACGTTGGTGAACAGGGAGAACGCCTCGTCCAGCCAGCCGCCCAGGTATCCGCCGAGGATCCCGAAGAAGGCCGAGAGGAACAGCGCCATCACGGCCACGATGATGCCGACGGTGAGCGAGCCGCGGGTGGCCCAGGCGAGCTGGGCCAGCACGTCCTGGCCGGTCTGGGTGGTGCCCAGCCAGTGCTGGGCCGAGGGCGGCTGCATGCCCATGTTGTCCACGGCGTTGGGATCGGCCACGAAGAAGGGGGCGATGAGCCCGAACAGGGTGATCAGCACGACGATGCCGCCGCCGACCATCAGCGTGGGGGTGAGGAATCGCGGCAGCCGCCGGCGCTGGGCGGACACGGCCATCGCCGCGGTGGTGGGCTTGGTGGTCATGGTCTCTCCTCCGTCTCAGCCGCGGGCCCGGGTGCGGGGGTCGATGACGCCGTACAGCAGGTCGACGACGAGGTTGGCCCCCAGCACGGCCACGGTGATGATCAGGAACAGCCCCTGCATCAGGGCGTAGTCGTTGTTGTTGACCGCCTGCAGCATCGTGTAGCCGATCCCCGGGTAGGAGAACACCGACTCCACCACGATCGACCCGGAGACGACGAAGCCGAGCGAGATCGCGAAGCCGGAGACGCTGGGCAGCACGGCGTTGCGCGCGGCGTAGGTGAGCATGATGCGGCGCGGGCTGAGGCCCTTCGCCTCCGCGGTGAGGATGTAGTCCTCGCTGAGGGTCGAGACCATCATGTTGCGCATGCCCAGCAGCCATCCGCCCAGCGAGCTGAGCACGATGGTCAGCGCGGGCAGGAAGGCGTAGTAGACCGCATTGGAGAGGAAGGGGTAGTCCAGGGCGGGGCGCACCAGGGTGACGTCGTACCCGCCGGAGATCGGGAACAGGCGGAGGTTCACCGCGAAGGCGTACACGAACAGCAGCGCCAGCCAGAAGTAGGGCACGGACTGCAGGATCGTGGTGGCGGGGATCAGGGAGTCCAGCCAGGTGCCGCGCCGCCAGCCGGCCACGGTGCCCAGCCCCACCCCGAGCAGGAAGGTGACGCAGGTGGACAGGCCCACCAGCACCAGCGTCCAGGGCAGCGCCTGGCCGATCACCTCGGTCACGGGCGCGGGGAAGTAGGTCACGGTGGTGCCGAGGTCCCCGCGCAGCAGGTTGCCGAGGTACTGGAAGTACTGCTCGATGATCGAGCCCTGGTCGTCGGCGCCGAGCATCACCTCGATCGCGTGGCGGGTGCCCGGGTCGACGGGGCCGCGTAGGGCGAGCTTGGCCAGCACGGCGTCGACGGGGCTGCCGGGCAGCGCCCGGGGGATGAAGAAGTTGAGGGTGACGGCGGCCCAGAGGGCCACGAGGTAGAAGCCGAGCTTCCGCGCGATGTGCACCGCAGGTCCTTTCTGCACGAGCGCCGGGCGGGGCCGGGCGCCCCGTCGTGCGGGGCGCCCGGCGTCCGGGGGAGCGCTGTTCTCAGGCGGGGGTGACGGTCTTGAGGACCTGGGCGTTGTCCGGGGCGGACCACGACATGGGGTAGGCGTACAGGTTCTCGGCGGTCGGCCAGCCGGTGACCTTCGAGGAGTTGTACTCCGTCAGGCTCGAGCCGATCAGCAGCGGGATGTACGGCATCGCCTCGACGATCTTCTTCTGGATGATGAAGTACTGCTGCTTCTTCACCTCCGGGTCGTCGGTCCCGGCCGCGACCTCGAGCGCCGCGTCGACGTCGGGGTCGGAGAAGCGGGAGCTGTTCTGGTACGGGTTGCCGTTCTCCCCGACGGGCACGGTCGAGTCCGTGCCGAAGAAGGTGTGGTACGGGTAGAACGGGTCCGGGGCCGGGCCCTGCCCGACGGAGTCGATGACCAGCTGGAACGTGCCCTTGGACTTCGCGTCGTTCCACTCGTTGACGGAGACCTGCTGGGGGATCAGCTCGATGCCGATCTGCGAGTACTGCTGCTTGAGGGTGTCCAGGGCGGTGACGAAGTCCGTCCAGCCCGTGGGGCAGCTGACGGTCATCGACACGCGCACGCCGTCCTTGGCGTAGATGCCGTCGCCGCCCTTGGCGTAGCCGGCGTCCTGGAGGATCTGCTCGGCCTTGGCGGGATCGGCGTTCCAGGGGGCCAGCTCGATCGACGGGTCGATGAACTCCTTGTCCCGCTCGGGCAGCGCGAAGGCGGGGGAGATGTCGGTGCCCAGGTCGAAGAACGCCAGCTTGGAGAGCTGCTCGCGGTCCATGCCGTAGTAGAGCGCCTGGCGCACGGCGACGTCCGTCTGCGGGCCCTCGCACCCCAGCTCCGGGTTCGCGGCGGCGAACAGGGCCGCCTGCGAGGTGCCGGTGTTGGTGTAGCTGAGGTCGGGGTTGTTCGCGACGTGCGTGTCCAGGTCCGGGATGGCGGTGGACATGTAGTCGATCTCGCCGGCGAGCCACTTGTCGGTGGCGGACTGGTTGCCGGACAGGGAGATCACGCGCACGCCGCCGATGGCGGGCTTGCCCTCCTCCCAGTAGGACTCGTTGGCGCCGAGCAGGTAGGACTCGGCGGTGAAGTCCGAGAGCACGAACGGCCCGGTGCCCACGGGCTCCTCGTTGGCGTCGGTGGCGAGGTCCGCCACGTCCGCGAACCGGTGCTCGGGGATGATCCAGGTGCGGCCCAGGGCGTTGGGGCCCTCGACGAAGGAGGGCGCCGGGTAGGTGATCACGACGGTGGCATCGTCGGTGGCCTCCGCCGAGGGCGCCTTGCCGGAGCCGTTCAGGGCCGGGGTGTCCTTGATGCGGTTGAAGGTGAAGGCGACGTCGTTCGCCGTGAAGGGGGTGCCGTCCGACCAGGTCACGCCGCTGCGGACGGTGACGGTCAGGGCCGTGCCGTCCTCGTTCCAGGAATAGGACTCGCCCAGCTGGGGGACGGGGTCCGCATCGATCGCGTTGAGCGGGTTGAAGTAGAACAGGGGCTCGAAGATCATCCCCTGGACCATGCTCAGCACCGAGGCCGAGTGCGGGTTGAAGTTCTTGGTGAAGCCGGCGCCGGAGCCGTTGTACGTGGTCACGATCGGCTTGTCCGAGCCGGACGCACCGCCTTCGAGGTTCGACTGGCCCGAGCAGGCGGCCAGCCCCAGCGGGGCCAGGGCGGCCAGGGACAGCTTGCCGAGGGTCCTGCGGCTGAGATGCATCGTCGCTCTCCTTCTCCACGCGGCAGTGCGTGAGATCTGTGGTGCCCGATCGGGCGGGAGGGTGGTGCGGGAACGGTGGGGACGGGAGCGGCGGGTCCGAGGGACCGGCCGCTGCCGGCGGGACTTACTTAACCAACTTTGTGAAGTAAGCGCAAGTATGCGAGCATGTTCACGGCGGCGTCAACCGCGTTCCCGCGCCTCGAGCGTCACGAAGATGTCACGATCAGCGCGGGCGCCTCCGGGGTCCGCGACCATCGACGGAGACCGCGGCGTCGAGGCGGCGCCGTCGGCGCCCGACCGCTGCGTCCCCGCCCCGCCCGATCGACCGTCGAGAGGAAACCCCATGGCAGCTCTTCGACCGCGCAGCGGCGCGGCGACCGATGCCGCGGTCCTCGACGCGATCCGCCGGGTCCCCGACACCACCCGCACCGCGCTCGCCGCGGAGCTCGGGGTGACCGCGGTGACGGTCACCAACTCCGTCAAGCGCCTGCTCGCCGAGGGGCTCGTGGTCGAGGTGGGCCGCGCCCGCTCCACCGGCGGCAAGCCGGCGAGCCTGCTGCGGGTCAACACCGCCTCCCGCTGGTCCCTGGGCTGCACCCTCGAGCTCGACCGGCTCTCCCTGGTCGCCATGAACATGGACGGGAGCCTCCGCTTCCGCGCCGTGATGCCCCTCGGCGCGAGCGCCGCCGCGGCCGAGGACGGCCGGCCGGCGGCCCCGGGCGCCGCCGAGGGCCCCGCCCTCGCCCTGGACGAGGCGGCGCTCCTCGAGCGCCTGCGCGACCTGCGCACCCGGATCGACGACGAGCGCGGGGGCTGCGCCGGCATCGGCATCGCCGACCTCCGCCAGGACGCCGCCGCCGCTGCGCACGTGCGCGACCTCCTCCAGCGCGAGCTGGACCTGCCCACGACCTTCGGCAGCCCGGCCCTGTGCGCGGGGCTGGGGAGCTACTGGGTGGGCGAGCAGGAGGAGTCGGCCTGCCTCACCGTGCACCTCGGGCCCAGCATCGGCGCGGTCGTGCTCTCCGCGGGAGGGCCGATCCTGCCCGAGATCCCCGGCTCGAGCTCTCTGGACCACGTCATCGTCGACCCCGAGGGGCCGCCGTGCCCCTGCGGGGGCCGCGGCTGCCTGCACCAGACGTCCTCGAACGCGGCCGACATCCGCCGGGCCGTCCAGGACGGGCTCGGCGAGGAGCTGGGCCTGGACCCGGACGGCACCCGCGTCATCACCGACCACGCCCGGCTCACCGAGGCTGCGGCCCACGGCCACGCGGGCGCGACGCGCATCGTCCTGGACAGCGCCCGGACGATCGCGCTGGTCATCGGCAACATCATCGGCCCGCTCGGGGTGCGCAGCGTGGTGCTGAGCGGGACCAGCATCTCCATGGCCCCGAAGCTGTACCGCGACGCCGTCACCGCCTCGCTGCGCGAGCGCGCCGGGGCCCTGGGCGCGGACGTGCACGTGGCCGTCTCGACCGTGCAGCCCCACCCCTGCTCCGTGGGGGCCGCCGCCCTCGCCCTCACCACCGCCCTGCGGCCCTGATCCCGCCCCTCCCGGGCCGGTGCCGGCCGCAGCGGCGCCGGAGGGGCGGGCGCGCGCGGGATCAGAGGCGCTCACGCAGCCAGCGGATCTGGAGATCGTGCTGGACCGCCGCGCCGCCCTCGTGGTTGTTGTAGGGGTAGACCTCGATCTGCGTGGACGGCGCCTCCGGCGAACCCTCCGGCAGGGTGCCCGCGTAGTGGTTGCGGGCGGCGAAGATCGTCGACGGCGGGCAGGTCATGTCCCGCAGCGCCGCCGAGAAGAGGGCATCGGCCCGGGCCCGCCGCACCAGGTGCACCGCATCGAGGTAGCCGAGGGTGCGCTCGACGGCGGCCTCGCGGTCCCGGTTCACCGCGAGGTAGCGGACGATCTCCTGGTACGGGTCGCAGTCGGTGATGTCGATGGCCCGGCGGATCTGGCACAGGAAGGGCACGTTCGCCATCACCGCGGAGACGTCCGGCACCAGCGACCCGGCGACGAGCGCGAGGCCGCCGCCCTGGCTGTTGCCGGTCACCGCGACGCGGCCGTCGGCGCCGGGCAGGGCGCGGGCGGCATCCACGGCGCGGGCCGCATCGGTCATCAGACGGCCCAGGTACGCGGTCTCCGGGTCGTCGATGCCGCGGGTCATCGACCCCGGGGCGGCCGGCCCCGAGCCCACCGGGTCCGGGGTGGCGCCGCCCGAGCCCCAGCCGGAGCCCTGGCCGCGGGTGTCCATCACCAGGTGCCCGTAGCCGGCCGCCGGCCAGGCGAGATGCTCCAGCGGGAGGCTGCGGCCGCCGCCGTAGCCGATGTACTCCACGACCACCGGCAGGTCGCCCGGGACGCCGGCCGGCCGCAGGTACCAGGCACGGATCGGGTCGCCGTCGTGCCCGGCGAAGGTGACGTCCCAGGTGTCCACCAGCGTCAGGCCGGTCTCGACAGGCGTGACCTGGATGAGCGGCGCGTGGGCGCGGGCGCGGGAGAGCTTCCCGGCCCAGAAGTCGTCGAGGTCGGCGGGTTCGTCGAGCTCGGGACGGTAGGTGCGCAGCTGGGCGAGGGGCAGGTCGAACAGGGCCATGGGGAGCGTCCTCCGGGACGGGGTCGAGGGGGAGGGGAGACGGTCGGGATCCGGCGGGGCGCCGGGGATCAGGCGTCGGGCAGCAGGCGGGCGGGGGCGCCGGGGGCCACGGACACGACGGCGACCTCGCCCGGGGCGATGACCAGGCCCGATGCCGCCGTTTCCCCGGAGACGAGGTCGGTGCCCTCCGCCTGGACGCGCACCGGCGCGGAGCCGTGGTGCAGCAGGAACAGATGGTCGGCCTCCGCGCCGCGGCGGCGCACGGCCTCCAGGCCCGCCCCGGCGGCGCCCGGGAGCGTCGGGGCGATGCCGAGCTCGGCGGCGAGGCCGGCCAGCAGGGCGTCCCGCGACTCCTGGACCAGATCCGCCGAGACGTACACCGCGCGCCCGTCCCCGCGGCGGGCCGCGGTGATCGCGGGGGAGCCGTCGAGCTCGGGATGGGTGTATGTCGCCAGCACCTCGGCGTCGGTCGCCGTGAGCAGCTCCGTCCACTCCTGCACCGCGGTGCCGTCCGAGAGCGTGAGCATCTGCCCGGGCTCCAGCGGCAGGACCTCCTCGCCGCGGACGCCCAGGAGGTCCCGGAGCATCCCGGGGTGGCCGCCCGGGACCACGCGCAGGTTCTCGTCGGAGATCCCGGTCATCGGCCCGACCAGCAGGGTCCCGCCGCCGCGGACGTAGTCCTCGAGCCATGCGGCCTGCTGCGGCGTCATCGGCGCCAGCGTGGGGACCACGAGCAGCCGGTAGCCGCGCGCATCGGCCCCCGGGGCGAGGAAGTCGGTGGCGATCCCCGCCCGCCAGAAGGACCGGTGCGTCCCGCGCAGCTGCGCGGAGTACGTCATCGCGTCGCTGGGCAGGTGCGGGGTCTCCAGCGCCCACCAGCCGTCGGCGTGCCAGACGATGCCGACCTGCGCGGGGACCATCGGCCCGGAGGCCGGCGGGGCGAGGGCCGGGGCGATCCGCTCGAGGATCCCGCCCAGGTGCTCGACCGCGGCGAAGGCCCGGGTCTCCCCGCCGGCGTGGGGGACCAGCGCCCCGTGCCACTGCTCGGAGCCGCCGGCGGAGGCCCGCCACTGGAAGAACAGCGAGGCCTGGGAGCCGCGGGCGATGTATCCCAGGGAGTTGCGGATCATCCGCGAGGCCGGCTTGGCGTAGGTGCGATCGCCCACGCGGATGCCGGTCGGGTTCTGCTCCATGAGCACCCACGGACCGCCGGACCACGAGCGGGCGAGGTCCGAGCCGTAGGCGACGTGCGCCTCCGCATCGGGCCCGGTCGTGTCGAGGTAGTGGTCCAGGGACACGACGTCCTGCTCGCCCGCCCAGGACCACTGCTCCAGGTGGTTCCAGGTGGGGAGCATGAAGTTCGTGGTCACGGGCGCAGTCGAGCCCGCCCGCCGGATCTCCTCGCGCTGCTCGACGAGCGCCGCGAGCATCTCGTCGCTGCTGAAGCGGCGGAAGTCGATCAGCTGGGCCGGGTTGTGCAGGTACTGGGTGGCGCGCGGCGGCTCGATCTCCTCGAAGGAGCTGTAGCCCTGCGACCAGAACGCCGTCCACCATGCCGCGTTCAGCGCCTCGAGCGAGCCGTACCGCTCCTGCAGCCAGGACCGGAACGCCCGGGCGGCGTGCGGGCCGTGGTCCAGGGTGCCGTACTCGTTGTGCAGGTGCCATCCGCGCAGGCCGGGGTGCTCGCCGTAGCGCTCGCCGAGCATGCGGGCGATGGCCCGGCTCGCGGCGCGGTAGGCGGGGGCGCTCACGGCGTAGGTGTCGCGCGAGCCGTGGGTCAGGCGCACCCCGTCGGGGCGCACGGGCAGCGCATCGGGGTGGGCGCGGGAGAACCACGGCGGCGGGGAGGCCGTCGGGGTGGCCAGGAAGAAGCCGATGCCGGCGTCGGTGAGCAGGTCGATCACCGCGTCCAGCCAGGCGGTCTCGTAGCGTCCCTCGGCCGGCTCGAGGCTCGCCCAGGAGAACACGCCCAGGGTCACCGTGTTCACGCGGGCGCGGCGCATGAGCGCCACGTCCTCCTGCCAGGTGGCCGGGTCCCACTGCTCAGGGCTCCAGTCGCCGCCGAACAGGAACGCCGGCGGGACGTAGGGCTCCCGGGCCCGGCGACCGACCTCGGGCCCCGACCCCTGCGCCGCGCTCATCCGCGCACCTGCGCGAGGACCTCGGAGCCCGCCCGGGCGAACAGGCCCAGCGAGTGCACGTCGTAGCGGCGCCGCAGGAAGGTGCCGGTGGCGGTCTCGACCTCCTCGCCGTCCAGCAGGTGCACCCAGCGTCCGGCCGGGAGGTACACGTCGACCTCGCCGGAGGGCTGGAGGACGGGGGCGACGAGGATGTCCGAGCCCAGCATGTACTGCATGTCCAGGGTGCGGGCGGCGGGGTCCTCGGGGAACTGCAGGGCCATCGACCGCATGGCGGGGTGCCCCGTGCGGGCGGTGTTCTCGGCGGTGGCCAGCAGGTAGGGCATCAGGGTCTGCTTGAGCCGCGTGAACTCGCGCATGACCTCGACGGCCTCCTCGTCGAACAGCCACGGCACCCGGTACGAGTTCGACCCGTGCAGGCGCGAGTGGGTGGACAGCAGGCCGAAGGCGATCCAGCGCTTGAACACCGTCGGGTCGGGGGTGCCCTCGAAGCCGCCGATGTCATGGCTCCAGAAGCCGAAGCCGGAGCTGGTCAGCGAGAGCCCGCCGCGCAGGGACTGGGCCATCGCCTCGTAGGTCGACTCGCAGTCGCCGCCCCAGTGGATGGGGAACCGCTGACCGCCGGCGGTGGCGGAGCGGGCGAACAGCACCGCCTCCCCCTCGCCGCGGCGCCGCTCGAGCAGCTCGAAGACGGCCTGGTTGTAGCGCTGGGTGTAGAAGTTGTGCTCGCGCAGCGGGTCCGAGCCGTCGGCCCAGACGATGCCCTCGTGGGGGATCCGCTCGCCGAAGTCCGTCTTGAAGGCGTCCACGCCGTCGTCGAGGAGGGCCTCGAGCTTGCCGGTGAACCAGGCGGTGGCCTCCTTGCTGGTGAAGTCGACCAGGCCCATGCCGGCCTGCCACAGGTCGCTCTGCCAGACGTCGCCGTCGACGGTGCGCACCAGGTGGCCCTGCTCCGCGCCCTCGGCGAACAGGTGGGAGCGCTGGGCGATGTACGGGTTGATCCACACGCACACCTTCAGCCCGCGCTCGTGGAGCTTGGCGATCAGCCCGCGGGGGTCCGGGAAGGTCGCCGGGTCCCACACGAAGTCGGACCAGTGGAAGCCGCGCATCCAGAAGCAGTCGAAGTGGAACACCGACAGCGGGATGCCCCGCTCGGCCATGCCGTCGACGAAGGACAGCACGGTGTCCTCGTCGTACTCGGTGGTGAAGGACGTGGACAGCCACAGGCCGAAGGACCATTCCGGCAGCTGCGGGGGCCGGCCGGAGCGGGCGGTGTAGCGGTCCAGGACCTCCAGCGGCGCGCCGCCGCCGTAGACCTCGTAGCGCAGCCGCTCCCCGGGGACGGAGAACTGGGTGGCGGTGACGTTCTCGGACCCCACCTCGAAGGAGACGGGGCCCGCATCGTCGACCAGCACGCCGTAGCCGCGGGAGGAGAGGTAGAAGGGGATGTTCTTGTAGGCCTGCTCGGAGCTGGTGCCGCCGTCGGCGTTCCAGATGTCCACGCTCTGGCCGTTCTTCACGAAGGCGCCGAAGCGCTCGCCGAGGCCGTAGATGCTCTCGCCCACGCCGAGGGAGAGCTGCTCGAGGACGTAGGGCCCCTCGCCCTCGACCTGCGCGTAGCCGACGGAGCGGGCCGTGGAGCTGGTGAGCACGTCGCCGTCCCACAGGTAGTCCACGTGCCACGGCCCGTGCAGCGCCACGCGCGCGGCCAGGCGCCCCGAGGTGAAGGTGACGGTCTCGCCCTCGCCCTCGCCCGCCCGCTCGATGACGGGGGCCGTGGCCTCGGCGGCGAGGTCGAAGCGGGGCAGGGACTGCCGGGCGCCCGCGAAGTGCTCGATCTCCACGGCGATCACATCGGCCCGCGGGGCGGTGAAGGTGACCGTGATGACGGGCTTGTTCAGGGTGTCGCCGCGCGAGGTGATGCGGGTGACCGGCGCGAAGACGCGCAGGGAGTCCTCGCGCACCTCGATGTCGTGGACCTCGGCGGGGCGCTGCAGCGTGACGCCGTCGCGGACCAGCCAGTAGCCGTCGGTGAATTTCATGGGGGTCTCCAGATCGTGGGGCGCGGGTCAGGCCTGGGCGGCCGGCGGGGCGGCGCAGCGCAGGGCGGTCAGGGCGAGGGGGCCGGACAGGCGCACGAGCACCCGTCCGGTGGGGCGCGTCCCGTCCGCGGGGACGCGGTGGGGCAGCGGGAGGGCGGGGGCCGATGCGGGGTCGGGGGCGTCGGGGTCCACGAGCTCCGCCCGGCCGGCGGGGGTCTCCCCGTCCAGCGCGCGGACCTCGAGCCCGTCGATCCGGGTGCCCGCGGCGAGCACGAAGGCGGCGGTGCCGGGGGCGGCGCCGAGCGGCCGGATCTCGGTGCCCTCGAGCAGGGAGGCGGCCGCCCGGACGGCGCCGCAGGTCCGCTCCGCCCGATGGGCGGGGATGCGCAGCTCATCGGCCGATGCGGCCTCGGCGGGCAGGGCGTGCGCGGCGAGGACCGCCGCGGGGACGGAGACCTCGGCCTCGGCCTCGGCCACGCTCGAGGAGCGCGCGACACGCACCCGCACCGGCCCGTCGGGCAGCTCCCAGGCGTCGCGGTCGCTCGCCCACAGCGCCAGGCGGGCGTAGGGGACGGACACCTGCGCGGTGACGGAGCCGTCGGCGGGCACCTCGAGGGCCGTGAAGCCGACCAGGCGGGTCGCGGGCACCGCGTGCTCGCGGCGGGAGAAGGCCGATGCCGGCGCATCGACGTACACCTGGACCACCTCGCGCAGCGGGCCGGCGGTCGCGCGCTCGGCCGGTGCGCTCAGGTCGACGGAGACCGTCAGCCCGTCCTCGCCGGCGTCGATGCGGGCGTCGTGCCAGCGCACGGCGTCCACGGCGAGGCCGTGGCCGAAGGGGAACCGGGCCGACTGTCCGTACTGGTAGGTCGAGCCGGCGCGGATCACGTCGTAGTCCAGCAGCGGCGGCAGCGGCGAGGAGTCCGGCCAGGCCTGGGCGAGGCGGCCCGAGAAGTCCCGGGCGCCGGTGAGCAGGTCGGCGATCGCCTCGCCCTCGGCCTCCCCGGCGTGGGAGGACCACACCACCGCGCCGACCCGCTCCTCGAGGCCCTCGAGGTCGTAGGGGTAGGAGGAGGTGATCACCAGGACGGTCGCGATCTCGGGCGGGAGGGCCGCGAGGCGCTCGGCGGCCGCACGGTCCGGGGCGGGCAGCCGCACGTGCGGGCGGTCCTCGGTCTCGCGGCCGTGGACGTGCGGGTCGTTGCCGAGGACCAGCACCACGGCGCGGGCCGCCTGGGCGGTCCCCGTGCCGAGGGCGGCGTCGACCTCCTCGGCGGCGGTGCGGTGCACCTGCACGGCGAGCACGGCGCCGGAGGCGGGCGCGGCCGTGCGCAGGACGAGCGCCCCGGTGTGGTGCTCCACGCCCAGGAAGCGGCCGGTGCCCACGTGCTGCAGCTGCCAGCTGCCGTCCGGTCCGACCACCCGGCGCAGGGTCTCCTGGGCGATCCAGCCGCCGATGCGCTCGCCGCGCGCGGCGAGCCGGCCGCGGTCGTCCGGCGCCAGCAGCAGGCCGGTGGTGACCTCGCGCAGCGCCACGACGTCCTCGCCCAGGTCGATCACCGCGAAGCGCGCGGGCGCCGCGGCCGCGGCGGGACCATCGGCCCCCGGGTTCCGCAGCCGCAGCGAGGAGTCCGCGGCCAGGCGCACCGCGGCGTCCTCCGGCGCGAGGTCGAGGGCCGGGACCCCGGGGTGCGCGCCGGTCGAGCGCACGTGCAGGGAGACCAGGTCCAGTCCGCGCGCCGTGCGCACGGGCCCGTCATGGCGTGCCGAGAGCGCCTGCGCGATGGAGGTGACCTCGCAGAACTCCCCGCTGTACCAGTCGCGCAGGACGCTGTGGGCCTGCTCGCCGAGGACGGCCAGGGGTCCGGCCGGCAGCGGCAGCGCGGACTCGTCGCGCCGGGACAGCAGCACGGCCGACCGCACCGCGACCTCGCGGGAGAGCTCCCGGCGCGCGGCGCGGGAGGGCACGGCGGGGGACGGGGCCGCGGAGCCCGCCTCGGCCGATCCGGCGGACGAGGCATCGGCGGGGCTGCCGGGCTCGATCCGGTCGTCGAACTCCCCGGTGCGCGCCCGGGCGAGGAGCTGTCGCACCAGCGCCCGCTCGACGTGCGCGTCCTCGATCAGCCCCTGCTCGAGCGCCGCGGTGATCGCCTCGACGCTCTCGCGCGGATCGGTGTCGTTGTCGGTGAAGGAGTCCACGCCCGCGCGCAGCATGGCGGCGTAGGCCGCGGCGGCATCGGCCGTGACCTTTTGGGAGCGGAACAGGTTTCCCGGCGCCCCCGCATCGGAGACCACGAACAGCAGGTCGGGATCGGGCAGGTGCGCGCGCAGCTGCGTCTCCAGCAGGTCGGTGAGATGCGCGGGCCGGCCGTCGACGAGGTTGTAGGACAGCATCACGGAGGCGGCCAGCCCCCGCGCCACCGGCTCGACGAAGCCGGGCAGCTCGATCTCGTGCAGGACGCGGTCGGGCATCTCGGAGCTGGTGGCGGCGCGATCGGTCTCGTTCGAGTACGCCAGGAAGTGCTTGAGGGTGGGCAGCGTCTGCCAGGTCTCGCCGCGACCGCGCAGGCCGCTGCTGAAGCCGCAGGCCAGCACCGCGTTCAGGAGCGGGTCCTCGGTGTAGGCCTCCTCGGTGCGCCCCCACAGCGGGTGGCGCAGCAGGTTGACCACGGGCGCCCACACGCTGAGGGAGACGGCCGGGTCCTCCGCGTGCATCTCCCGGACCTCGAGGGCGACGGTCGCGCCGGCCTGCTCCAGCAGCTCCGGGTCCCAGCTCGCGGCCATCCCCACGGGCTGGGGGAACTGGGTGGCCTTCCCCTTCCAGGCGACGCCGTGCACGCCCTCGGTGCCGGTGACGAAGGGGCCGATGCCGAGGCGCTCCACGCCCGGGGCGTACTGGTGCAGCTGGGCGATCCTCTCCTCGCGGGTCATGCGGGCCACGGCGTCGCGCGCCCAGGCCAGTCGGCGGGCGTCGGCCGCCGGGATCCGCGCGAGGCGGTCGGGACGCAGGTCGCTGGACGTCATGGATCCTTCTTCGGGTCGGGTCGGGTCGGGTCGGGTCGGGTCGGGACGGTGCAGGTCGGGACGATGCAGGTCGGGACGGTGCGGGGGCAGGGGCCGGGACGGCGGTGCGGACGGGCCCGGGACGGCCCGGCTCCGGGCGGCGGCGCGGATCGGGGCGGTGCGGCGATGCGGGGCCCGGGCCCGCGCCTGGCCGGGCAGGCAGTGCGGAGACCATATCGAATCGCTTCGACACATGTCCAGGGGGTCGACGGCCTGCGGACGGGGCGGGCGTGTCAGACTTCCCCGATGAACAGCTCGCGGATCGACCCCGGCGGCAGGGCCGTGCAGGGCCTGACCACCTTCCTCTCCTTCGTGGTGCTCAACCTCCTGTTCCTCCTGGCCTGCCTGCCGGTGATCACCCTCGGCGCCGCCGGCAGCGCGCTGCTGGAGGTGACCCTGCGCTACGCCGACGAGGAGCGAGGCTATCTCGTCAAGGACTTCGTCCTCGCCCTCGGGCGCAACGCGCTGCGCGCCACCGCGGTGCACCTGCTGCTGTCGATCCCGATGCTGCTGCTGGCCTTCGCCGCCGCCTTCTGGCTGATGCTGGACTCGCCCCTGTCGCTGATGGCGGCCGCCGTCGCCGGGCTCGGCGCGGCATACCTGCTCGCCGCCCTGATCCACGGCCTCGCCCTGGTGGCGGCCTTCGACGCCGGGATCGGGCGGACCGTCCGCAACGCCCTGCTGCTGCCCGGGGCCGAGCCGCTGCGGACCATGGGCCTGGTGCTGATCCCGGTCACCGGGCTCGCGCTGGTGGTGATCATGCCGGTGCTCGGCTGGATCCTCGTGACCATCGGCTGCTCCTTCGGCGCCTACCTGATGGCGCTGCTGCTGCGCCCCGTGCACTCCCGGCACGCCGGCGGGGCCTGAGCGCCCCGACCCCGCTCCGGCGTCGCCGCCCGGCGCCGGGTGCCTCTGCGCGGGGACGGGCGACCCGGCGGCGTCGCGACGGCGCGCCCGCAGCATCGTGACCCCTTCGTGACCTGGCCTCCCGGAACCGCGCCCTGCCTGCGGTCCTGCGCCGACGGGCGGCGCCGCGGCCGGCGTCCGCGGGGATCTCGCGCCCGCTGGTGTCGAAGCGCTTCGGAGAAATTCTTGACGCGCACCCCGCCGCTGATTAGTGTTCGGGGCTAACAAACTGGCGTGCCGCGAGGAGCCCCCGGCCGCCGTTGCTTCGACACGACGGAGTGCGCAGTGGCAGAGACGGAACCCGGCGCCCGCACGGGCGCGATGACGAGAGGCTGGGCGACGTGGTTGCTCCCATGAACACCGAGGCGGCGACCGCCGCGAAGGCGCCGGATCGGCGCGATGACGGCTCCCGGGGGCGGGGCCGGCTCCCCAGCCAGCGACGCGAGGGGTTCGTGCTGTTCCTGAGCATCGTGCCGCTGCTGGTGCTGGTGTTCCTGTTCAGCTACTTCCCGCTGTACGGCTGGATCTACTCGCTGTTCGACTACCGCCCCGCCCGCGGCCTGTCCGGCTCCGAGTTCGTCGGGCTGCAGTGGTTCACGATGCTCGTCAGCTCGCCGACGCAGGTCGACCAGATCGTCCAGGTCATGCTGAACACGCTGGCCATGAGCTTCCTCGGCATCGCCGCCTCGGTGCTGCCGCTGGCCTTCGCGGTCTTCCTCAACGAGATCCGGGCGACCTGGTTCAAGAACCTCATCCAGACGCTCACGACCCTCCCGAACTTCATCTCCTGGGTCCTGGTGTACATGATCGCGTTCTCGATGTTCTCGACGACGGGCATGGTCAACGGCCTGCTGGAGAGCATCGGCCTCATCTCCGAGCCCCTCAAGTTCCTCGACAGCGACGAGCACGTCTGGCTGAAGATGGCGCTGTGGGGCGTGTGGAAGACGCTCGGCTGGGGCGCGATCCTGTATCTCGCCGCGATCGCGGGCATCGACCAGTCGCTCTACGAATCCGCGAAGGTCGACGGCGCCGGGCGCTTCTCGACGATGTGGCACATCACCGTCCCCCAGCTGATGCCCACCTACTTCGTCCTGCTCATGCTGGCGATCGCCAACATCCTGAACAACGGGATGGAGCAGTACTACGTGTTCCAGAACGCCTTCAACAAGGACACGATCCAGGTCCTGGACCTGTACGTCTACAACATCGGCATGACCGGTAACAACCTGTCCCTCGCGACCGCGATCTCGATGCTCAAGAGCGTCATCTCCGTCGTCCTGCTGCTGTCGGTGAACGCCCTGTCCAAGCGCGTGCGCGGCACCTCGCTCATCTGAGGAACCCTGATGACCTCCACCACCGCCCCGAAGACCGTCCTCGCCCCGCGCCGGCGCAGCCGCCAGCGCGAGAAGGGCGATGTCCCCTTCAGCATCCTCAACGCCCTCGTGTTCGCCCTGCTGGCGTTCGTCTGCGGCTACCCGTTCTACTACCTGATCATCAACTCGATCAGCGCGAACGACGTCTCCGCCCTCGGGGACATCCGCTGGCTGCCGCAGGGGATCCACCTGGACAACTACCGCCAGGTCTTCGAGCTGCAGGGCCTGCCCACGGCCGCCGCCGTCTCCATCGGCCGCACCGTGATCGGGACCGCGGCCACCGTGCTCGCCTCGGCCTACCTCGGATTCATGTTCACCCAGGCGAAGCTGTGGAAGCGCGCCCTGTGGTACCGCCTGGTGATCATCACGATGTACTTCAACGCCGGCCTCATCCCGGTCTTCATCATCATGAAGACGCTGGGGCTGACCAACAGCTTCTGGGTGTACATCCTCCCGCTGGTCGTGCAGCCCTTCAACATCATCCTCGTGAAGACCTACGTCGAGGCGATGCCGGAGGAGCTGCAGGAGGCGGCGGAGATGGACGGCGCGAGCATCTTCCAGGTGTTCTTCCGGATCGCGCTGCCCAACATGACGCCGATCCTCGCGACCATCGCGATCTTCTCCGCCGTGACCCAGTGGAACAGCTTCCAGGACACCCTGATCTACATCACCGACCAGAGCCTGTACACCCTGCAGTTCCTGCTCTACATGTACATCAACCAGGCCGATTCCCTCGCCCAGGCCGCGCAGCAGTCCGGCGGCAACATGGGCGCCATCGCCTCCGCGGCGACCCAGCAGACGGCCACCTCGATCCGCACCACCGTCGCCGTGGTCGTGGTGATGCCGATCCTCTTCGTCTACCCGCTGTTCCAGCGCTACTTCGTCAAGGGCATCATGCTCGGCGCCGTCAAGGGCTGATCCCCGCCCCGTCCCGCTCGACCCGCGCACCACCAGATCACTCTCAAGGAGGAGACATGCTCTCTGACGTCCGCCGCCGCTCCCTGCTCACGGGAGGCGCCGTCCTCACCCTGTCCGGACTGGGCCTGAGCGCTTGCTCCGGCTCGAACTCCGGGCCGGGCGACGGTCCCGCCGAGCCCTTCCCGACCGCCTGGGACGACGCGCTCACCGCCGACGTCTTCGACGGCCTCGCCAACCAGATGGGCGAGCAGCCCGGCTGGTTCGGCAAGCTCGTCACCGACCGCTTCAACCTCACCCTCAACGTCATCGCCCCCAACGTCGCCGGCGGCGGGGACACCCTGTACAACACCCGCGTCTCCGCCGGGGACCTGGGCGACATCGTCCTGACCGACCAGGGGCAGAAGCTCACCGAGCTCGTCGAGGGCGGGCTGCTCATGGACATCTCCTCCTGGTACGAGCACATGGAGAGCTCCGCGCGCTTCGACGCGGCGGTGCAGAAGGTCAACGAGGGCCTGGACGGCATCTACGCCATCCCCACCCAGGTCTCGACCCTGAAGCCCTCCGAGCCGAGCGAGGGCATCGACCCGACCTTCGGCCCCTTCGTGCGCTGGGACGTCTACGGCAAGGTCGGCTACCCAGAGATCGGCACCCTCGAGGACCTGCTGCCCGTCCTCAAGCAGATGCAGGACGCCGAGCCCACCGCCGCCAACGGCAAGCGGACCTACGCCCTGTCGCTCTTCGCGGACTGGGACGGCAACTACATGAACAACGCCAAGCAGCCCTGCTGCTACTACGGCTACGACGAGGTCGGCTTCGTCCTGGCCAAGGCCGACGGCTCCGACTTCCAGTCGATCCTGGACCCCGGCTCGCTGTACGTGCGCGTGCTGAAGTGGTTCTTCGAGGCCAACCAGCTGGGCATCCTCGACCCCGAGTCGACCACCCAGAACTACGACACCCTGTTCTCCAAGATGCAGGCCGGCCAGGTGCTGTTCTCGTTCTGGCCCTGGCAGGGCCAGGCCGCCTTCAACACCGAGGCCAACATGGCCGAGGGCAAGGGCTTCATGATCGCGCCGCTGGCCGACCAGAAGATCTTCTCCTACGGCGCCTCGGTGTACGGCGGCAAGCAGGTCTTCGGCGTCGGCTCGAACGCGGAGGACCCGGCGCGCGGCGCCGCGTTCATCGACTGGCTGTACTCCTCCGAGGGCGTCTACGCGAACTCCAGCCAGACCATGGGCGCCGCCGGGCCGCAGGGCCTGACCTGGGAGCTGAACGCCGACGGCAAGCCCGAGCTGACCGACTTCGGCCGCCAGGTGCTGCTGGGCGAGGGCGGGAACGTGCCCGAGGAGTGGGGCGGCGGCAGCTACATCGACGGCACCTCCTGGCTGAACGTCACCACGGTCATCGGCAACGACGAGGACCCCGAGACCGGCTTCCCCTTCAACTACAAGATGTGGGAGACCTACCAGGCCACCGCCGCGAACCCCCTCACCGAGGACTGGGCCGGCCGCATGGGCGGCCACGCGACCACCATGGAGTACCTGCAGGCCAACGACATGCTGGCCGTGGGCGCCGGGGCGAGCTACGTGGCGCCGGAGGATTCCTCGGAGATCTCCACGATCCGCAACCAGGTCAAGGCCGTGATCGTCGAGAGCTCCTGGAAGATGGCCTTCGCCAAGGACCAGGCCGAGTTCGACGCCCTCCTGGCGGAGATGCAGTCCACCGCCGACGGCCTCGGCTACCAGCAGGTCCTCGAGGTCGACATGGCCAACGCCAAGGACCAGGACGCCCTGCGCAAGGAGGTCGTCGCCGAGTTCGGCTGATCCGGCGCCGACTCCGGCGTGCACGCACGGCGGTCCAGCGTCCGCGGACCAGGCGATCGCCTGGCTCGCGGCTCCTGGGCCGCCGTTCGTGCTCGCGCGCGACGCCGCGCACCGCCTGCCGGCCGGTGCGGGGGACCTCAGGCGCGGGTGGTGTCGCGCGGGGTGAAGGTGGGGCTGAGCAGGCGGGAGTGGGGCGGGGCGGCCGGGCCGCTGAGCATCTCCAGCAGCATCGCCAGCGCGGTGCGGCCGATGGAGCTGATCGGCAGCTCGACGTTCGAGACGTCCCAGGGGCCGCTCACGGCGACGTCCTCCGGGGAGATCGCGACGATCTGCACGTCCTCGGGGCAGGCGACGCCCTGGGCGGCGAAGGCCCGGCCCAGGTGGGCGAGGGCGGGCTCCTGGTGCACGAAGAGGGCGTCGAAGCGCTGCTCCTGCACGAGCTGCTCGCGCACGAAGGCGCCGAGGGACTCGGCGTCGGAGGGGACCTCGACGATGGTCGGTGCGATGCCGAGCTCGGTGCAGGCCATCGTGTATCCCAGGCGGGAGCGCCGGGCGTAGGTGGGGGAGGGGCGGTGCGTCGCGGCGGGGGAGGTGAGCATGCCGATGCGGCGGGAGCCGCGGGCGTGCAGCTCGCGCACGGCGAGCATCGCCCCGGAGAGGAAGTCGAAGTCCACGCAGGCCAGCCCCCCGGACTCCTGCGGGTACCCGATGAGCACCACCGGCCGCGGCAGCGCCGCGAGGGAGGGGATGCGCGGGTCGTCCTCGACGAGGTCCATGACGATCAGGGCGTCGACCTTGCCCTCGTCCATCACCCGGCGGGTGCGCTCGTGGTCCTCGGCGGCGACCAGCAGGAGGTCGTAGTCCTGCTCGTGGGAGGCGGTGAGGATGGAGCTGACGAACTCCATGATCACGTGGGCGTCGACGTCCTCGCGCTGGGGCACGGCGACCCCGAGCAGGGAGGTGCGCTGCGAGGCCAGGGCCCGCGCGCTCGCGGTCGGGTGGTACTGCAGGCGGTCGATGGCCGACTGGATGCGCTCCCGGGTCGCGGGGGAGATCGGGCGCTTCCCGCTGAGGGCATAGCTGACCGTGCTCAGGGAGACGCCCGCCTCGCGGGCGATGTCGGTCATGGTTGCCATGCTGCGTGTCCTGTCTCGGACGCGGCCGATGCGGCGCGCCGTCGGTGATCCTGGCCGCCCGGGTGCCGGGCGACAGGTCCATTGTGGACCATGCAGGCGAAGCGTTTCGACGAAATTCTGGGAACGTGGCAGGGAGTCCGCTCCGGCCACCTCGGAGGGCCCATCGGTCGGGCCGCCCCGGAGGGCCCATCGGCCGGGCCGATGGCCGGGCCGATGGCCGGGCCGCCCCGGAGGGAGCATCGGCCGGGGCCGATGCTCCCTCCGCGGGTCTCAGGCCGTCGCCGCGGTGCGGAGATCCTGCAGCGGCACGGCCTCGGGACGCTCGACCGTGCTGGCGATCTCGATCCGCGCGCCGCTGACCGAGGAGGCGAGCACGGCGTTCATGACCTCGAGCGCGTGCTGTCCCAGCCTCCCGCTCGCGCGCAGGTCGGAGCCGCGCACGGCCATGTCCTGCAGGCCGATGCCGCGGCCGGCCTCCACGTAGCCGGCGCTGACGGGGACGTCCGTCCAGCCTTCGCCGCCCAGGCTGTGCAGCGACACCTCCCCCTCGAAGCGGTTGGGGTCCGGCACGGCGAGGGAGCCCTCGGTGCCGTGCACCTCGATGGGCCGGGCGGAGGTGGCGACCGCGTCGAAGCTCATGACCAGCGTCGACAGCGCGCCGGAGGCGTGGACCAGCACCCCGGTGATGTGGGTGTCGATCGAGACGGGGATCCGCTGCCCGGCGCGCGGGCCGGAGCCGATCTCGCGCTCGTCGCGGGAGCGGCTGCCGGCGCCGATCACCGCGGAGACCGGGCCCAGCAGCGTGACCAGGGCATGGATGTAGTACGGGCCCATGTCCAGCAGCGGGCCGCCGCCCGGGGTGTAGTAGAAGTCCGGGTTCGGGTGCCAGCGCTCGTGGCCGGGGGTGAGCATGGTGGCGGTCGCCGCGACGGGGGTGCCGATCCTCCCGGCGTCGATCACCGCCCGGGCGGTCTGCGTGCCGGTGCCCAGCACGGTGTCCGGGGCGCTGCCCACGAGCACGCCCCGCTGCTCGGCGGCCGCGAGGACCGCTGCGCCATCGGCCGTGTCCACGGCGAAGGGCTTCTCGGAGTAGACGTTCTTGCCGGCGGCGATGGCCCGCAGGTCGATCTCCGCGTGGGCGGCGGGGATGGTGAGGTTCAGGACGGTGTCCACGGCCTCGTCGACCAGCAGCTCGTCGACGGTGAGGGCGCGCACGCCCTCGTGCTCCGCGGCGACGGCGCGGGCGCGCTCCGGGTCGAGGTCCGCGACCGCGACCAGCTCGACATCGGGCAGGAGGGGGAAGGAGGCGAGGTACTGGGCGGCGATGTTGCCGCAGCCGATCATGCCGATGCGCATGGGCGAGGTTCTCCTGGGATCGAAGGGGTGGTCAGCGGGCTGCCCAGAGCATGCCGCGCTCGATGATGGTGCGGACGTTGGGGTCCTCGAGGACCTCGACGCGGTGGCCGGGGGTCGACACGAAGATCCTGCCCCGGCCCCACTGGCGCGTCCAGATCGCCGGGGAGGTGACGGGGCGGTTCCACGGATCCCACTCGCGCACCTTCTGGGTGGTGGTGGCCAGGACGTCGATGTAGTCGTCCGAGAGCACCCAGTACTGCTCGGTGACCAGGTCGAAGTCGCTGATGCCCCGGGTGATCGGGTGCTCCGCCGCCGCGGGCAGCATGTTCACCGTGTAGGGGACGTAGTTGTCGGACTGCTCGCCGGTGCGCTCGTCGGGATGCTTGCCGGGGTGGCAGCCGAACTGGCCGCCGATCAGGGTGAGGTAGTCGGACTCGTTGCGGTAGCTGTCGGCGATGCCGCCGTGCCAGCCGGCCATGCCGGTGCCGGCCTCGATCGCCGCGCGCAGCCCCTCGAACTGGGGGCGCTCGATGGTGTTCATCGTGTTGCACTGGACGATGAGGTCGACCGTGGCCATGTACTCCGCGTCGGCGTAGATCGCGGGGGACTCCTCGATCCGGACGGTGAACCCGTTCTCCTCCAGGAAGGGGATGAACAGGTTCGTCGCCTCGACGGGCTGGTGCCCGTCCCAGCCTCCGCGGACGACGAGGGCGGTGCGGGGGTCGGTCATCGGGTGCCTCCTGCGGCATCGGTGGGGTTCGGGGACGCGGCCTCGGGGGCCGGTGCGGGCAGCGACGTCCAGCGGCTCGCGTCGTGGGAGCTCTGCTCGACGGCGGCCAGCACGCGCTGGACCTGCAGCGCCTCCTCGAAGGAGGGGGAGGGGTCGCTGCCCTCGCCGATGGCGCGGACGAGGTCGGCGATCTCGTGGGTGAAGGTGTGCTCGTAGCCGAGGCCGTGGCCGGTGGGCCACCAGGCCGCGGCGTAGGGGTGCTCGGGCTCCGTGGTCAGGACGCGGGAGAAGCCCTGGCGCCCGGCGCCGGCCGTCGCGTCGTAGACCTCCAGCTCGTTCATCCGCTCGAAGTCGAAGGCGATCGCGCCCTTCGCGCCGTGGATCTCCAGGCGCATGGCGTTCTTGCGGCCCTGGGCGACGCGGGTCGCCTCGAACGCGCCGAGCGCCCCGCCCTCGAAGCGGGCGGTGAACAGGGCGAGGTCGTCGACGGTGACCTGCTGGCGCTCCCCGCTCGCATCGCCCTTGCCGCCCAGGCCCTGCATGTCCCCGGCGGCGGGACGGGTCGGCACGACCGTCTGCAGGGTGCCGGAGACCGCGGTGATGTCGGTGCCGGTGATCCACTGCGCGAGGTCGATGACGTGCGCACCGATGTCGCCGAGGGCCCCGGAGCCGGCCTTGTCCTTCTGCAGGCGCCAGGTCATGGGCGCATCGGCGTCGGAGAGCCAGTCCTGCAGGTACTGGGCCCGCACCTGGCGGATCTCGCCGACGGCGCCCTCCTGGACGAGCTGGCGGGCATAGGCGAGCGCGGGGGTGCGGCGGTAGGAGAAGCCGCAGATCGATCGGACGCCCCGGGCGCGGGCCTCGGCGGCGGCCGCGGCCAGCTCCTCGCACTCCTCGACGGAGTTCGCCAGCGGCTTCTCGCACAGCACGTGCTTGCCGGCGCGCAGCGCCGCGAGGGCGATCTCGTGGTGGGTGTCGCCGGGGGTGCACACGTCCACCACGTCGATCTCGGGATCCTCGACCACATCCTGCCACCGCGTGGTGGTCTGCGCGAAGCCGTAGCGATCGGCGGCCTGGGCGAGGGCCTCGGGGCTGCGCCCGGCGAGGGTGCGCAGCTCGGGGGTGCGCGGCAGGTCGAAGAAGCGGTGGGCGGTGCGCCAGGCATGGGAATGGGCGGCGCCCATGAAGCCGTAGCCGATCATGCCCACCCGCAGCGGGGCGGGGGCGGTCTCGGCGGGATGCGGGGAGGTCACGAAGTCTCTCCTCCTTCTGCGCGGCGCGATGCGCGGCGCGGGTCGGGGTGGGGTCGCGTCACTTGCCGGCGCCGGCGGTCATGCCGCTGACCAGGTAGCGGCGGCCGAAGGCGTACAGGACGAGGATCGGGATCGAGGACAGGACGACGGCGGCCATGACGACGGGCACGTTGGTCGCGTACTCGCCCTGGAAGGACCACAGTGCCAGGGGAAGGGTCCTCTTGTCAGGACTCTGCGTCAGGATCAGCGGGAACAGGAAGCCGTTCCACGACATGAGCGCCTGGTAGACGGCGACGGTCACGAGCGCCGGCTGGGTCATCGGCAGCGCGAGGCGCCACATCTTCTGCCATTCCGTGCAGCCGTCGATGGACATGGCCTCGAACAGCTCGTTGGGCACGTCGCGCAGCGAGTTGGCGATGATGAGGATGCTCAGCGGCAGGCCGAAGGCGATGCCGGGCAGCATCAGCGCGGCCAGCGAGTCGTACATGCGCATCTGGATGATGAGCAGGTAGATCGGCACGATGGTGGCCTGCACGGGGATCGCCAGGCCCAGCAGGAAGATGCTGCGCACCGGGGCGAAGACCCGCCGCGCCCCGCGCACGATCGCGTAGGAGGCCATGAAGGCCATGAGCACCAGCGGCACCACGGTCCCCAGCGCCACCAGGACGCTGTTGAGGAGGTACATGCCGAAGTCGGCCTCGAGCACCGCGGTGAAGTTCTCGACGGCCACCGGCAGCGAGGGCAGCACCGGGTTGGAGCCGAAGTAGGTGGAGATCGACTTGAAGGCGGTGATCCCCACGAAGTAGATGGGCAGGAGCACGACCAGCAGCCACAGCCAGCCGAAGGTGCCTCCGATCCAGTTGCGCTTCATGCTCAGGCTCCTTCCATCTGGCTCGCGGAGGCGTCCTTGCCGCCCAGGCTCTGCACGCCGAGCGCGAGGCCCAGGCCGATCACCACGAGCATGACGGCGAGGCAGCTGGCCACGCCCATCTCGTTGCCGCGGAAGCCGGTGAGGTACATGTCCAGGGGGAGGATGCGGGTGGCCACGCCCGGCCCGCCCTGGGTGAGGACGAAGATGATGTCGAAGTACGTCAGCGCACCGACCACCATCAGCGTCGAGCTGGTGATCATCGTGAACTTCAGCTGCGGCAGGGTGATCGAGAGGAAGCGCCGCGCGCGGGAGGCGCCGTCGATCTGCGCCGCCTCGTACATGCTCGCCGGGATCTGCCGCACCGCGCCCTGGTAGATGAGGGTGTGGAAGGGGATGAACTGCCAGGCGATGATGAACAGCAGCACCACCCACACCAGGCGGGCGTCGCCCAGCCAGTTCTGCGCGAGCCAGGCGATGTTCAGCCCGCTGGCCAGGCCGAAGTTCGGGTCCAGCAGGGACTTGAAGGTGATCGCGATCGCGGCGGAGCTCAGCAGCAGCGGCAGGAAGTACAGGATCGCGAGGACGTTGCGGTAGCGCTGCGCCCCGGCGAGGAAGGTCCCCAGCAGGATGCTCAGCGGGGTCTGCAGCAGCCACGTCGCGGCGATCATGAGCATCACCAGCCACAGGCCGTGCCACGTCGAGGAGCGGGTCAGCGCCTCCTTCCAGCTGGTCAGCCCGGTGAACTCGATCGTCCCGATCCCGTTCCAGGTGGTGAAGGACAGCACCACCACGCCGATCAGCGGCAGCAGCGCGAAGACGGTGAAGAACAGCAGCGCGGGCGCCGCGAACAGCAGGTGGGACAGCTGGACGGGCTCGGGCGCGCCGGCAGGCCGCCGGCCCGGGCGCTGTGCCCGGGCCGGGGCCGATGCGGGGGAGGCGGTCGTCATGCTCAGGCCGCCGTCCCGTTCATCGTCTCCGCGAATTGCTCGGGGGTGACCTGGCCCAGGAACAGCTGCTCGATGGTGACCAGGAGCGTCTCGGCCACGGTGGGCTGCAGGGCCTGGTCCCAGGACTGCGTGAAGGCGGGCGCATCCTGCAGGGAGGTGTAGACCCACTGCAGGTACTCGGCGTCCTCGCTCGCGGCGAGGGCGTCGTCCTGGCCGGTCACGACCGGGACGGCCCCGGACTCGACGATGGCCTTGGTGACGTCCTCGGTCATGTAGCCGTCCAGGAAGTAGGTCTTCGCGACCTCCTTCGCCTCGTCCGTGGCGGAGGAGGAGATCGAGAGGTAGTTGCAGGGGTTGCCGACGAGGTTGCTCAGCTCGCCCTTGCCGCCCTCGATGGTGGGGAAGGCGGAGAAGCCCAGACGGCCGCTCTGGACGAAGTCGCCGCCGCTGGCCTTCATGGAGCCGAACGTCCAGCCGCCGTGGAGCATGAGTGCGGCCTTGTCCGACCACAGCAGGGCCTGGTCGGTGTTGGAGTCCGCGGCCATCGACTCGAAGCCGTCGGCGAAGGCCTTGGCCTCGAGCAGCTCCTGGACCCGCTCGCCCATCGTGATGACCGCGGGGTCCAGCCAGGCGTCGGGCTCGCCGGCCGCGATGCGGGCGAAGACCTCCGGACCGCCGACGCGGTCCAGCAGGTACTCCAGCCACATCATCGAGGTCCAGCGGGACTGGCCGGCCAGGGAGATCGGGGCCACGCCCGCGGACTTCGCCTTCTCCACCACGTCCAGCAGCTCGTCCCAGGTCGCGGGGGCCGCGCCGCCGATGTCCTCGAGGACCTTCGTGTTGTGGAACAGGATGATCGGCTGCGTGGAGCCGAGCGGGACGGCGTAGACCTTCTCGTCCACCGTCGCCGCGCCCCACACCGACTCCACGAAGCGGTCGCGGAAGGCGGCGTTCTCCCCGAGCCACCCGGTGAGGTCGTCGACCTGGGACTCCTCGGCGTAGGTGCGCAGACCGCCGCCGCCCCAGCCGTAGATGATCGTCGGGGCCTCGCCCGCGCCGATGGCCGTGCGGATCTTCTGCTTGTACGCGTCGTTCTGGAAGAACGTGATCTCGACCGTGCCCTCGCCC
The DNA here is from genome assembly GCF_039530785.1 of Brachybacterium phenoliresistens. Classification (NCBI taxonomy): domain Bacteria; kingdom Bacillati; phylum Actinomycetota; class Actinomycetes; order Micrococcales; family Dermabacteraceae; genus Brachybacterium; species Brachybacterium phenoliresistens. The sequence continues at coordinate 123,432 of NZ_BAAAOW010000005.1, forward strand.
TCGGCGTTGAAGGCCTCGACCGCGTCGCCGTAGATGCCTTCGTTGGGCTGGCCGGAAAGGGCCCAGAAAGTTGCGGTGTCCCCGCCGCCGCCTCCGGCGCCCGGTCCGGCGGTGCCGCAGCCGGCCAGGGCGATCGCGGAGGCGCCGGCCGAGAGGCCGAGCAGGGAACGTCGCGAGAGGTTCGGGGTGTGCATGGTGTGCTCCTGGGGTCGCCGTCGACAGTGCCGAGCTGGGCGGTGCGCGGTCCGCACCGGAATAAGTGTGGCTAATTTACAAAGCAACGAGCGCCGGGTCAAGGCCGATGCCCGATCGTGATGCACGGGCGTCCAGGAAGTGCGGATGGGCTGGTCAGAGGCTTGCATCGATGGAAACGAGATGGAAAGCGCTCGCCCGTCGAGGCGTCGTCATCGGGTCCGTCCGGCACTGCTCTCGCGGCCCCGCAGGGCGCCGGAGCGGCGCGACGAGCGGGCGCCGCCGGCGGGCGGGCGGCGGCGCGGAGCGTCGGCCGGCGGGCCGGGGGAGCCGCTGCCGCCGCGGGCGGACCGGGGCGCCGGCGCGAGGCCCCCGAGGTGTCCTCGCCGCCTCGAAAGAAGCCGGAGTTTTCGAAATCTGAGGTACGATGCTCGGAACGTTCCCGCACAGACGTCCGATCGCGCGGGGTGCAGGAGGTGGACCGATGGTGCCCAAGGAGTCCCGGGTGACCCTCACGGAGGTGGCGCGCGCGGCCGGGGTCTCGCTGGCCACCGCCTCGAAGGTGATGAACGGCCGCGACGACGTGCGCGAGCAGACCCGCCTCGAGGTCACCGCCGTCGCCCAGGAGATGGGCTACGAGCCCCGCCGTCGCGCCCCGGCGCCCCGGCGGCGGGTCTGCATCGTCTTCAACACGCTGACCAGCCCCTACGAGCTGCAGGTGCTCGAGGGGGCGGAGGAGGCGGCCCACCGTGCCGACATCGAGCTGCTGGTCATGAAGGCGCAGCGCGAGGAGCGCCTGGCCCCGCTGTCCCGGGGCTGGATGGCGGATCTGGCCGCCCGCGGCATCGACGGCGTGGTCGCGGTGACCACGCCCGTGGGGCCCGAGCACGTGCGCTGGAGCCGCGACCTGGACCTGCCGCTGATCGTGGTGGACCCGGTGGTCCATCACGAGGAGGTGCGCGGCCTGGTGACGATCTCCGCCACGAACTGGGAGGGCGGCATGGCCGCCGTCCAGCGTCTGGTGGAGCTGGGGCACCGCCGCATCGGGGTGCTGTCCGGGCCGGCCGATTCGATCCCGGCCCGCCAGCGCGTGCTCGGCTATCGGACCGTCCTCGAGCAGGCCGGCCTGCCCTTCGACGAGGAGCTCGTGGTCGGCGCGAACTTCGACTACGCCGAGGGGCATCGCGGCGCCCAGCGGCTGCTGGCGCTGCCCGATCCGCCCACCGCGATCTTCGCGGTCTCCGACACCCTCGGGGTGGGCGTGCTGCGGGCGGCCCGCGAGCGCGGCCTCGAGGTGCCGCGGGACCTCAGCGTGATCAGCTTCGACGACTCGATGATCGCGCGCTGGACGTTTCCCCAGCTCACCGCGGTGCATCAGCCGCTGTTCTCTATGGGGCAGGTGGCCGTCGAGCGCCTGCTCGCCCTCTCCGCGGATCCGGGCCTGTTCGCCCACCCCTTCAAGCTCGAGACCCACCTCGTCGAGCGCGAGTCCACCGCCGCCCCGCGCTGATCGACGCGCGCAGGACGAGGGCCGGGGATCCCGCGGCGGGGCCGGGTGTTCGGGGTCGCGTGGCGGGGCCGGTCAGACGTGCTGGCGGATCCAGGTGCCGGGGGAGGTGAGCACCGGGTCCAGGGCCGCGCGGGCGGCGCCGCGCAGGGAGGGGTCGGCGAGGCCGTCCGAGCGCTCGATGGTCACCGGCCCGGCCTCCACGGCCAGCGCATGGGCCTCCACCGTGGCTCGCACGACGGGCGAGATCTCCTCCGCGATCGGGGCGAGGTAGCCCGAGAGGACCACGGTCGACAGGTCGAGCACGTTCAGGGCGTTCGCGATCGCGAGCCCCAGGGAGCGGCCGATGGTGCCGATGACCTCGGCCCGGTCGGTGCTCAGGGCCAGGGCGTCCACGAGGTCCTCGATGAGGACGTCCTCGCTCAGGCCCGCGCGCTCGCGCAGCGCGTGGTAGGACACGTACGCCTCCAGGCATCCGCGGCGGCCGCAGCGGCAGCGCGCCCCGCCCTGCTCGATGACGGTGTGCCCGATCTCGCCGGCCCAGCCGTGCTGCCCGTCCAGGACCGAGCCCTCGAGCACGATCGCGCCGCCCACGCCCGTGCTCCCGCGCACGTAGAGGAAGGACGCGCCGGGGCGCCGGTCCAGCTCCGTGTTCACCGCCAGGCGGTTGTCGTTCTGGGCGCGCACGGGGAGCCCGTCCAGCAGCGGGTGCGCGGCCAGGCGCTCGACGAAGGGGACATCGGTCCAGCCGAGGTTGGGCGCCGAGAGCACCCGCGAGCCGTCGGGGGAGATGCGGCCGGGCAGCGCCACGCAGATCCCCACGGTGGGCACGGCGCCCGCCGCGGTCCGTGCGGCGGCGATGAGCCGGGCGGAGCGGTCCACGGCCGCATCCACGGAGCGGGCGGTGACGTGCAGGTACTCGGTGTGCTGGGAGACCTCGCGGCCGGCCAGGTCCACGGCGAGGCAGGAGATGTGATCGGCTGCGACCTCCAGGCCCAGGGCCACCAGCGTCCCCTGGGCGGGGGAGAGGGGGACGATGGGCCGGCCCGTCCCGCGCACCTGCGGGGAGCCCTCCTGCACGAGGCCCGCCCCGACCAGCTCCTCGACGAGCTTGGACACGGTGGGCTTGGTCAGGCGGGTGGCCTTCGCGATCGCGGCCCGGGAAGCCGGCTCGGAGGAGGCGACCAGGGAGCGCAGCACGACGGAGAGGTTGTGCTCTCTCAGATCGGTCGATTGCATGGATGCGCTCCTTCTGCCGGATCGGATGTGCGCGCTCGGGTTGTGCGGACCAGGGTCCCACGTCTACATTAGTAACGGTAACTTACTAAGGCGACCGTTCCGATGGAGGAGCACCATGACCGCACCCACCCCCACCCGCGATGACCAGTTCTCCTTCGGGCTGTGGACCACCGGCTGGGAGGCCCGCGACCAGTTCGGCCTGGCCACCCGCCCCGCGCTCGAGCTGGCCGCCCACATCCGCAAGCTCGCCGAGCTGGGCGCCTGGGGCTTCACCTTCCACGACAACGACGTGGTCCCCTTCGACGCCACCCCCGAGGAGCGCCAGCGGATCATCGACCAGCTCAAGGCCGTCACCGAGGAGACCGGCCTGGTCATCGAGATGGTCACCACCGATACCTTCGCCCACCCCGTCTTCAAGGACGGCGCGTTCACCTCGAACGACCGCTCCGTGCGCCGCTTCGGCCTGCGCAAGGTGCTCGCCAACGTCGACCTCGCCGCCGAGCTCGGCGCGAAGACCTTCGTCATGTGGGGCGGCCGCGAGGGCACCGAGTACGACGGCTCCAAGGACCACTTCGCCGCCCTCGAGCGCTACCGCGAGGGCATCGACTCCGTCGCCGGGTACATCAAGGACAAGGGCTACGACCTGCGCATCGGCCTCGAGCCCAAGCCGAACGAGCCCCGCGGCAACATCTTCCTGCCCACCGTCGGCCACGCCCTGGCCTTCATCGAGCAGCTCGAGCACGGCGACATCGTGGGCATCAACCCCGAGACCGGCCACGAGCAGATGGCCACCCTGAACTACACCCACGGCCTCGCCCAGGCGCTCTGGAGCGAGAAGCTCTTCCACATCGACCTCAACGGCCAGCACGGCCCGATGTACGACCAGGACCTCGTCTTCGGCCACGGCGACCTGATCAGCGCCTTCTTCACCGTGGACCTGCTCGAGAACGGCTTCCCGTCCAAGCCCGGCGCCTACGAGGGCGCCCGCCACTTCGACTACAAGCCCTCACGCACCGAGCACGAGACCGGCCAGTACGACTCCGCCGCCGCGAACATGGAGATGTACCTGATGCTCAAGGAGCGCGCCCTGGCCTTCCGCGCCGACTCCGAGGTGCAGGAGGCGCTGGCCTACTCCGGCATCGAGGAGCTCGCGCAGCCGACGCTCGCCGAGGGCGAGACCCTCGCGGACCTGCTCGCGGACCGCTCCTCCTTCGAGGAGTTCGACGCGGACAAGGCCGGCGAGCGCAACTACGGCTTCGTGCGCCTGCAGCAGCTGGCCATGCAGCACCTCCTGGGCTTCCGCGCCTGATCCCCCCGCGGCGCAGGACCACGGGACCAATACGGGGATACAGGCCGTATATGGGCCCATGTCCCCGTATTGGTCCCGTGGATCGGTTCTGGCGCCGGGGTCGGCCCCCTCGCCGGGGTCGGCCCCATCGCTCCCGCCGTTCACCCTTCCTGCCCGCATCCCCTCGTGGCCCCGCTCCGGGCATCCCGCCCGTGCCGACCCATCACGTCCCCGCGCTCGTCCGGCGCATCCTCTGAAAGGTTCCGTCCATGACGCTCGTGCTCGGCATCGACTCCTCGACCCAGTCGACCAAGGCCATCCTGGTCGACGCCGAATCCGGCCAGGTGCTCGAGGAGCGCCGCGCCTCCCACCCCGACGGCACCGAGGTCGATCCCCGGTCCTGGCTCTCCGCGGTCGACGAGGCCGCCGGCCCCCTGCTCGAGAAGGCCGATGCCCTGGCCGTGGGCGGGCAGCAGCACGGCATGGTGCTGCTGGACGAGTCGGGGGAGGTGGTGCGCCCTGCCCTGCTGTGGAACGACACCCGCTCCGCGCCGCAGGCGCAGACGCTGATCGAGGAGATGGGCGGCCCGGCGGCGTGCGTCGAGGAGATCGGCTCGCTGATGGTCGCCTCGTTCACCGCCTCGAAGCTGCGCTGGGTGCGCGACCACGAGCCGGAGAACGCGGCGCGCGCGGCCCGGGTCCTGCTGCCCCACGACTACGTCTCCGCGCACCTGGCGGGGCTGGACCTCTCGGCGAGCAGCGAGGAGCCCTTCACCGACCGCGGCGACGCGACCGGCACCGGCTACTACTCGGTGCGCACCGAGGCGTGGGCGCCCGAGCTCGCCGAGCGCGCCCTGGGCCACGGCATCGTGCTGCCGCGCCTGCCGCGGACGCCGCAGGAGGTCATGGCCCGCACGGCGGGCGGGGCGGCCCTCGCCGCCGGCACCGGGGACAACGCCGGCGCGGCCCTGGGCCTCAGCCTGGGCCCCGGGGACGTGTCCGTCTCCATCGGCACCTCGGGCGTGTGCGCGATGGTCTCCGAGGCCAAGCCCGGCGACGAGACCGGGACGGTCACCGGCTTCGCCGATGCGACCGGCCGCTTCCTGCCGATGACCACGACGATCAACGCCGCCCGGATCCTCGAGTTCGGCCGCTCCCTGCTGGACGTGGACTGGGACGAGTTCTCGCGCCTGGCCCTGTCGAGCACCCCCGGCGCCGGCGGCGCGACGCTGCTGCCGTACTTCGACGGGGAGCGCACCCCGAACCGTCCCGCCGCCCGCGCCACGTTCACGGGACTGTCGACCGCGACGAGCCGGGCCGATGTCGCCCGCGCCTGCGTCGAGGGGCTGCTGTGCTCGCTGGCCGACGGCATCGGCGCCCTCGAGGAGCGCACCGGCACCGCCGCACGGCGCATCACGCTCATCGGCGGCGCGGCCCGGAACCCCGCGGTGCGGGCCCTGGCCCCGGCGATCTTCGGCCGTGAGGTCACCATCGCGCCCGAGGGCGAGTACGTCGCCCTCGGCGCGGCGCGCCAGGCCGCCTGGGCGCTCGCGGGCACCGAGCAGCCTCCGAGCTGGGAGATCACCGGGTCCGAGGTCGTCTCCGCGGAGGCCACCCCGCAGGTGCTGGAGGCCTACCGCGAGCTCAAGGACCGCACCGAGAGCTGGAGCTGACCGCGCCCCGCGCCCTGCTGCGCGCCCTGCTCCACGCGTCGCTCCGCACCCTGCTCCGCCCCGGTGCTACCGAGGAGTAGGGTGCGGAGAGCGGTTCCCGTGGTCGGCGCTCGCCGGCCGCGCCCATCGGCCGCCCCCACCCATCCCCGCCCCCTACCCATCCCCGCCCCCACCCATCCCCGCCTCCGCTCCATCCCGCCTCTGCTCGATCCCCCCCCGACCCGATCCTCCCTCCCGGACCCGCCATCTCGGCCCGTCCTCGACCGCCGGACCGTGCTCCGGCCGCCCGTCCCTCTCCACGGATCCCCTTCGACGACGAGGAGAACACATGTCCGTCCCACGCCCCACACGGCGCCGACTGCTCGGAGGGGCGGGTGGTCTCGCGGCCCTCGCCCTGGCCGGCTGCGTCGCCGAGCGACCCACCACCGAGCGGCAGATCGACCCCGAGAACGCCTACGTCGGCATCTCCATGCCCACCAAGTCCCTCGAGCGCTGGAACCGCGACGGCGCCAACCTCGAGAAGGAGCTGCAGGCCCTCGGGTACCGCACCACGCTCCAGTACGCCGACAACCGCACGGACCAGCAGATCAGCCAGATCCAGAACATGGTCACCGGCGACGTCGACATCGTCGTCATCGCCTCGATCGACGGCACGGTGCTGGGCCCGGTCATCGAGCAGGCCGCCGCCAAGGGCATCACCGTCATCGCCTACGACCGCCTCATCGAGGGCTCGGAGGCGGTGGACTACTACGTCACCTTCGACAACTTCCGCGTCGGCCAGATGCAGGGCGAGGCGATCGTCGAGGCGCTCGGCATGGAGTCCGAGCCCGGGCCCTTCCACCTCGAGCTGTTCGCCGGCTCGCCGGACGACCCCAACGCCGCCCAGTTCTTCGGCGGCACCTGGGACGTGCTGGAGCCCTACTTCGCCGACGGCCGGGCGATCTCCCCCTCGGGGAAGGTGCCCGCGAGCGCGGAGGAGTGGACCAGCATCGGCATCCTCGGCTGGGACAGCGCCAAGGCCCAGTCGGAGATGCAGACACGCCTGAACTCCTTCTACGCCGACGGCACGCCGCTGCACGCGGTGCTCGCCCCGGCCGACTCCCTGGCGCTGGGCATCGAGCAGGCCATCGCGGCGCGCGGCTACGTGCCCGGCCAGAACTGGCCCTTCGTCACGGGCCAGGACGCCGACAAGGCCAACGTGCTGAACATGCTGGCCGACAAGCAGGGCATGACCGTCTTCAAGGACATGCGCGAGCAGGGCAAGCGCGCCGCGATCATGTGCCAGTCGATCATCGCCGGCGAGGAGCCGGAGATCACGCCCGATGCCGGGTACAACAACGGCGTCAAGGACGTGCCCACCTTCCTTCTGGAGCCGCAGTCCATCACCAAGGAGGACATCCCCTCCGTGCTCGTGGACTCCGGCTTCTACACGGCCGATGAGCTGGGGCTGTGATGGACGCCCGCACCCCTGAGCCCGCCGGTTCCGCCGGTGATCCTGCGGCCGATGGATCCGTCGGCTCGGCCCCGGCCGACGCCTCCGCCGCCCCCGTCGTCCTCGAGATGCGCGGGATCGGCAAGACCTTCGGCCCCGTCGTCGCCCTCAAGCGCGTGGACCTCGAGGCCCGGCGCGGCGAGGTCCACGCGATCTGCGGCGAGAACGGGGCCGGCAAGTCGACCCTCATGAAGGTGCTCTCCGGCGTGTACCCCCACGGCTCGTACACCGGGGACATCGTCTTCGACGGGCAGATCTGCGAGTTCCGCTCCATCCGGGACTCCGAGGCCGCCGGCATCGTGATCATCCACCAGGAGCTGGCGCTCTGCGCGAACCTGTCGATCCTGGAGAACATCTACCTGGGCCGGCAGCACACCGACAAGGGCATGATCCGCTGGGAGAGCATGCGCGGCGAGGCCCGCCGCCTGCTGGCGAAGGTGGGCCTGGACGAGAACCCCGACACCCTCGTCGGGCAGCTCGGCGTGGGCAAGCAGCAGCTCGTGGAGATCGCCAAGGCCCTCTCCAAGCGGGTGCGCCTGCTGATCCTGGACGAGCCGACGGCCGCCCTGAACGACGACGACTCCGAGCAGCTCCTCGAGCTCATCCGCCAGCTCCGCGCCGAAGGCGTGACCTGCGTGATCATCTCCCACAAGCTCGGGGAGATCGAGGAGATCGCCGATACGACGACGATCATCCGCGACGGGGAGACCGTCGAGAGCTTCTCGATGCGCGACCCCGATGCGGGCGAGGACCGGATCATCCGCGGCATGGTCGGGCGCAGCCTCGACTCCCGCTTTCCCGACCGGACGCCGCAGATCGGCGAGGAGCTGCTGCGGATCGAGGACTGGACCACCGAGCACGCCACCATCCCGGACCGCCTCGCCGTCGACCACGCGCACCTCAGCGTGCGCGCCGGGGAGATCGTGGGCATCGCCGGGCTGATGGGAGCCGGGCGCACCGAGTTCGTCATGAGCGTGTTCGGCCGACAGTACGGCACCTACCGCGGCGGGAAGGTCTTCAAGAACGGCCGGGAGATCGACGTCTCCACCGTCCGCAGGGCCATCGCCGCCGGGCTCGCGTACGTCAGCGAGGACCGCAAGGAGGCCGGGCTGAACCTCATCCAGTCCATCCGCGAGAACATCTCCGCGGCGGCGCTGGGCAAGCTCACCCGCCGCGGCATGATCGACGAGCACCGCGAGGTCCTGGTCGCCCAGAAGTACCAGAGGGACATCCGCATCAAGACCGCCGGCGTCGAGACCGTCGTCGGCAACCTCTCCGGCGGCAACCAGCAGAAGGTCGCGCTGGCGAAGTGGATGTACACCGACCCCGACGTGCTGATCCTCGACGAGCCCACCCGCGGCATCGACGTCGGGGCCAAGTTCGAGATCTACCAGCTGATCCACGAGCTGGCCGCGACCGGCCGCGGCGTCATCGTCATCTCCTCGGAGATGCCGGAGCTGATCGGCCTGTGCGACCGGATCTACGCCATCAACCAGGGACGCGTCACCGGCGAGATCGACCGCGAGGACGTCACCCAGGAGGCGCTCATGCGCCTCATGACCCAGGAGGAAGGGGTGCGCGCATGAGCACCGAGACGACCACCGCGTCCGCAGACCGGACGCCGGGCACCGGCGCCCCCGCCGGGCCGAAGGGCGCCGCCGGGACGAGGCGGACCCGGCACATCGACCTGCGCCAGTCCGGGCTGATGCTGGCCCTGGTGGGCATCATCATCCTGTTCCAGATCCTCACCGGCGGGCGGCTGCTCGCCCCCGACAACGTGGCCTCGCTGATCCAGCAGAACGCGTACGTCATGATCCTCGCGATCGGCATGATGCTGGTGATCATCGCCGGGCACATCGACCTGTCCGTCGGCTCGACGGTGGCGATGATCGGCGGCGTCGTCGGCATCGCCATGGTCGGCTGGGGCCTGCCCTGGCCGGTCGCGATCCTCCTGGCCCTCATCGTGGGGCTGGTCGTCGGCGCCTGGCAGGGATTCTGGGTCGCCTACGTCGGGATCCCCGCCTTCATCGTCACCCTGGCCGGGATGCTCATCTTCCGCGGCATCGCGCAGATCCTCGTCGGCGAGACGATCTCCGGCTACGACCAGGCGTTCAACGCGATCTCCAACGGCTCCGTGCCCAACGTCCTGGGCTTCACGAACACCCCGCCGATCGGCTACCTCGACGGCGTGACCCTGCTGGTGGGCGCCCTCGGGGCGGCCGGCCTGGTGTGGTCGGGCCTGCGCCGCCGGGCCGTCATGCGCGGCCACGACCTCGCGGTCGAGCCGATCGGCGCCTTCTGGGTCAAGACCGGAGCGATGATCCTCGCGATCGGCGTGTTCACCTACCTGCTGGCCAAGTCCACCGGCGGGCTGCCCATCGTCCTGGTGATCGTCGGCGTGCTCGTCATGATCTTCACCGTGATCCTGCGCAGCACCCGCTTCGGCCGCAACATCTACGCGATCGGCGGCAACTACCGCGCCGCCGAGCTCTCGGGCGTGAACGCCAAGCAGGTCACCTTCGGGATCTTCCTGCTCGCCGGGCTGCTGGCGGCGGTCGCCGGCATCGTCGTCACCGCCCGGGCCGGGTCCTCCGTCGCGAGCGCCGGCCAGAGCTACGAGCTGGACGCCATCGCCGCCTGCTTCATCGGCGGCGCGGCGGTCTCCGGCGGCGTCGGCCGGATCTCCGGGGCGATGATCGGCGCGCTCATCATGGGCGTGCTGAACATCGGCCTGTCGATCCTCTCGGTCGACCCGTCCTGGCAGATGGCGATCAAGGGCCTCGTGCTCCTGGCCGCCGTCGCCTTCGACCTGGTCAGCAAGAAGCGCTCCGCCGCCGGCGGCTGATCCGGCGCGTCCCGGTCCGTCGCGACGCCGCCGTCCCCCGGGGACGGCGGCGTCGTGCGCTCCGGTCTCAGGGCCGGGCCGGGTCCTCGGCGCGGCCGAGGATCGCCTCGGCGACGGTCGCCGTGACCTGCGGGGCCACGTGCAGGTTCAGCGCGGGCTCGAACAGCTCCGCCTCCAGCAGCACCAGCCCATAGCGGGCGGAGCGCACGGTGTCGATCCGGGCGTACAGCGGCATCGCCGCGCCGGTCACAGCGACCACGGCCGCGAGCACCTGCTCGGCGACGGCGATCTCCTCGGCCGATGCCTCCACCGGCTCCGGCCGCTCCTGGTAGACGCCGCCGATCATCCCGCCGCCGCGCGCGAGCAGCGCCCCCTTGGCGATCGCGTGGGTGAAGCGGCCGTCGACCAGGTACAGCGCCTTCTCCGCCCCGGCGGAGAGCTCCGGCACCTCCGGCTGGATCATCGCCGTGTCGCCGGCCTCGACGATGGCGCGCGCGAGCTGCGCCGCCGCGGGATCATCGGCCGCGAACAGGCCGGTGCGCTGGGAGCCGGCGCTCACCGACGGCTTCACGACGACGTGCTCGGCGTCCGCCGAGGACAGGGCTGCCGCGATCCCGGACGCCTCCCGCAGGTAGGTGGTGGGCACGACGGCGACGCCGGCCTCGGCGAGCTGCTCGAGGTAGATCTTGTCCATGTTCCACCGGATCAGGGCGGGCTCGTTGAGCAGCGGCACGCCCGCCGCCTCGATGCGGTCCAGCCAGGCGCGGAAGTCCGCCGGGCGCAGCACGTAGTCCCAGGGGCTGCGCAGGACGAGCAGGTCGTAGCTCTCCCACGCCACCGCCGGGTCGTGCCAGACGAGGGCCTCCGCCTCGGCGCCGCGCTCGCGCAACGCCGGCAGCAGCGCCGCGGTGTCGTGGTCGGGGTCCTCGCGGGAGTAGAAGCCGGGGTGGGTCACGATGATGCCGATGCGGGTCACCCCGGCAGGGTAGTGCAGGTGCGCGGCGCTGCCGGTGCACGACGGGGCGGGGCAGGGGGGGCGTCGGCGGTGTGCACGATCGGCGCTCTGAGGGCCGCGAGCCAGGCGATTGCCTGGCTCGAGGACCTGAGACCGCCGTCCGTGCACGCACCCGGCCCCACCGCTCCCCGGCCCCACCGCTCCCCACCCCTCTCCATCCCACGCCCGATCGCCCGGGAGGACGCCATGACCCTCGAGAACCTCGACGCGCTGCGCGTCGGCCCGGCCCAGAAGTCCCTCCCGGAGGGATCCGCCGAGCTGACGGTGCGGGAGCTGCTGGACCGCGGCCTGCACCTGAGCGACCTGACCACCCCGGTCCTCGCCCTGACCGGGTCGGCGATGGAGGCGAACATCGCGCTGCTCGCGCAGTACTGCGCGCGGCACGGCGTCGCGCTCGCCCCGCACGGCAAGACGACGATGGCCCCGGACCTGTGGCGCCGGCAGATCGAGGCCGGGGCCTGGGGCGTGACCGTCGCGAACCCCGCCCAGCTCGCCGTGGCCCGGGCCGCCGGCATCGCCCGGGTGCAGCTGGCGAACTGCCTGGTGGACCCGCACGGGATCGCGCTGGCGCAGGCCATGGCCGCCGAGGGCGTCGAGGTCCTGTCCTGGGTGGACGACCTCGCCGCGGTGGCCCGCCTCGCCCGGCATCTCGCGGCCGACGGTCCGGCCCTGGACGTGCTCGTCGAGCTCGGCGCTCCCGGGGGTCGCACCGGGGCCCGCGGGATCGACGCGGCCCGGGAGGTCGCCGCCGCCGTGCACGCCTCGCCCCGGCTGCGGCTGCGCGGCGTCGCCGGCTACGAGGGCGCCCTCGCGCACGACCGCTCCGCCGAGGGCCTCGCCGCCGTCACCGCCTACCTCGAGGACATGCGGGCGCTGCTGGTGCGCCTGGCGGCCGAGGGGCTGCTCGATGCGGAGGAGATCGTCCTCACCGCCGGCGGCAGCGCCTACTTCGACCTGGTGGTGGATCGCTTCGCCGGGGTCGGCGAGGAGGTCGCCGCGAGCGCCGGGGAGCTGCGCACCACGGTGATGCTGCGCTCCGGCGCGTACATCGTCCACGACGACGGCTTCTACCGGGGGATCACCCCGCTGGGCGCCGGCACCGAGGGCGGCGGACTGGTCCCGGCGATGCACGCCTGGGTGCGGGTGCTCTCCCGCCCGGAGCCGACGCTGGCCCTGCTCGACGGCGGCAAGCGGGACCTGTCCTTCGACGAGGGGCTGCCCGAGCCGCAGCGCGCGATGCCCGGCTTCGGCGCCGCCTCCCGCCGCCTCGAAGGGGCCCGGGCCACGGCGATGAACGACCAGCACACCTTCCTCGAGATCCCGGCCGATGACCCGCTGGCCGTCGGGGACGTGGTGCGCCTGGGCCTCTCCCACCCGTGCACGGCGCTGGACAAGTGGCGGCTGATCCCGGTGATCGACGACGCCGAGGCCGCCGACCCGGCCGTGACCGCGCTCCTGCGGACCTACTTCTGATGCGCGCCGACCCGGCGCCCGGGGTCCGCGCCCGATGACCGTCCCGGCCTCCCCCGCCGCGCCGATCCTGCTGCGCGGCGCGCAGGTGCTCGACGGCACGGGTGCTGCCGGCTTCCGGGCCGACGTGCTCGTGCGCGAGGGGCGCATCGCGACCGTCGGCCGCTCCCGCGGGGAGGTGGCCGTCCCGCCCGGGACCCACCGCATCGACGCCGACGGCCAGGTGCTCGCCCCCGGCTTCATCGACCTGCATTCCCACGCCGACCTGCGGATCCTCCTCGAGCCCGCGCACCCCTCGCGGATCACCCAGGGCTTCACCACCGAGGTGCTGGGCCAGGACGGTCTGTCCTATGCGCCCGTCACCGACGCCGTGCTGCCGGAGCTGCGGGCGAAGATCGCCGGCTGGAACGGCGACCCGGAGGGCTTCGACTGGTCCTGGCGCGGCGTCGGGCAGTACCTGGACCGGCTGGACCAGGGGATCGCCACCAACGCCGCCTACCTGGTCCCGCACGGGACGGTGCGAGCGGTCGCCGCCGGCTGGGAGGACGCGCCGCTGACCGCGGCGCAGCTGGCGCGCATGGAGGAGCTCGTCTCCCAGGGCCTCGCCGAGGGAGCCGTGGGCCTGTCCACCGGGCTGACCTACACCCCGGCGATGTACGCGGGGCGCGAGGAGCTGGTGCGGCTGTGCCGGGTGGTCGCGGCCGCGGGCGGCGTCTTCGCCCCGCACACCCGCTCCTACGGGGCCGGCGCCCTGGAGGCGTACCGGGAGGTGCTCGAGATCGCCCAGGACAGCGGCTGCGCCCTGCACCTCACCCACGCCACCATGAACTTCCCGCCCAACGCCGGGCGCGCCGCGGAGCTGCTGGCGCTGGTGGACGCGGCGATCGCCGAGGGCGGGGACGTCACCGTGGACTCCTACCCCTACCTCGCCGGGGCCACCACCCTCGCGGCGGTCCTGCCCAGCTGGGCATCGGCCGGCGGTCTCGAGGCGACGCTGGAGCGCCTGGCCGATCCCGCGGCCCTCGCCCGGATCCGGGAGGCGCTCGAGGTCACCGGCTCCGACGGCTGCCACGGCGTCACCGCCGACTGGGAGACGATCGAGATCAGCGGGGTCTCCCGCCCGGAGCTCACCGGCCGGGTGGGCCGCACGATCGCGCAGATCGCCCGGGCGGAGGGGATCGAGCCCTTCGCCGTCCTCGTCGACCAGCTGCGGCGCGACCGCCTGGCCACCGGGATCCTCCAGCACGTCGGCCACGAGGAGAACGTCCGCGCGATCCAGCGGCACCCCGCCCACCTGGTGGGCAGCGACGGCCTGCTGGTGGGCGCCAAGCCGCACCCGCGGGCCTGGGGCACCGCGCCGCAGCTGCTGGGCCGATACGTCCGCGAGCTGGGCGACCTGACGCTCGAAGAGGCGATCGCGCACCTCACCGGACGGGCCGCGCGGCGGCTGCGACTGCGGGACCGCGGCCTGGTGCGCGAGGGATGGGCGGCGGACCTGGTCCTGTTCGACCCGGAGACCATCGCCCCCGGCGCCACCTACGAGCACCCGCGCGAGCCGGCGATCGGGATCTCCTGGGTGCTCGTGAACGGTCGTGCCGCCCTGGCCGAGGGCGAGCCGACCGGGGCGCTCGCGGGGCGGGCGCTGCGGCTGCGGGACGGGGAGGTCGCGGCGGCCTGCTGATCCCGGCCCCGGCTCCCGTCCCCGGGGCCCGCGTCCGCCGGGGTCACCGCCCCCAGGGGCCAGCGTCCCCGGGCTCAGGGGCGTCGCACCGCGCGCCGCACCGCCCGCCGCGCCCCGCGGGCCGGCCCCGCCCCGGCCATCAGGTACGCCCCCAGCAGGCTGGTCGCCCCTCCGGCGGCGAGCATGATCGGGTCGCGCCATCGGCCCGCGGGGCCGGCGCCGGTGGCGACGACGCTGCCGAGGGCCACCAGCAGACCGCTCATGGTGATCCCGGCGATCACCCGGTCGCTGACCACCTCGACCCGCTCGACCAGCGGCTCGAGATCCTGCGCGTCCAGCCGCACCCGCAGGCCGTGGGCCTCGAAGTCCTCCAGCAGCAGCTCGCCCCGCTCGGGGAGGTCCGCCGCGAGGTGCGCCGCCCGCAGCCCGGCGCCCGTCAGCCGCCGGGACAGCGCGTGCACGCCCCACTGCTCGAACAGCGCCCCGTAGCCGACCTCCTCGAGCACCGCGCCCAGGCGGAACCGGGGATCCAGCACCGTGGCGGTGGACTCGGTGAGCACCAGCATCCGCAGCAGGGTCGCGACCTCGCCGGGCAGCTGCAGGGCGTGGCGGCGCAGCATGCCGGTGAGCTGCGCGAAGAAGTCGACCATCGACATCTCGGCGAGGTTCCCGCTGACGGTCTCCATCAGCGACCGGACGTCGGCGCGCAGCCGCCGCCGGTCCACCGTGCCGCGCGGCGGGGCCAGGTGCAGCAGGCGGCTCATGACCGCGTCGGCGTCGTGGCGGCCCAGCGCCAGCAGCAGCCACAGCAGCTCGCCGCGGGTGTCCTCGTCCAGCTCGCCGACCATGCCGAAGTCGATCAGCCACAGCCTGCCGTCCGGCTGCACGAACATGTTGCCGGGGTGCGGGTCCGCGTGGAAGAGGCCGTCGGCCAGCACCATGCGGATCACCGTGCGCGTGGCCCCCTGCGCGAGGGCGCGCCGGTCCAGGCCCGCCGCGTCCAGGGCGGCCGTGTCGTCGATGCGCATCCCCGTGGCCCGCTCCTCGGTGAGCACGCGCGCGGTGGACAGCTCGTCGATCACGGCGGGGATCCGCACCAGGGGGTCGTCGGCGAGGTTGCGGGCGAAGGCGCGGGCGCTCTCGGCCTCGATGCGATAGTCCAGCTCGCGGCGCATGGCCCGGTCGAAGGAGGCGACCAGGGCCGGCAGCCCGTAGCGCTCGGCCAGGTCCCATTCCCGCGCGGCGATCTCGGTGAGGTCCCGCAGGATCGCGAGATCGGCCTCGACCTGCGAGGAGACGCCCGGCTTGCGGACCTTGACCACGACCTCCCGGCCGTCGGCCAGCCGCGCCGCATGCGCCTGGCCGATGGACGCCGAGGCGAGCGGCGTCTGCTCGAGATGGGCGAACAGGTGCTCGGCATCGGCGCCGAGCTCGGCCCGCAGCACCGCGCGGATGTCGGAGAAGGGGACCGCCGCGGCGCCGTCCTGCAGC
The DNA here is from genome assembly GCF_039530785.1 of Brachybacterium phenoliresistens. Lineage (NCBI taxonomy): Bacteria > Bacillati > Actinomycetota > Actinomycetes > Micrococcales > Dermabacteraceae > Brachybacterium > Brachybacterium phenoliresistens. The sequence continues at coordinate 139,325 of NZ_BAAAOW010000005.1, forward strand.
GCCCCGAGCTCGCGCGCGTAGGCGGGCGGCAGGATGTCCTCGCGGGTGGCGAGCATCTGCCCGAGCTTGATGAAGGTGGGGCCCAGCGCCTCGAGGGCCAGCCGCAGCCGCACCGGGGCCGAGGGCGCCTCGCCCCCGGGCTGCGGGGCCGATGCGCCGCGCCCGTGCTCGTGCCGATGCCGGCGCACGATCGCGGCGAAGGAGGGGACCTGCCGGCCGATGCCGAGGGCGTCGGCCACCGCGCTCCAGCCGAAGCCCACCAGGACCTCGGCGATCTGCCTGTACCGTTCGCCGCGCTCGACCACCATGGCCCCACAGTAGTGACCGGGCCGCGCCGGGGCCGGGACGCGGCGGCCCGGGGGCGCCGGCCCTGCCCCGCACCCCGGGCGGGGGCCGCCACGGAGCGGGACGCCCGTGCCCGAGACCGGTTGACCGATTTACAGTGGCTCCCGGCCGCACCCCGGCCTCCCCCGCCACCCTGGAGACTCCGCCCCACCATGTCCTTCGAGAGCATCTACCCCGAGGTCCGCGCCCTGGTCGACGGCCTGTGGGACCATCCCGAGCTCGGCTACCGCGAGGAGCGCACCTCCCGCGCGGTCGAGGAGTTCCTGCACCGCCACGGCGACGGCCTGCGCGTCGAGCGCTTCTCCACCACCGGCCTGAAGGTCGCCCTGCCTTCGGCCGCCGGCGCGAGCCCGGCCGTGCCCGGCGGCGATCCCGCGGCCGCGCCGCGCCGCCGCATCGCGGTGGTCGCCGAGCTCGACGCGGTCATCTCCCCCGCCCACCCCGACGCGGACCCGACGACCGGCGCCGTGCACGCCTGCGGCCACCACACCCAGGTCGGGATCGCCCTGGCGGCCTTCGCGCACCTGGTCGCCACGGGGGCCTGGAAGCAGGCCGATGTCGACCTGACCTTCGTCTTCGTGCCCGCCGAGGAGTTCGTCGACCTCGCCCGCCGCGCGGAACTGCGCGAGGACGGCACCATCACCTGGTTCGGCGGCAAGCCGGAGGCGATGATGCTGGGCGTCTTCGACGACGTGGACGCCGCGGTGTGCCTGCACGCCATCGGCGGCCTGCAGGAGGAGCCGACGATCGAGATCGACTGCGACCTCGCCGGCTTCCTGTACAAGACCGTCGAGTTCGAGGGCGTCGCCTCCCACGCCGGCTTGGACCCGTTCAGCGGCACCAACGCCTACGCCATGGCCACCCTGTTCACGACCGCGCTGGGGCTGGGCCGCCAGCAGCTGCGCGAGGACGTGCTGGTGCGCATGAACCCGGTGATCCCCTCCACGGAGATGACCACGAACGTCGTCCCCCACCGGGCGGTGGTGGGCACCGACGTGCGCTCCATCGACCTCGACTACCTGGGCGAGGTCGCCTCCCGCGTGGACCGCGCCGCGCACGGCTGCGCCGCCGCGCTCGGCGGCACCGCGCACGTGCGCACGGAGATGGGGTACCTGCCCTTCGTCCAGGACCGCACCATGTCGGGCGCGTTCCGCGAGGCCTTCGCGGAGGATCCGACGATCACCCGGCTGATCGAGGACCGCGGGGCGATCGCCGCCGCGGGCGACGCCGGCGACCTGTCCTTCATGATGCCGACGGTGCAGCTGTCCTACGGCGGCTTCGACGGCACCATCCACGGCCGCGACTTCCGGATGGTCGATCCCGAGCACGTGCTCATCGCCGTGCCGCGGCTGCTGGTCGCCGCCCTGCTGCGCCTCGGCTCCCACCTGCCCGAGCCGCTGCCGCGCCGCACCTACGCCGAGTACGTCGAGACGATCGCCGCGATCGCCCCCGTGCCCGAGGGAGCCGCCCCGGCCGCCGCGGCCGGCGACGCCCCCTCCCCCGCCGCGCCCGGCGCCCCTGTCCCCACCTCGCCCTCGGAGGGCCGATGACCTCGCACCCCGCATCCCCCGCCCCGGCGGCCGTCGCGCCCTCGCGCGGCGGCGCCCTGCTCGACATGGGCCTGCTGATCGGCCTGGTGCTGGTCACCATCGTGATCGCCGAGGCCATCGGCATCCGCCCGGTGCCGATCACGGACTCGATCACCATCACGATCCTGCCGCTCGTGTTCGCCGTGCTGATCACGATGATCCTGGGCATCCCGGTGTGGCGGAAGGGCATCCTGCGACGCATCTACTCGCGGCGCAACGTCGGCTTCTCCGGCGCGTTCCTGATCATCATCATGCTGCCGCTGATGGCCCGCTACGGCGCCGACGTCGCCCCGCGGCTCGGCGAGATCGTCTCCATCGGCTGGGTGTTCCTGCTGCAGGAGCTCGGCAACCTGGGCACCGTCCTGCTGGGCCTGCCGATCGCCCTGCTGCTGGGGCTGCGCCGTCACGCCATCGGCTCCACGCTGGGCCTGGGCCGCGAGGGCGAGCTCGCCTACATCTCCGAGAAGTACTCGCTGAACTCCGATCCGGGGCGCGGCGTGCTGTCGATGTACCTCATGGGCACCCTGTTCGGCGCGCTGTTCTTCTCCTTCTTCGCGCCGGTGCTGCTCGGGTTCGGGCTGGACGTGCGGGCGCTCGCGATCGCCTCCGGCATGGGCTCGGCCTCGATGATGACGGCGGCCTCCTCGACCCTCGCCGCGCAGACGCCGGACCTGCAGGACACGATCGTCTCCTACGCCGCGGCGAGCCAGCTGCTGACCAGCTTCATCGGCACCTACACGATGGTCTTCCTCGCCGTGCCGCTGCAGCGCTTCCTGTACAACCTGCTCATGCGCGGGAAGGACCGCCTGCCCGCCGGCGGCGCGATCCCCGCCGCGCCCTCGACCGCATCGGCCTCCCCTGCGGCCGAGGCGGCGCCGGCGAGCGCGGCCACCCTGTTCGCCGCGCGGCGCTACGCGACCTTCGCCGCCGTGCTGCTGCTGTCGGTGGCGCTGGTGCTGTTCACCCAGCAGATGAAGCTGTGGGTGAACCCCGAGTCCACGCCGCTGACCGCCCTGACCCTCGGGGGCCTCGCGACGCTGTGGCTGTTCGCGATGATCGGCATCGTCATCGGGGACCTGATGACCCTGTCCCGGGTGCCGGTCCTGCGGGACTTCCCCGTGCTGGGCTGGGTGTCGCTGACCTCGCTGGCCGGCTGCCTGGCCTGGGGCGGCTTCGTCGACGCCATCGGCGCGGTCGACTTCCTGTCGCTGACCACGCCGATCCTCGCCTTCGCCGGCGTCAGCGTCGCCGACCGCCTGGTGGACCTCTCGCGGACGTCATGGAAGGTCGCGATCACCGCCGTGTTCGTGTTCATCGGCACCTACGTCGGCTCCGCGCTGCTGGCGCAGTTCGGCCTCAGCGTCTCGGGCTGACCTGCTCGCGGTGCGGCGTCGCCGGGAGGGCGCCGGCCGCGGCCAGGATCGCCCCGAGGCCCAGCCCCAGGACCGCGACGGCGAGGATCGCCGCCATCGGGATCAGCGGCAGATGCACGAGCCGGTGCAGGGCGTACACCAGCACCTGGAGGAGCACGGCGGCGCCGGTGAGGATCGCCGCGACGGCGACCGCCCCGGCCGCCCGGGGACGCGCCCGGCCGAGGGACGCCAGCCCTGCCGCCACCGCGAGCAGGACGACGACCGTCGCGCCCGTGCCCAGCAGCACGCCGAGCGTCGCGCCGACGCCCCCTGCGCCCAGCGGTGCGAGGCCCGCGAAGGCGGGGCCCTGCTCGAGGACGTGGGCCCCGCTGAGCACCGCCGCGGCGGCCCCGGCGACCGTCGCCGCCGTCGTCCCGGCGCGCCGGGCCAGCAGGAGCACCGCCGCGACCAGGGAGCACAGGGTGCACAGCACCAGGCCGAGCAGGGCGAGCGCCATCACGGCATCCTGCACGGCGGGCATCGGCCGCGCGGCCCCGAGGGCGAGGGCGATCACGAGCAGCACGGTCGGCAGCATCACGGCCGCGGCCGCCGCCAGCACGAACCGGCCCCTGCCCGGGGCGGCGGCGAGGATCCCGGCGGCGAGCAGCACCCCCATGGGCACGCCTCCGACGGCGCCGATGACGACGACGGCGAGCAGGGAGAGGAGGTCGGCGGAGGAGGACATCGTTCACCTCGGGGAGGTCGGGCCGCGACGCGCGGCGGGGCGAGGGTGCCGACATCCTTGCACGCGGTGCTACGTTCGGAGCCGGGCCGCCGCCGGATGCGGGCCCGAGCCGACCGACGTCCCAGGGGTTGCCATGACCACCGATGCCCTCCCGCCCCATCCCGACGCCTTCGGCGTCGAGCTGCCCGTCTGGCTGCGCGAGGAGATCGCCGCGATGCCGCCGCGCGTCCCCGATGCGCAGGAGCGGATGCGCTTCGTGCTGCATCTGGCGGCCCGCAGCGTCGAGGAGGGCACCGGCGGCCCGTTCGCCGCGATGGTCCTGGACCGCGCGACCGGGCGGGTCGTCTCCGTGGGCACGAACCTCGTGACCGGTTCCGGGCTCTCGGCCGCGCACGCGGAGGTCGTCACCCTGAGCCTCGCCCAGGCCCGGCTGGGCACCCATGACCTGGGCGCGCACGGCACGGAGGGGCTCGTCCTGGTCATCAGCGCCCAGCCGTGCGCCATGTGCCTGGGCGCGGTGATCTGGTCCGGCGTGCGCGCCGTGGACATCGCCGCCCTCGGGGCCGATGTCGAGCGGATCACCGGCTTCGACGAGGGCCCCGTCCCGGCCGACTGGCGCGAGCAGCTCGAGGGCCGCGGCATCGCCGTGACCACGGGCCGCTGCGAGACCGAGGCCCTCGCCGTGCTGGAGGACTACCGCGCCCGCGTCGACGCGGGCAGCAGCACCCTGTACTGACCGCGCCGCTGACGGCGGCGCGCTCAGCACCTGAGAACGGGCTCCTGCGCGCTTCCTCCCCCGGGAAGCGCGCATCCTCCGGACCTGCGAGCCGGGCCGGGAGCGATCAGCCCTCCTCGACGAGGATCCTCACGTCCCAGGAGCCGAGCTCGAGGGAGGCTCCCTCGTCGAGGCGGTCGCCGGAGACCACATCCCGCGCCGCGCCGGGCAGGGCGAGGGAGCTCGGGTCCCAGGACCAGTTGTGGATCACGTGGATCCGTTCACCGGCGCGGTTGGTGGAGCTCGAGATCGTCTGCGAGGCGGTGGTCGGCGCCCACGAGCGGACTCCCGAGCCGACCTCGACGGCCCAGTCCAGCAGGGCCGACGCCAGCGGCGCATCGGGCACCGTGCCGACATGGGTGATGCGCCCCTCTCCGACGAGGCGGGTCGTCACCGCAGGCCAGCGGCCGAAGTGAGGGTGGTCGTAGCCGATCAGGACGCGCGCCGCGCCGTCGCCGTCCGCGAGCTGGAGGCCATCGGCCCAGAGGCGTGCGGTCGCGCCGTCCGGGAGGTCGAGGCCCTCGGCCGCGGCATCGGCCCCGGGGAGCAGCGGCAGGGGTGCGCGCAGGTTGCTGAACTCGTCGTACCAGATGCCGGCCGCCTCGCCGAGGTGGGCGGGCTTGCGCTCGAGCCGGGCCCGGGCCTCCTCGTCCTCGTACCCGGTGCGGATGCCGAGCACGAGGTGCCCGCCGGCCTCGGCGTACTCGCGCAACCAGATGAGGTCCTCGTCGGAGGCGATCGTGAAGGCGGCCGCCACCAGCACGGGGCGGCGCCGGGCGAACTCTGCCGGTGCCTGCTCGCGCAGCTGGGCGATGTGCACGGCGTTCGACTGCAGGCCCGCCTCGAAGGCGCCGCGGGAGTAGGCCTCGTACACGGTCTGGAAGCTGCGATGGTCCGGCTCGCCCTCGGCCGAGGACAGCGCCGGGTAGTGGGTGCAGCGACCACTTGCTGGCGTTGTCGAAGAGCAGAGCGACGTCGGCGTGCGGGGTCAGCCCGGTGACCGCCGGTCCTGCCGTCCGCAGCTCCGCGCCGAGGGCGGCGAGCTCGCGGTACACCCGCCCGGGCTCCTGGCTGTGCGGGAGGATGCCGCCCCAGTAGGTCTCCGCCCCGGCATGCAGGGTGTGCCAGTGCCAGTACTCGATCATCGCGGCGCCGCGCGAGATGAGCGCCCAGGCGGCCTGGCGCCACTGCCCGTCGAAAGCCGGCTCGTTGGTCCAGGTCATGCCGATGGCCTGGGCGTTCGTCTCGGTGACCAGGAACGGCGCCTGCTTGGTCCCGTACATGCGGTCGGCGTGGGTGATCAGGGACCACACCCCGGAGGTGGTCCAGGACTGGCCCTGCTCCGCGGTGCTGGGCAGCGCGAGGGCGTCCTGCATGCGGTAGTAGGGGTTCCCGGAGGTGATGTCGAGGGAACGGCCCACCGCCTGCTCGTCCAGCGTCGGCCGGTCGTAGGAGATGCAGGTGGTGACGAACTGGTCCTCGCGGGCGTACTCCCGGACCACATCGGCCTGCCAGCCGATGAAGGCGGTGGTGAGGTCGGCCTGGAAGCGGCGCCAGGCCAGCGTGTACTGCGGCTGGACGTTGAGGTCGGGCCGCCACAGGTCCGCCCAGTCCGACAGCCGGTGGGACCAGTACGTCAGGCCCCATTCGCGGTTGAGATCCTCGACGCTGCCGTAGCGCTCGCGCAGATGGTCGACGAACCTCTGGAACACCTGGTCGTTGGCGAAGACCTCGTTCCCGGGCTCGTTGTCGACCTGGTAGCCGATGACGGCGGGGTGCTGGGCGTAGCGGCCGACGATCTTCCGGATCACCCGTTCGGCGTGGAAGAGGAAGGCGGGGTGGGCGTAGTTGATCTCCTGCCGTGCTCCCCAGCCGATGCGCTGCCCGGTGCTGCGCTCGACGTTGATCTCGGGCACCTGGCGCACCAGCCACATCGGCGCCGCATAGGTGGGGGTGCCGAGGATGACCTGGATCCCGTGCTCGTGCGCGGCGTCCAGGACGGGGGCGAGCCATTCGAGGTCGAAGACCCCGTCGCGCGGCTCCCACGTGGACCAGACGGACTCCCCCACGCGGATCACCGAGAAGCCGGCCTCCTGCATGAGGCGCATGTCCTCCTCGAGGCGGGGGCTGGGCTGGTACTCGTGGTAGTACGCGGCGCCGAAGAGGACGCGGTCGCGGAGGGCGGAGTCGTGCGGAGCGGAGGACATGGGAGCCTTTCCGGAGGTGGCGGAGGTTGCCGCGGCGGGGCGGCCGGGATCGGGGCGACACGGGTTCGAATCCCGTTGGGGGACGCCGAGCGCAGGAGCGGGACTCATCCCTTCACCGCCCCGGCGACGAGGCCCTCGAGCAGCTGCTTGCGCAGGAGGACGAAGACGAGGATGGTCGGGATCGAGGCGAGCACGGCGCCGGCGAGCACCAGGTCGTAGCTGCGGTTCTCGGAGGCGTACAGGACGTTCAGGCCCAGCGGCAGGGTGTACTGCGTGGAATCGGAGATGATCACCAGCGGCCACAGGAAGCTGTTGTAGCTCTGCAGGAAGCTCCACACGGCGAGCGCCCCGAGGGAGGGCCGCAGCAGGGGCAGGACCACCCGGCGGAAGGTGCCGAACTCGCTGCTGCCGTCGATGCGGGCGGATTCGATGAGCTCGTCCGGGATGGCCTGGACGATGAACTGCTGCATCATGAAGATCCCGAACGCGGGCGCCACCCAGGGGACGATCAGCGCGAACCACGGGTTCGCCAGCCCGCTCTTGACGACGAGGATGAACAGCGGGATGAGGATCACCGCGAAGGGCACCGAGAGGCTCGAGAACATCACCGCGAAGAGGATCCGCTTCCCGCGGAACCGGAACTTCGCGAAGCCGTAGCCGGCCATGGCGCACACGAACACGGAGACGACCGTCGCGATGGCCGCAGTGCCGATGCTGATCGCGAACCAGTTCCAGAACGGCTGCGTGGTCAGCAGGTTCCGGTAGTTCTCGAGGGTCGCCGGGTTCGGGATCAGGCTGGGCGGGGTGGCGAAGATGTCGCCGCGCTGCTTGAACGAGCCGCTGAGCGCCCACAGCAGCGGGGCGATGAAGACGACCAGCAGGGCGATCAGCGTGGCGTACAGCAGCCCGCGCCGGGCCAGGGCCGATGGCGCGGCCCCGGTCCGCTCGGACCGGCGGCGGGCGGGCCCGTCGGGGACGGTGGTGCGTGCGGGGGTGGTGGCGGTGGTGCTCATGAGTCCCTCCCGATCCCGAGGATGCGGTTCAGCCCCTGGCTGACGGCGAAGACGATGGCGAACAGGACGACGCCGGCGGCGGCCGCGTAGCCGAACTGCTGGCGCTCGAAGGCGGCGCGGTAGATGAACATGGCCACCGAGATCGTCGCCTCGCCCGGTCCGCCCTTGGTCAGCAGGTAGGGCTCGTCGAACAGCTGCGCCGCGCCGATGAACGAGGTGACGATGACGAAGGCGGAGATGGGCTGGATCCCGGGGACGGTCACGGCGAGGAAGGTCCTCCACCGCCCAGCCCCGTCCAGGGCCGCCGCCTCGTACTGCTCGCGCGGCACGTTCTGCAGCGCGGCCAGGAAGAAGATCGTCAGGTAGCCGACGGTCCTCCACAGCAGCACGAAGCCGATGGCGCCCTTGGCGATGGTCGGGTCGCCCAGCCAGTCCACGGCCGGCAGCCCGAACAGCGCATGGAGGCTCGCGTTGATGAGCCCGTAGTCGCGGTCGAACATGAGCGAGTAGATGAGGGCGATGACGATGGGCGAGAGCACCATCGGCACGAAGTACGCCACCCGGAACAGGTCGCGGAAGCGCAGGCCGCGGCTGTTCAGCGCCTGGGCGACCAGCAGGGCGCAGGGCACCACCACGAGGACCGCGATGAGCGTGTAGACCAGCGAGTTCGCCAGCGCCGTGTGGAAGCTGGTGTCGGTCAGGAGGTTCGCGTAGTTGCGCAGGCCGATGAGCTCGGGCGTGCCCAGACCCACCCACTGCGTGAGGCTGAGATACACGGCCGCGCCGATGGGCACGATCATGAACAGCACGTACAGGACGTAGAACGGGGCGATGAAGGCGTAGGGCGCCGCTCCCCCGTTCAGGCTGCGGGCGCGACGTGCGCGGTCCTGCGGGGCCTGCGCCGGTCGGGGGCGGGTGTCGATGGTGGTCATGGGTTCAGCCCTTCGCCTGTCCGCGGAAATCGTGGTCGGCATCGGCGAGCGCCTGCGCGGCGGAGACGTCGCCGCGGAAGGCCCGCAGGATGTGGCCGGACAGCACCGTGGTCATGATCGAGCTGTCCGGGCTCTGGTGGTACTCGGGGACGTCGTCGATGACCTGGCGGAACACCTCGAAGAGCCTCTGTCCGCCGAAGTACTCGCTCTCCAGGCCCAGCAGCTGCGGGTCGTCGTAGACGGAGCGCAGGGTGGGCAGGTAGCCCATGTCCTGGTAGCGCTTGACCTGCTGCGCCGGGTCCAGATAGCCGGAGACGACCAGGGTGCGGGCGGCATCGGTCGCGGCCTTGTCGCGCAGCGCCGCGAAGCCCGTGCCGCCGCCGACGCCGGCCGCGTGCCCGCCGCCGGCGAAGCGCGGGACGGGCGCCACGCGCCACTGCCCCGCCTGCTCGGGGACGTTCGGCTGGATGCCGTAGCTCGAGTACCAGGAAGGCATGTTGACCGCGAGGATCTTCCCGCTCTTCAGGCCCGACTGGACGCTGGGCCCGTACATGTCGGCCACGGTCGCGAGGAAGCCGGTCTGCACGCCCTGGACGAGGAAGTCGAGGGTCTCCTCCGCCTCGGGGGTGCGCAGGGTGGGCGCGCCGTCGGCGTCGAAGAGGTCGCCGCCGCGCTGGAGGAGGTGGATGTGGAAGCTCTGCACGGTGCCGCCGGGGTCGTTGACGGCGACGGCGCCGAGGGACTTCTCCTCGCGTGCGGCGAGATCGGTCCCGATGCGGGCGAGCTCCTCCCAGGTGCCGAACTCCGGGTCGATGCCCAGCCGCTCGAACTCGTCGGCCCGATGGTAGAGCACGGTGACCGGGGTGTCGGAGTCCAGGGCGTAGAGGGCGCCGTCCTTGCTGAACGGGGCCAGCCGCGCGGTGATGAGGTCCTCGCGGTAGGGCTCGATGTCGGGGGTGAGGTCCACCAGGAGCTCAGGGGCGATCTCCCCGCGCAGCATGCGGGAGAAGGCCCCGATCTCCAGGCCCGCGACATCGGGCGTGCCGGTGCCGGCCACGGCCTGGGCGATCAGCTTGGTGACGAGGTCGGCGGCGGCGGTCTTGGTGATGGCGAGGTCGTAGGTGAAGTCGGAGGCGGCCTCGGCGACGGCGACAGCCTCGGTGAAGAAGGCGATGTACCCGTCGTCGTGGGTCCACAGCGACAGGGGCACCTCGCCGCTCTCGAGCGGCGGCGGTGCGGCGGAGCCGCAGGACCCGAGGGCCGCGGCGATACCGGCGCCGGCGGTGAGAGCGGCCGCCGATCGCAGCAGTGCTCGCCGCGGGATCGGCGGGCGCGGAGGGATGGTGGGCATGGACAGGCACTCCTGACTACGTTGTCAATCGTGGGCATGGACGGGTGCAGGACGGAGGGGCACGACGGCCGGCGCCCTGCGTCCGGGGGCTACGGGGCGTGCGGGGGCCTCCCCGTCGTCGCCCGGGTCACGAGCGAGGCGGGGACGAGCTGGCGGACCTCGGCGGGCGGGGTGCCGTCGATGGTCCGGATCAGCCGGGCCATGCCCAGGCGGGCGAAGACCCCGAACTCCTGGCGCATGGTGGTCAGCGGGGTGGACAGGTACTCGGCCACGTCGAGATCGTCGAAGCCGACGATGCTCACGTCCTGCGGGACGCGCATCCCGGCCTGCTCGATCGCCGCGATCGCGCCGATGGCCATCTGGTCGTTGGCGACGAAGACCGCCGTCGGCGCGGCCTCGCGCAGCAGGGTCTGCATCGCCGTGAAGCCGCTGCGCGGGGACCAGTCCCCCCGCGCCACCTCCGGCACCTCGAGACCCTCGCCCTCGAGCGCGGACCTCCAGCCATCGCGCCGCAGGCGGCTCGAGACCCAGGCGTCGGGCCCGGCGATGTGGTGCACGCTCGCATGCCCGAGGGCCAGCAGGTGCCCCGTCGCCAGCAGCGCCGCGCTGAACTCATCGGCCCCGACCACCAGCTCGTCCTCGCGGTCGCTCAGTCCCTGGGAGCCGATGGTCAGCACCGCGACGTCCTCGGGAACCTGCAGCGCCGCACCTCCGAGGTACAGCGGCTCGGACAGCACGATCCCTTCGACCCCCTGGTCCAGCAGCGCGTCCACCGCGCCCTGGACCTCATGGCGGTCGAGGGTCTCGGTGCGCAGGATGCTCAGCGCGTAGCCGTCGGCGCGGGCGACCGATTCGATCGCGGCGATCACGGAGCTGGGACCGTACAGCGCGGCCCCGAAGGCGACCACGCCGATGCGCCGGGTGCGGCGCGTGACCAGCGAGCGCGCCGCGGCGTTGGGTCGATAGCCCAGCTCCCGGATCGCCTCGTGGATGCGGTCGCGCAGCTCCTCGCGCACATGCGGCTCGCCGTTGACGACTCGCGAGACGGTCTTCTGGGAGACCCCGGCCCGCCGGGCGACGTCCACCATCGAGACGGGGCGACGCGGCGCATCGGACGGATCCGACGGATCGTGCACGTGGTGCGTGTGCGGCTCGGACAAGGCGACTCCCCCTCTCTGCGGGTCGGCGTGACGGAGCGAGCATACGACTGACTGACTACGTAGTCAACGGGTGGCCGCAGCCCGCCTCGTCGCCGCTGTCCCGCGGCCGGTGGCTGCACTCACGACCAGGTCAGGGGCCCGAGGTCAGGGCGCGCCGGCAGCCGGCGGGGCGGGGTCGACCTGGCGCGTCACGACCCATCGATGCTTGCCGATCTGCCGGGTGCGCGTGAAGCCGAGCCGTTCGAAGGTGCCGAGGGAGCCGTGGAACAGGAATCCCGCCGGGACCTGGTCCGCCGGTTCCGGATACCCCTCGACCACCCCGCCTCCGGCGCGGGCGATCAGGTCCAGTGCGCCGCGCAGCGCGATCTCGCTGACGCCGTGCCGACGGGAGGGCTTGGTGACGTAGCAGCACCCGATGCGCCAGTCCGGCAGTTTCTCGACGGTCTTCTCGTACGCGACGCGGTTCTTGATCCGAGGCAGTTCGTCCGGCGTGCCGTACTGGCACCACCCCACGCATCGCTCGCCGTCGAGGACGAGGGCGGCTCGCGTGGTCCCCTCCTCGACCTTCGCCCGGCGGCGTGCGCAGTTGAGCTCGGCGTCCGCGCCGCGCCCGGCCATCGCCGCGCCTTCGGGATGGAAGGCCATGCACCAGCACCCCGCAGGCATGCCTCCCGCCTCACGAACCGCCGCTTCGTACGCGGGCCAGGTCGAGGAGTCGAGCGGGGATACGGTGCACCTCGAGACGTCCATGGCCTCATCCTCCTGATGTCGTGGCACGGCAGGGACGGCATCCACGGCGCCCGCCGCGCCGGGTCGCTGCGCGTCAGTCCTCCGGCGGGGTCCAGAACGGATCGCGGCCCGAGAGCCCCAGCACGCGGTCCAGCTGTCCGGAGCCCTCGGGGACGGGGACTCGCGGGCCGAACAGCCCCGCCCGCTCGGCCGGGTCCTCGCCGATGTCCGCGCAGAACTGCTCGGCGATGTCGAGGGCGGCGGGGTCGGGATCGAAGCTCTGGCCGGTGGCGACGGCGAGGTCCCAGCTGTGCAGGACGAGCTCGTCGAGGGCGACCATGGCGGTCACCTCTGCGGGCATCTCCACGCCGCCGGCGGCCGTCATCCCCTCCCAAGCGGCGGGATCCTGCCAGGCGCGGCCCAGCGCGGCGAGGGCCGCCGGGGCGGCCTCGCGCCAGTCCGGGGCGAGGACGGAGGCGGCGGGGTCCGGCGGGGTGCGGGTGGTGGGGCCGTCGACCTTGGCGGCGGCGTCGCCGAAGGCGATCGCCAGGCCGTGCAGGTGCGCGACGAGCTCGCGCACCCGCATCTCGGGGCACGGGGTGGGGTCCTCGAGCTGGGCGTCGAAGACGCCTGCCACCAGGGCCGCCGCGCGGTCGGCGCTCGCCGTCAGATCGAACATGGTCGGCTCCTCGGTCGTCGGTGCTCGCAGGGTATCGCCCGGATCGGAGCTGCGGGGCACAACGGACGAATCGGACGGGATCAGCGCCGCAGCTCGAGGTGGAGGTCGATGCGCACGCGGTCCCCGACGCCGACGCCGGCGGCGCGCTGCACGGCGACCTTCACGGGCACGAAGTAGGTGCCCTCGCGCGGGAACAGCGAGGTGGTGTAGGCGATGCCGGCGTCCTCGGGCGGGGCGTCCGCCGCGTCCCCGCCGGAGTCCGTCCCCTCGCCGCCGTCGAGGGCGGTGAGCCGCACGGTCGCCGGGATCGCGCCCCAGCCGTAGGTGAGGCGCGCGGCGACATCGGCGATCTCATCGGCCGCGTCCTCCGGCGCCGGGGCGAAGACGAAGGGGGCCGGCCCGCGCCAGGACACGAGGGCGGTGACGAAGGTCAGGTCCATGGGTGCTCCGCTCCGACGGGGTCGATGGGGGAAGCCTGCGCCCCGGGCGCGGGCTCGACGATCTCCACGGCCATGCCCTCCGGTGCGGATCCGAGGAAGGCGCACGGCAGGCCGAACCCGCCGGCGAACAGGGCCGACTCCTCCTCGCCGCGCTCGGCGAGGAAGGCCGCCGCGTCGTCCACGGCGAAGCACACGTGGTGCAGCCCCTCGCCGCGGAGGGAGAGGAACTCGGCCACGGGGCCGTCGCGCAGGGGCTGCACGATCTGGAAGCGCGCCCCGCCGGCGGGCATGCCCACCGGTTCCAGCCACACCAGCCGCGAGCCGGTCTCGGCGACCTCCTCGTCCCGCACCCGCCGCATGCCGAGGGTGCCCTCGTAGTACTGCGCGGCCGCGTCGGCGTCATGCGCCGCGATCGCGACGTGGTCGATGCGGCGCACCGGCGCGGCGTCCTCGGTCCTGGGTTTCCCGGTCATCGGGGGAGACTATCGGCCGCCGCGCCGGGACGGGTCAGGGCAGCTGGACGAGCGCCTGCACGGGGGCGTGGTCGGAGGGGTAGGAGCCGTCCTTGTCGCGGTGGACGTTGATGGCGGCCTGGTGGACCGTGACGTCGCCGGTGGCGAGCACCCAGTCGATGCGGCTGCCGCCCTCGACGGGATCCTCGTACCCGGGGAAGGTGCCCCAGGCGGGGGTGAGCTGCTCGCCCGCGGTGTCCCAGGTGTCGAGGGTCGGGCCGTCGGCGACCAGGGTGGTGTAGGCGCCGGAGTCGTGGGCGACGGAGTTGAAGTCGCCGGTGACGATGGTGGGCAGCTGGTCGAGCTCGCCGCCCTCGAACAGGTCGATCATGGCCTGGGCGCTCTTGATGCGCGCGGGCTCGGACCGGTGGTCGAAGTGGGTGTTGATCACCGCGAACTCCGTGCCGCTGGCCAGGTCGCGCAGCCGCGCCCACACGACGATGCGGGTGACGGTGTTGCCCCAGGTGGCGGAGCCGATCACGTCGGGGGTGTCGGAGAGCCAGAACTGGTCCCAGGCCAGGACCTCGAGGCGGGCGGTGTCGTAGAAGATCGCGGAGTACTCGCCGGCGCTGCCGCCCTCGCGGCCGAAGCCGACCATGCGGTGGCCGGGCAGGGCCTTCTCGACGGCGGCCATCTGGTGGTACAGCGCCTCCTGCACGCCCAGCACGGTGGGCTGCTCGCGCTCGAGGAGGTCGATGAGGATGGGCTCGCGGTCCGGCCAGTGATCGGGGTCGCCCGGCTGGGTGTCGCCGGTGCGCGAGCGGTCGTAGCGGATGTTGAAGCTCATGATGTGCAGGCGGTCCCGCTTCGCCTTCCCGATGAGGGCGGCGCCGCCTCCGCGGGCGGGGACCGGGGCGGCGCCGGCGGGAGCGGCGACGGCAGCGAGCGCGGCGGTGCCGATGGCGGCGCCGCCGAGGCCGGCGATGAGGGTGCGACGGGCGAGAGGGGAGGTCACGGGGGTTCTCCTGGGGTCGGGAGGACGGGGCTCCTGCACTCTAGGAGAGCGCTCCCGCCGCGTCATCGCACGTCACCGTCCCGGCATCCGATGGTCACCCGCCGGTCAGACGCCGGCGGCGCGGCGCCCCCTCTGCCCGGCCCCCTCGGCCCGGGATCGGCAGGACTCAGCGCGGCGAGAAGACCCCGGGCCCGTGGCGCAGGCGGAACCAGGCCAGGCAGGCGAGGGTGAACGGCACCCCGCACCAGAGGGCGGCCCGCTGCGCCGGGTCCAGGGCGACGCCGATGAGCGAGGCGCCCAGCAGGACCAGCGCGATGATCGGCAGCACCGGGAACAGGGGCGCCCGGTACGGGAGGTCGGCCAGGTCGCCGCCGTCGCGCCGGTACCGGCGGCGGAAGCCCAGGTGCGAGGCGCAGATGATGATCCACACCGCCACCACCGCGAACCCGGCGATGGACACGAGCGCCAGGAAGAGGCTGCCCGGGGCGATCACGCTGGTGAGCAGGGAGGCGAGGCCGCCCAGCATCGACAGCGACAGGGCGATCAGGGGGATGCCGCGGCCGGTGGTGCGCGAGAGCCAGCGCGGCGCCTGCCCCTCGGCGCCCAGGGAGTGGAGCATCCGCGCGCAGGAGTACAGGCCGGAGTTCCCGGCCGAGAGCAGCGCCGTGATGATCACGAAGTTCATGAGGTCGCCGCCGGCGGGCAGGCCCGCACGGTCCAGCACGGTGACGAAGGGGCTCTCGTCGGTGCCGGCGGTCTCGAAGGGGACCAGGGCGGCGATCACGGCGATCGCGCCGATGAAGAAGACGGCCAGGCGGATCACGGCGGTGCGGATCGCCCGCGGGATCGTGCGCTCGGGGTCCCGCGCCTCGCCGGCGGCGACGCCGATCAGCTCGGTGCCGCTGAAGGCGTAGAACACGGCCAGCACGGTGACCAGGACGCCCGTTGCCCCGCGGGGGAACAGTCCCTCGTCGGTGACGAAGCCGCCCAGTCCCCCGGTGCCGGCCTCCGCGACCGGGTTGATGCCGAGGATCGTCGCAGCGCCGACGACGATGATCGCCACCACGGCGGCGACCTTGACCAGGGAGAACCAGAACTCCGTCTCGGCGAACACCCGGGAGGAGACCGCGTTCATCGCGAACAGCAGCGACGCGAAGACCAGGCACCACACCCACACGTCGACGCCGGGGAACCAGCGCTGCATGAGGATGCCGGCGGCCGTGAACTCGCTGCCCAGCGCCACCGCCCAGCACAGCCAATACAGCCACGCGGTCGCGAAGCCCCAGGCCGGGCCCAGGTTCCGCGTGGCGTGAGCGTGGAAGCCGCCGGCCACCGGGTGCTTCGCGGACAGCTCCCCGAGGCTCGCCATCACCATGTAGGCCACCAGGGCGCCGATCACGTACGCGAGCACGGCGCCCAGCGGGCCGGCCTGCGAGATCGTGTACCCGGAGGAGACGAACAGCCCCGAGCCGATCACGCCGCCGAGGGCGATCATCACCAGGTGGCGCGAGGCCATGGTGCGGCGCAGGCCGGAGCGCAGCTCGCCCTCCCCCGCCTCCGGCGCTGCGGCCGATGGGTCGTGGGCGGGCTCGGCGACGAGCGCGGCAGGGGCGCCGGGGACGGCAGGGGCGCCAGCGGCGGCGGGGGCGTCGGCGGCGGCGGGGGCGCCGGCGGCGCCGTGGGGTGCATCGGGGCGGGCCATGGCGCCTCCTGGGTCGGGAACGGAGGAACGGTACCGGGGGCGCGGCGGCGTGCGCCGCGCCGTGTCATCCGCGTTCATGCGGGCGTCGGCGGCCGCGGGACGGCGCGGCGCGGCCGTACCCTCGAACGGTGAATCCCGCTGCGCCCTCCGCCCCGTCCTTCGCCGATGTCCTCGCCGATCGCAGCGCTCCGCCGCGGGTGCTGGACGGCGGGCTGGGCACCCATCTGGCCGATCGGGGGCTGGACGTCACCGGAGAGCTGTGGTCGGCGCAGATCCTCCGGGAGCGCCCGGAGGAGGTCCGCGCCGCGCACGCGGACTTCTTCGCCGCGGGCGCGCAAGTGGCGACGAGCTGCTCGTACCAGGTCACCGCCGATGGCCTGGCGCGCGCGGGAGCCGCCCCGGCGGAGCTCGAGCAGCTGCTGCGGGCCAGCGTGGACCTCGCCCGGCAGGCCGCCGACGCCCCGGCCGCTGCCGGGACCGACGGCGATGCCCGGGCCGAGGGCTCCCGCGGCGACGGGGACCCCGGTGCGGCGCCGGCGGTCCGCGGGTCCGCGCTCCGCCTCGTCGCGGCGTCCATCGGCCCCTACGGAGCGGGTCCCGGCGCGGGCACGGAGTACGACGGCGCCTACGGGCTCAGCGCGCGGGAGCTCGCGGCCTGGCATCGGCCGCGGCTGGAGATCCTCGCGGACACCGCCGCGGACGTGCTGCTGGCCGAGACGGTGCCCAGCATCCGCGAGGTGGAGGCGCTGGCCGGCGAGCTCGAGGGCCTTCGCGTTCCGGCGATGCTGAGCATGACGGTGCGCGAGGGCGCCCTCGGCGACGGCACGGACCTGCGCGAGGCGGCCCGGGTGCTGCGGGGTAGCTCTCTGGTCGCCGTCGGCGTGAACTGCTGTCCGGTGCCCGATGCGGTGGCGGCGCTGCGGATCCTGGCGGAGGAGCTGGACGTGCCGCTGCTGGCGTACCCCAACAGCGGCGAGGTGTGGGACCAGGTGCATCGCCGCTGGCTGCCCGGGGAGCCGGGCGCGGATCTTCCGGGGGCGGTCCCGCAGCTGGCGGCGGCGGGAGCCCGGCTGATCGGCGGCTGCTGCCGGGTGGGGCCGGCGCAGATCGCCCGGGTCGCGGGAGCTGTGGCGCAGCAGCAGGGCCCGTCCGCCGGCTGAGGCGTGCCGATCCGGGCACGCCTCTTGATCCGGGCACGCATGATCCGGGCATGCCTCGTGATCCGGGCATGGCTCAGCGGCGAGCCTCGACCTGGGCGATCACGTCCTCGACGGGCAGCGCCAGGGCGGACTGGGAGAAGCGGCGCGGTCGACGCTGAGGAGCCCGCATCTCGAGGACGGCGCCGCGGCGGGTCCGGAGGCTCCGGAGGGTGGTCTGCGAGAGCAGCCAGACCTCGCCGCGGCCGCGGTACCAGGGCGGGAAGATGATCTCGTCCTTCTCGACGCGGAAGGCGTAGGGCGGGGCGATGTGGACGGGACCGCCCTGTGCCGCGTGCACGGCACGCAGGACGCGCCAGCCGGTGAGGATCATCGGCGCCGCGCACGCGATCAGCAGCGCCACCGCGATCAGCGCGGTGAGCGGCGCCGTGCCCTCGAGGACGACGGCCACGCCGGTCGCGGCGAGGACGAGGACGACCGCGCCGCCGCCCAGCGCCGCCGACCCGAGGCGCCGCAGCCCGATCTCCGTCGTCGGCAGGGTCGGCATCGGCCTGCCCTGGGCGGATCCGATCACGAGCGGTGGCGTACCCATGCCCGCGAGGTTACCGGCCCCTGGCCGCCGCTCTCAGCTCCGGGCGACCATCACCCGCGGGTACACGACCTGCAGGCACAGCACGATGGTGAGCAGCACGGCGCCGGCCGCGATGCCTGCGCCGCGCCCCACCACCACGTCGAAGATCAGCAGGACGACCCCGGCCAGCAGCAGCCCCAGCATGACCAGGGCGAGCTTCACGATGCGGTTCGAGGCGGTGACGATGTCGTCCTTGACCCGCCGGCGGAACAGGCTGCGATGCATGCTCACCGGAGCCAGCAGGAGGGCGACGATCAGCAGGGCGAGCACCAGCAGTCCGAGGTACCAGCCCACCTGGAAGGCGTCGAGGATCTCGAACCGCGACTGGAACGGCAGCACGATGAGGAAGGCCGCGACGATCTGCGATCCGGTCTGCAGCACGCGGATCTCCTGGAGGATCTCGTTCCAGTTGCGGTCCAGCTGCGCGGCTCTCGTCTCATGGCGCGCGTAGTCGGTGGGGCCGTCCGCCTCCGACAGCGGAGGGTCCTGGGGCGAGGAGTCCTTCGGATCCGCGTTCATGGCTGCAGTGTAGGAGCGCGGGGCGAGGACCGCGAGCGATCACGGCATGCCGACGTCACCGCTGCGGGACGCCTCGGCGGACGGCTCCGCTGAGCGCCGCCTCGAGCGGTCCGCGCCTCCCGCTCCGCGCGAGCGCGGCGCCGATCCCGAGGGCGATCGAGACGTGCACGGCGAACACGCCGAGGCCCGCGACGTACCAGGGCATCGTCAGGAACCCGCCCTCGGGATCGGACAGCATCGCGACGACGAGCGCGACGCCGGTGAGGATCACGTGCACCGTGTAGATGGTCAGCGGCGCGGCGCCCGCGGTGCGCAGCGTGCGGCCGATGGCCTCGCGCAGATGACGGCCCGGCGGCACGAGCAGCGTCATGGCGCCGATGAGGGCGACGGCGACCGAGGCGGTCGCGATCATGTCGGCCGGGGAGCCGCTGTGCGGGGCGGCCACGGCGAGGGCCCAGGCCTCCGGGAGGACCGGGGCGCCGAAGCCGTGCAGGCTCACGGCCAGCGGGTCCACCCCGTGGCCGATGGCCCAGGCACCGGCGAGGGCGGAGAGCCCGTAGGTCGCCGTCGCGACCGCGGCTGCGATGCCGAGGGCGCGCGCGGACCACCGGCGGGCGCGTCCGTCCTCGATGGCCGTGAGCAGCGAGCGCATCAGGACGACGCCGAGCAGCAGGTACGACAGCCAGGTGACCAGCGGGTACATGCCGGTCAGGGCGAGGCCGCGGAGCAGCACGACGGGCTCGGCGAGGTTCAGCGGGGTGATCGCGCCGACCTCCTGCACCTGGCCGAGGCTCGAGCGGACCAGCGCGTTGAGGTACCCGCCGCCGGCGGTGAGCACGGCGGCGATCGCGATCAGCCATCGGCTGCGCACCAGCAGCAGGGGCGCCGTGATCATCATGCCGATGCCGAAGGGCACCAGCACCACGACGACGGAGGTGGGCACGAACCCGAGCACCAGGCCGATGCCGGCCACGAGCGCCCCGCGCAGCACTCCGGCGAGGACGGCGCCGCGACGGTCCCCGGCGAGCAGCCGGCCGCGGGAGGCCAGCACCAGGCTGAACCCGCCGACCACCGCGAAGGTCGCGGACGCGGGCCCCTCGGTCAGCACGCTCGCGACCCGCGCCGTCGCCCCCTGCAGCCCGTCGGCGCCGACCATCGCCAGCGGCGCGAGGAGGTGGGCGGCCATCATCCCGAGGATGGCGAGCAGCCGCACGAGGTCGAGGGACTCGAGGCGGCCGATGCCGCCGCCGCTCCCCCGGTCGGCCCCGCCCTGCTCGGCGGCGGCTTTAGCTCCGGCAGCGACGTCGCCGGTCCCGCGGATCGCGACCCCGCCGGAGCCGGCTCCCCCGTCGGCGATCTCGCGGCCCGCGGTCCCCGCAGGGAGGTCACGGCGGCGGGGAGCGGCCGTCGACGCGGACGGGCCCCAGGGCGCAGGTCGGGCGGTCGCGGGCAGCAGCCGGGGCAGGACGGCGGTCCGCTCGAGGGCGGGGCGCGGTGCGTGGAACGGCCTGGCAGGAGTACGGGACGTCATGGCCTCGAGCCTCCTCCCGCAGCCGCCGTGCCCGCGTCCGGCGCGGGTCGCGAGCTCGAGCCGTCGCCTCCCCCTGGGCGGTGACCTCCCGGTCAGACCGGGGGATGGCGCCGCAGCTGGCGCCGCAGGGGCGGCATCACTCCTCCAGGATGGGGAGGACCGTGGCCCCACCACAGGTCACAGCGGTATCCGCAGATCGCATACGACCAACGCGCAAGCGGGGGCGACGAGAAAACGCGCCCGGTGACCCGAACCCAAGACGGTCCGACGCGACGACGGCAATATGCTGCGCATCAGCCTCAATCGCACCGGCATGTACGTGCTGGACGGCCCGTCCGGCGGCTGCAGGGCACCCACGAGAAGCGCCCAGAGTCGGAGACGACGTAGCGAACAGGACCATGCGCACGAGAGGCGACGAGGGCACTCGGCAACCGGCGAGGACCTACCCGTCGTGCCGCCAGTCGACGACGGATCGGAGGGGCGGGAGATTCCGGTGTAGGAGAGCAAGCTTCCGGCCGCCGCAGGCGCCGCCGATCTCACCGACGCTGCCTCGAAGACTACCGCCGCAGTTCGCCCACATGCGTGTTCAGGGCTCGGATCGCGCGGTCAATGTTCTTCAAGGCCCTGGTCTGCTGACTCTCGGAAGGAGACGGACCCACTCGGCTCCCCTGTTGCGGAGCAGGAGACGCCTTGCCAAATAGATCAGTTTCAATCTCGTAAACTTCTCCCGCACCGTAGACCTCCGTACCATCGGTCGAGCGATAAGAGAGAGCGACTCGAGATCGCGAGGGCATCCCATCGGCCTGGGCGCTTGAACCTTCCCGGCCTTCGTTCCATCTCCACATGATTCGAATGCGCGCGCCCGGCGCGAGAGTGTGCGGCTGAGAAAGCCATCGCGTTAGATCATCACCGATCACACCGCCTTCGAGTGGCTTCACCCCGTCCAGCAACTTGACTCTCACATCGCGCGCCAACGATCGCCCCGTGTTCTCCAGCACAAGATCCCACCTCCCGGTTCCTTGCAGCCCGGGTAGAACGGCAACCGAGACGTAGGGGCGCGCTGATAGCTTCGAAGCCTTACGGGACTCCATCAACGTGTCCTTTGCCGCCTTCGCCGTTGAGTACGCGTATATGGCCAGAAGCACCGTGGCTCCCGCAGTCACCACGGCCGCTACCGACTCCAACACCTGCATCACCATCTCCATCCAGTTGATCGCACACACCGTGGACCACGATGCACGGGCAGACCGACATTCGAGCCTTCGATGACAGTAGGCCAGTGGCCAGACGGGCGAGCGCCGGCACTCATCGATTCGCGATGTCCCCGGCCTCATGGGCCAGCCGATCCGCTCACCCATCCGCTCGGCTTGGCGCATCGACCTGACGATCGAGGCGTGCAAGGCGCCGCCCTTCGAGGTGGAGATGCCCTCAGTGGTCAGCTGCTCGGCGATGGGCTGCACGGACGCGCACCCGGTGTACAGCCGGTGGATCCGTTCGAGCAACCAGTCGGAGTAGGTGCTATGCGGGCCAGGATTTACCCCGCGGGCCCTGGACGAGGCGAGGCACCCTCTGGTGCGGACGCCGATCCGGCGAAGTTCATACCGGGCGGCGGACTGCAGCACGCAGGCGACCATCCCGCCCGTACGGGACTGCTCCGCGTACGCATCGGAATCATTCCTCCAGGTCGTAGTCCTCGCGGAACCGGCGCACGCACGCCTCCCATTCCTGCTGGTCGATCCACCAGGGGCGGCGGTCCTCGGGGCCGTCGGGGTCGAGCCGGTCGAGGATCGCATGCTCCCGCAGGGCCTCGCGGATGGCGTAGTCCCGATGGTCCTCCGGGGTGGGGTCGAACAGTCCCATGGCGATTCCTCTCCTTCGGCCACCTCCAGGGTGGTCGTCCGCGAGCACCGCCGCCACACGTTCGAACGGATTGTGGATAAGCCGTCCCGACCCGCCCGCCGGCTACCGACATCAGCCGACCCGGCCGGCGCCTGCGGTGTGCCGCGTGCAGCCAGAAAGTCACCCTGGCTTCCATCCAGGGGTCTCAGAGGGAAGCCAGGGTGACTTTCGGTAGGGCGCCGACGGGCGGGCGGGCAGCCGGGCGGCCCGGGTCAGCCCTTCTCGCGCAGCACGGCGCGGCGGGTGCGGAACTCGTCCTCGTCGATCTCGCCGGCGGCGAAACGGGTGGCGAGCCGGGTCTCCGCCTCGCGGCGCGGGGCGGAGCGTGCGCGGCGGCCCCGCAGCACGATCGCCGTGATCACGCCGGCGATCACGAGCAGCCAGAACACGATGGGGATGAGCGGGAAGAAGACGGGGCCGGGGCCGGATCCGTCTCCCCAGTGGGGGCCGTAGGCGGTGATCAGGGTCAGTGCGTCGGTGAGCATGACGTGTCCTCTCGGTCGATGGTGCGTCCACTCTCGCCGCGAGAACGCCAACGCCCATCGGCCCAGGAGCGGCACCTGCACTACGTCCCCGGACGCAGTCCCGGCAGCCCAGGCCAGGCCAGGTCAGGTCAGGTCAGGTCAGGTCAGGTCAGGTGGGCAGGCTCGCCCGGACGCGGAACGTGCCCGCCCCGGGGCCGATGTCGACCTGCCCGCCCACGTCGCGCACCCGGCGGCGGATGCCGGTGATCCCGAAGCCGTCTCGGACCTCGCCCGCGCCGTCCAGGGCGTTGGTCACCTCGAGCTCGACGGCGCCGTCGGCATAGGCCACGCGCACGTCGGCGCGGCGCTCGGAGGCGTGCTTGACGACGTTGGTCAGGGATTCCTGCACGATCCGGTAGGCGGCGACGTCGACCGCCGGCGGCACGGCCCGCCGGGTCCCCGCGATCTCGAGGTCCACGGCGATGCCGGCCTCCCGCATGCGGGCGCAGAGGTCCGCCACCCGGTCCAGGCCCGGGGTGGGCGCGTGGGCGGCGTCGTCGCCCGGCTCGCCCTCGGGCGCGATCGCGGCGAGGGTGGCGCGCAGCTCGGCGAGGGCATCGGCGCTGGCCCGGCTGATGGCCTCGAGGGCCACGTGCGCCTGCTCGGGCCGGCGGTCGCGCACGTGCAGGGCGATGTCGGCATGCATCTGGATCGCCGCCAGCCCGTGGCCGACGACGTCGTGGACCTCGGAGGCCAGACGCAGCCGCTCGGCGTCCAGGGCGCGGCGCTCGGCCTCGGCCTGCTGGCGTCGGGACGCCTCGCGCACCAGGCGCCGGGCGAGCCCGATGCTGAAGGGCACCACCACCCAGGCCGAGCCGGGCAGCACCGCGACCAGCCCGTCCACCGGCGAGGAGCTCACCAGCACATGGGCGAGCAGCAGCAGGATCCCGGCCCCGGCGGCGATCGCCGCCTGCGGCAGCCGGACGTGCCGGCCCAGGCCGTACGAGGTGACGACCACCGGCAGCAGGATGGGCCCGTACGGGTTGCTCGCCAGGAGATAGGAGGACGTCGCGAGGACGGCGAGCGCGAAGGCGGGCAGCGGCCAGCGGCGGATCGCCACCGCGAGGACCGCCAGCCCGGCCAGGACGAACGCCTCGGCCCCGACCGTGGCGCCGGCCGGGCCGTCGGGCGGCATCGGCCCTCCCTCCCACTGCCCGGGCGGGCCCCATCGGCCGGTCCAGCGCAGCGATCCCATCACCAGCACGCCGATGGCCAGGGCCAGCGCCACGTCGCGCAGGCGCGGCAGGGGCGGGCGAGATGTCATGACCACGATCCTCCTCGCCGGGGGCGGCCGGTGCGCCGCCCTCGGAGCGTACGTCGGGATACGTCCGCGAGCGTATGCGCCGCCGATGCCGCCCCGCGGATACTGAGGGTCCGTTCCCGGAAGGAGCCGGTCATGTCCACGACCACCACGCCGACGATGCCGACGACGCGCCCCGCGCGCCGCGCCGTCCCCCGCCTCGGCGCCCGCACCCGCAAGGCGGTGCTGAGCGTGCATCTCGCGGCGATGGGGACGTGGCTGGGCATGGACGTCGTCCTGGGGATCCTGGTGGCGACGGCGCTGCGTGCCGATGGCCCGACATCGGCCGTGATGGCCCGGGCGATCGGCGTCTTCGTCGGTCTGCCGCTCGTCGCGGCGGCGGTCGCGACGCTGGTCAGCGGGATCGTGCTGGGGCTGGGGTCGAAGTACGGGCTGCTGCGCTACTGGTGGGTGGGCGTGAAGCTGGTGCTGACGGTGGTCCTCACGGTGCTCGTGATCGTGGTGCTGGTGCCCTCGGTGGCGGAGCTCGCCGCGGCCGCCGCGGCATCGCAGGAGGCCGGCGGCGCCGGATCGGCGCGCTTCGTGTTCGACCGGCAGCTGATCTACCCGCCGGTCGTCTCCACCGCGGCGCTGCTGTTCGCGGCGGCGATCTCGGTGATCAAGCCCTGGGGGCGCCGCGGCCGGGAGCGGGGCGGGCGATGATCCGCGTGCTGCTGGTCGACGACCAGGACCTGGTGCGGATCGGCCTGCGCACCCTGCTGGAGACCGAGGACGGCTTCGAGGTCGTCGGGGAGGCGGCCGATGGCCTGGCCGCGGTCGAGGAGGCCGCGCGGGCCCGCCCCGATGTGGTCCTCATGGACATCCGCATGCCCGGGATCGACGGGCTCGAGGCGACGCGCCGCATCGTCGCCCGCCCGGAGCTGGCGGCGGTGCGGGTGATCGTGCTGACCACCTTCGAGCGGGACGAGTACGTCTTCGAGGCGCTGCGCGCGGGAGCCTCCGGGTTCCTGCTCAAGGACACCCCGCCGCCGCGGCTGCTCGAGGCGATCCGCACCGTGGTCGACGGCGGGGCGCTGCTGGCCCCCAGCGTCACCCGCACCCTGATCGCCGAGTTCGTCGCCGAGCAGCGGCGCCCCGTCTCCCCGCACCCGCAGCTGGACCAGCTCACGGCCCGGGAGGCCGAGGTGGTGGGCCTGGTCGCGCAGGGACTGACCAACCAGGAGATCGCCGATCGCCTGGTGCTGAGCCCGGCGACCGCCCGCACCCACGTCAGCCGGGCCATGATCAAGCTGGGCGCCCGCGACCGCGCGCAGCTGGTGGTGTTCGCCTACCAGTCCGGGCTGGCCTGAGACCGGCTCAGCAGGCCTCGTACCGGTATCCCGGCTCCGCGGGCGCGACCAGCTCGCGGTCGCGCAGGATCGTCATCGGCGCCCGATCGGCCCGGGCGCACACCTGCGCGAAGGTCAGGCCCGCCTCGGCGAGGCTGTCCGGGTACTCCACCTGGAGCACCTGGTCGCCGTACACGTCGGTGTACGCGGCGCATTCGTCGTAGGCGCCGCACTCCTCGACCACGGCGAGGTCGAAGCCGAGCTCCCCCTGGGCGCGGCCGGAGAGCTCCGCCGCGTTCTTCTGGCCGATGGCCAGCCCCTCCTCGTGCGCGATCCCGACGTACGAGGCGGCGAGCGCGAGCGCGCCGTCCTGGTCGATCTGCGGGAAGCGGGCGGCCGTGTCCAGGTTGTCGATCTCGACGGCGTCGTAGCCGGCGTCAGCGCAGCCGCGGATCTCGGGGCCGATGATCTCGAGGATCCGGTCCCGCTGCGCGGGGCTCGAGGGATCCAGGATCATCTCGTCGGGCCAGTCGGGATCGTGCACCGGGGCGCCCGCGTCGTCGTGCAGCAGGGTCTCGGGCCGCTCCTGCCACAGCGCGGCCTGATCGGGCTGGGTCTGGAAGCCGTTGACGTAGCAGATGCTGTAGGCGCCGGGCAGGGGCGGCTCGCCCGCATCGCGCACCACCACGTCGATCCGCTCCGGCCCGCCGCCCGGGCCCGGGTCGTAGGCACCGCCCAGCTGGTAGTCGAAGACCCCGTGGGAGGGCAGGGCCCGCAGGCCAGCGCCCTCGGGGTCGAGGGCGGGCGCGTCGTTCGCCCCGCAGGCGGCGAGCACCAGGACGGCGCCCGCGGCGAGGAGGCGCAGGGCTCGGATCACCCGGCCCACGATATCCGCGGCCCTCGCCGCCGGCGGTCCCGGCCCGCTGCCGCGGCCTCGCGCCGGGAGGACGCATGCCCGTCGGCGCAGGCCCTCGGCGTAGATTGACGCCCTGACCCGGTCTCCAGGAGGTGCCCGTGCCCTGTCGCGAACGCGATCCCCACGACGTCCGCCCCGTCGTGCTCCGCCGCGGGACGGGGCTGCCGTGGGCCTGATCCTCCTGGGCGCCCTCGCCGCCGTGATCATCGGCCTCGTGGGGACCCGGTACTACGCCGGGCTGGCCAAGCGCCGCGGCTGGGCGCAGTTCATCCGCGTCGACGGGCCGGAGAGCCACCAGAGCAAGCGCGGCACCCCGCAGATGGGCGGCATCGCCATCATCGGCGCGACCCTCGCCGCCTACGCGATCGCCCATCTGGCGACCTGGAACGCGCCGACGATCTCCGGCCTGCTGGTGCTGTTCCTCATGGTGGGCGTCGGGTTCATCGGCTTCCTCGACGACTGGACGAAGATCCGCCGGGAGCGGTCCCTGGGGCTGCGCTCCGGGCAGAAGCTGCTGGGCCAGGCGCTGGTGGCGGTCGTCTTCGCGCTGCTGGCGACCCGCTTCGCGCGCGACGGCACCACCCCGGCGAGCTTCCGGATCTCGGTGGTGCGGGACACCGCGATCGACCTCGCCTTCGCGGGCGCGATCCTGGGCACGATCCTGCTGGTGGCCTGGGTGGTCCTCATGATCACCGCGGCCAGCAACGGCGTGAACCTGGCCGACGGCCTGGACGGGCAGGCCGCCGGCGCCTGCGCCATGGCCCTGGTCGCCTACACGATGATCGGGATATGGCAGTCCCTGCAGAGCTGCCGCGCCGCCGTGGTGCCCGGCTGCTACGAGGTGCGCGACCCGCTGGACCTCGCCCTGGTGGCGGCGTGCATGGCCGGGGCGTGCATCGGCTTCCTGTGGTGGAACACGCCGCCGGCGATCCTGTTCATGGGCGACACCGGCTCGCTGGGCCTGGGCGGGGCGCTCGCGGGGCTGGCGATCCTCAGCCGCACCGAGCTGCTGCTGATCCTGCTGGGCGGGCTGTTCGTCTTCGAGGTCGTCACCGTGATCCTGCAGGTGGGCATCTTCAAGCTCACCAAGCGCGCCGGCGGCGGCGTGGGCCGGCGGCTGTTCCTCATGACGCCCATCCATCACCACTTCGAGAAGCTCGGCTGGAACCAGGTGACGGTCTCCATCCGGTTCTGGATCATCGCGGCCGTCTGCGTCGGCGCGGGGATGGGGCTCTTCTACGGGGAATGGGTGCTGGTCGCGACCTGAGGCTGAGGCCGCGCTCAGACCCCGCGCACCAGCTCCCGCAGCAGGGCGGACTCGCCCTCGGGGCCCCGCCGCTCCAGGGCGGTGCGCAGCGCCTCGGCCGCCTGCTCGTGCGCGCCGATGCGCCCCAGCAGCTCCGCCCGGATCACATGGAACGGCCGATGCTCGTCGAGCTCCGCCCCGAGCGTCTCGAGCTGGGCGAGGGCCGCCGCGGCGCCGCGCGCCTCGCCGAGGGCGACGATCCGCCCCAGCCGCACGATGGCCGTCGGCCAGTGCCCCAGCAGCGCGTCGTACAGCGCGACCACCTCCTCCCAGTCGACGTCCTCATGCCGCGCGGGGACCGCGACGGCGGCGGCGATCGCGCCCTGCAGCAGGTAGGGGCCGCGCCCGCCGCCGGCGAGCGCCTCGATCACGAGGGCGTCGGCCCGCTCGACGAGGCCGCGGTCCCAGGCCCCGCGATCCTGCTGGGCCAGGGCGACGGGGCGGCCGCGCGCGTCATGACGGGTGGCGGCGCGGGCCTTCAGCAGCAGGGCCTGGGCGAGCAGGCCCTGCACCTCGGGGTGCCGGGGCCGCAGCGCGGCGAGGACCTCCAGGATCCGCATCGCGGCGTCGAGCACGTCCTCGCCGCCGGCCCTCTCCCCCGTGGCCAGGAGCACGGAGACCACGTCCAGGACGTCGACCAGGCGGGCGTCGATCTCCCCCGCGCCCGGCACCCGGCAGGGGATGCGGCTGAGCACGATGCGCTTCTTGGCCCGGGTCAGGCGGGCGGCCATGGCGGTCTCGCCGACGAGGAACGCGGCGGCGATCTGCGCGGTGGTCAGGCCGCCGACCAGGCGGAGGGTGAGCGCGACCCGGGCCTCGGGCGCGAGCGCCGGGTGCGCGGCGAGGAAGATCAGCCGCAGCTGCTCGTCGCGCACCACCGCGCGCTCCTCGTCGGCGATCCGCGCAGGGCGGGCCGCATCCCCCTCCGCCGGCGCGTCCCGCTGCGTCTCCGCGTCCCCCTCCGTCTCCGCCGACGGGGCCGTCTCGTCCCAGACCAGCAGGGGCAGCTTCCGGCGCAGGGTCTCGCCGCGGCGCAGGGCGTCCAGGGCGCGGCGCCGCGCCGTCGTGGCGAGCCAGCCGCCGGGGCTGCCGGGGACGCCGTCCTCCCGCCAGGCGCTGAGGGCCTGGACGAAGGCCTCCTGCACGCAGTCCTCGGCCAGGTCGAGGTCCCGGGTCAGGCCCGCGGTCGCGGCGAGCACGGAGCCCCAGTGCTCGCGGTGCGCGGCGGCGACCGCGGCGGCGACCTCCGCGTCGCGCGCCGCAGCGGCGGCACCGCGAGGGGAGCCGCCGCTGCCCGGCGTGCCGGGTCGGCGTGCGCCGGGACCGCTCACGCCGGGGCGTCCTCGGCGGTGCCGGGGCCGTCCTCGCCGGGCATCGGCCGGATCTCGACCCCGCCGCCCTGGTGCAGGATGGGGTTGCGGCGCGCGATCGCGACGGCGGCGTCGAGGTCGGGGACCTCGAGGACGTAGAACCCGACAATCACCTCGTTGACCTCGACGAACGGCCCGTCCACGAGGCTGTCGGCGCGGATCGAGGTGGTGGCGTCGTGGTCCTCGAGCGGGCTTCCGAAGATCATCACCCCCTCCTCGAGCATCTCGCGGGCGTAGGCGTCGTGCTCGGCGAGCTGCGCCGCGAGGGTCTCGGGATCGACCTCGGGAGCATCGGACGGCTTGTACAGGAACACGGTGTAGCGGGCCATGGGATTCCTCCTCCTGAGGGACGGCGTCTCTCGCCGTCCTCATCATGCTGTCGCACGGGCCGGCGCGGATCGACACATCGCCTCGGGGCGATCCTCCCGGGCCGGGCGGGGCCGTCGGGGCCGATCGGGGAACGACACCCGCTGACTGCGAACCATTCCCGTTAAGGTGGGTGCCGGCCCATCCGACCGACCCGCCCGATCCGACCCGTCCGGTCCCGTCCCGTCCCGTCCCGTCCCATCCCGTCCCGACCCGACCCGACCCGAGAGGATCCGATGCCCGCCGCATCCGACGTCCCCACCGTGCCCGTGATCGCCCTGACCGGGTTCCTCGGGGCGGGCAAGACGACCGTCCTCAACTCGCTGCTGCGCGCCCCGGGCGCCCGGTTCGGCGTGGTGATCAACGACTTCGGCGCCATCAACGTCGACGCGGCCCTGGTCACCGGCCAGGTCGACGAGGCGGCCTCGATCGCCGGCGGATGCGTGTGCTGCCTGCCCGACCACGGCGGCCTGGACGAGGCGCTCGAGAAGCTCTCGGACCCGCGGCTGGGTCTGGACGCGATCATCGTCGAGGCCAGCGGTGCGGCCGAGCCGCTGGCGGTCGCGCGGCTGATCCGCTTCACCTCCGCCGAGCGCACCCGGCCCGGCGGGATCATCGAGGTCGTCGACGCCACCCACTACTTCGAGACGGTCGACGTGCGCGGGGCCGACGGCCGCCCGGGCCGGCCCCCGGTCCGCTTCGAGGCGGCCTCGCTGGTGGTCGTCACCAAGACCGCCCTGCTCCCCGCCTCGGAGCGCGAGAGCACCCTCGCCGCGATCACCGAACGCGTCCGCGCCCGCAACCCGCAGGTCAGCGTGGTCGAGGCGCCGCACGGCAGCATCGATGCGGCGCTCGTGGCCGATGTGGCCCGCGACGAGGACCCGGAGGGCCAGCTGCCGCTGGCGGCCATCACCCGCCAGGAGCGGGCCGAGCACGAGGCGGAGCACCATCACGAGCACGCCGAGGCGGTGACTGTCGCCGCCGCGGAGCCGGTCGACCCGGGACGGGTGCTGGACCTGTTCGAGGACCCGCCGGCGGGCGTCTACCGCATGAAGGGCGTCATCGAGGTGGCGAGCGGATCGCGCACGCGCCGCCACGTGCTGAACCTGGTGGGCCGGCACGTGCACGTCACCCCCGCCCCGGCCGCGGCCGACGCCTCGACGCCGGGACTGGTCGCGATCGGGCTGCACCTGGATGCGGCCGATGTCCGCGCACGCCTGGAGCGGGCGCTCGCGGCGCCCGAGGGCTCGGTCGCGCCCGGAGTGCGACGCCTCCACCGGTACCGGCGTCTGAGCGAGTGACGGCCCGGCGCCCCGCGCCCCGACGGCGACGGGCCCGGGTCGAAGACGGGCCGGCTCGGCAAGGGACCGGTTCGGCGACGGGCCGGGTCGGGGCCGGATCGTTATGCCCTCGCCATCGTCAGGGGTGATGTCCGGTCATACCCTGAAGTATGGACTCCGATGCCGCCCCCGCCCGGCCCGCCTCGCTGCGCCGCACGGTCATCGCCGCCACGCTCACGTTCGTGCTCGGCCTGGCCCTGGGCGGCGCCGGGGTCGCCGGCTGGCTGCGGAAGGACGCGGGCCCCTGGGGGCCGGGCATCGCCTGCACGGCCATCGGCGCGGACGACGGCGTCTTCGTCCGCTTCTCCGAGGAGGCCGCCGGCGATGCCACCACGGCGACGCTGCGGGTGAGCGACGGCACCCAGCAGGTGGTCCGCGTCCAGCAGCTCGGCGAGCAGGCCTGGAGCGAGGACGGCACCGCGTTCACCAGCGTCATCGTCGCCCCCATGGGGATGCGCTCGCTGACCTCCGTCGAGCTCGTCTTCACCGGGCCCTCCGGGGAGCGGACCGTCGCGGCCGAGGAGCTCGGGGCGCCCGTGACCAACAGCCCCAACGGCGAGGAGTGCGAGCCGCACGCCCTGCAGTCCTCGTTCCGGGTCGAGGACGGCGCCCTGGTCCGCGCCGACAGCTGACCGCCGCGCCTCAGGCCGCTCCCGCGCCGGCGCCCCACCGGGCCGCGAAGGCGCGGCGCCGCTGCTCCTGCTCGATCGGGTCGGGCACGGGCAGCGAGGCGATGAGCCGGCGCGTGTAGTCGTGCGCGGGCCGCTGGAGCACATCGGGCCCGTGGCCGTCCTCGACGAGCTCGCCGCGCAGCAGCACGCCGATGCGATGGGCGAGCGAGTCCACCACCGCGAGGTCGTGGCTGATGAACAGCGCGGCGAAGCCCTTGCGCGCCTGCAGCTCCCGGAACAGCTCCAGGACCGTGGCCTGCACGGACACGTCCAGGGCGCTGGTGGGCTCATCGGCGATCAGCAGCTCGGGCTCGAGCACGAGGGCCCGCGCGAGGGACACCCGCTGGCGCTGCCCGCCGGAGAGCTCGTGCGGGTAGCGACCGGCGTACGCGCCGGGCAGCTCGACGGAGTCCAGCAGCTCGCGCACCCGGCGGGACCTCTCGGCCGCGCCGATGCTGCGCTCGTGCACGATCAGCGGCTCGGCGATGCACTCCTCGATGGTCAGGTGCGGGTTGAAGGACGTCGCCGGGTCCTGGAACACGAAGCCGATGCGCCGGCGCACGGGCTTGAAGTCCCGCTCCCGCACCCCGCGCATCTCGTGGCCCAGCACCTGCAGGCTGCCGTCGGTGGTCCGCTCGAGCCCGGCGATCGCCCGGCCGATGGTGGTCTTGCCCGATCCCGACTCCCCCACCAGCCCGTACACCTCGCCGGCGCGGATGGTGAGGTCCACGCCCTTGACCGCGCGGAACGCCGCCCGGCCCAGCCGCCCGGGGTACTCGACGACGAGGCCGCGGGCCTCGACCACCGGCTCGGCCTCCTCGATCGCCTGCTGCTGGGCGGGCTCCAGGGCGGTCCAGGCGCTGCGGCGGCCCAGGTGCGGGACGGCCGCCAGGAGCGTGCGGGTGTACTCCTCGCGCGGGGAGGCGAACAGCTCGCGCACCCCGGCGCGCTCGATGACGCGCCCGCGGTACATCACCGCGACGGAGTCGGCGAGATCGGCGACGACGCCCATGTTGTGGGTGATGACGATGATCGAGGTGCCGAAGCGGTCGCGGACGTCCCGCAGCAGGTCCAGGATCTCGGCCTGCACGGTGACGTCCAGGGCGGTCGTCGGCTCGTCGGCGACGATCAGCTCCGCCCCGAGGGCCAGGGCCATCGCGATCATGATGCGCTGCTTCTGCCCGCCGGAGAACTCGTGGGGGAAGCGGTCGATGCGCTCGGCGGCGTCGGGGATGCCGACGGCCTCGAGGGCCTCGACGCTGCGCCTCCGGATCTCCTTCCGGCTCAGGCCCTTCTCGTGGGCGCGCAGCCCCTCCCCGATCTGCCACCAGATGGGGAAGACGGGATTCATCGCGCTGGAGGGCTCCTGGAAGATCATGGAGACGTCCTCGCCGCGCAGCGCCCGCAGACGCGCTCCCGACAGGCCCACCACGTCGGTGCCGGAGACCAGCACCGCGCCGGAGGCATCGGCCGTCTCCGGCAGCAGGCCCAGGATGGAGCGGGCGGTGACGGACTTGCCGGAGCCGGACTCGCCGACGATCGCGAGGATCTCCCCGGGGGCGACCTCGAGGCTCACCCCGGCGACGGCGTGGACGTCCCCGCCGTCGGTCGCGAAGTGGACGTCGAGGTCGCGGATCGCCAGCCGCGGATCGGCCGCGGGATCGGCGGCCGATGGGCCCGCCGGCTGCGCGGCCGACGGGCCCGCCGGCTGCGGGGGCGAAGAGGCCGGCCGGTCCTCGGGGGTCGGGGTGCTCTGCGGGGTCATGAGGCCGCCTTCCGGGCCGCCGCGGCGGGGCGCGGTCGGCGGGCGCGGCGGGTGCGCAGCCGCGGGTCGTTGAGGTCGTTGACGGATTCGCCGACCAGCGTCACGCCGAGCACGGCGAGCACGATGGCCAGCCCCGGGAACAGGCCCGTCCACCAGATGCCGCTCGTGGCGTCGGACATGGCGCGGTTGAGGTCGTAGCCCCATTCGGCGGCGCTGGTCGGCTCGATGCCGAAGCCGAGGAAGCCCAGCGCGGCGAGGGTGAGGATCGCCTCGGAGCTGTTGAGCGTGAAGATCAGCGGCAGGGTGCGGGTGGCATTGCGCAGCAGGTGCGTGCCCATGATGCGGCCGTGCCCGGTGCCGACGACCTTCGCGGCCTCGACGAAGGGCTCGGCCTTCAGCCGCACCACCTCGGCGCGGATCACCCGGAAGTACTGCGGCACGAACACGACGGTGATCGACAGCGCCGCGGCGAGGATGCCTCCCCAGGCGTTGGACTGCCCGCCGGAGATCACGATCGCCATGACGATGGCCAGCAGCAGGGACGGGAAGGCGTAGATGGCATCGGCCAGCATCACCAGCACGCGGTCCAGCCATCCGCCGACGTACCCGGACACCAGGCCGAGCGCCACGCCGAGGAACAGACTGGCCACGACCGCGCAGGCCATGACGGCGACGGCGGTGCGCGTGCCCCACAGGACGCGGGAGAGCACGTCGAAGCCGGTGACCGTGGTCCCCAGCGGGTGCGCGGCCGAGGGGGCGCCCTGGGTGGGGAAGGCGGCGCCGTCCGCGGAGGTCTGCGCGAAGCCGTAGGGGGCGATGATCGGCACCAGCAGCGCTGTCAGCAGCAGGCCCAGCACCAGCACGAGGCCGGTCACGAGCATGCCGCGCTGCAGGCCGACGCTGCGCCGCAGGTGGCTGATCACGGGCAGGCGCAGGTACCAGGGCGCGTGCGACCGGGCGGCGACGATCGCGGACTCCGCGGCGACGGCGGCATCGGCCGCGGGACCCGCGGCATCGCCGGACCCGCCGGGGCCGGCGGGCGGTTCAGGGGTGGAGATGGTCATGTCAGTACCTCACCCTCGGGTCGATGAGGGCCGCGATCACGTCGACCAGGAAGTTGGAGACGGCGACGATCACCGCGAGCATCATGACGATGCCCTGCACGGCGACGTAGTCACGGGCGGTCATGTACTGGGCAAGCATGTAGCCCAGGCCCTTCCATTCGAAGGTGGTCTCGGTCAGCACCGCGCCGCCGAGCATCATGGCGATCTGCATGCCCATCACCGTGACGATGGGGATCAGCGCCGGGCGCAGGGCGTGGCGGGTGGTCAGCCGCGACTCGGCGACGCCGCGGGAGCGGGCGGAGTCGACGTACGGCATCTCCAGGGTGCCGATCATGTTCGTGCGCACCAGGCGCAGGAAGATCCCGCCGGTGAGGATGCCGAGCGCCACGGCCGGCAGCACCGCATGGCTGACCACGTCGACGATCAGGTCCCATCGGCCCAGGCGCAGGGCGTCCAGCAGGTAGAACGGGGTCGGGTTGAGGATGCTGCCCATGGTCAGCTCGCCGCGGCTGGAGATGCGGCCGGCCACCGGCAGCCAGCCCAGGCCCACCGAGAAGACGAGCTTGAGCAGCAGGCCGACGAAGAACACGGGGGTCGCGTAGCCGAGGATCGCGAGGATCCGCAGCGCCGCATCGGGCGCGCGGTCGCGGGTGCGAGCGGCGATCATCCCCAGCGGCACGCCGATCGCCAGCGCGACGATCACGGCGTAGAGCACGAGCTCCGCGGTGGCGCCGCCGTAGTCGGTGAGGATCTGCGCGACGGGGGTGCGGTCGGTGTACGTGGTCCCGAAGTCCCCGCGCACCACCCCGCCGAGGTAGTCGAGGTACTGGATGATCAGCGGCCGGTCGTAGCCGGCCTCGGCGCGGCGCTGCGCGAGCTGGTCGGGGGTCAGGCGCCCGCCGAGCGCGGCGGTGATCGGGTCGCCGGTGATCCGCATGAGGAAGAAGACGACCGTCATGAGGATCAGCACGGTCGGGATGATCAGCAGGAAGCGCACGAGCACGTAGCGGCCCAGCCCGCCGCCCCCGCCGCGGGCGCGCCGCGCGGCGGGGGCAGGGGCCGTGCCGGAGGATCCGGCCGGGGCGCCCGCCCCGTCGGATGCCTGCGTGGTCGTCGCCCGGTCGGCGCCGCTCACTTCGCCAGCGGGGCGAGGCGGAACTTGAACGAGGAGTCGAGGGTGACGCCCTGGACCTCCGTCGTGGACACGGCGATCTGCGCGCCCTGCAGCAGCGGCAGGGTGGAGACGTCGGCGGCCACGAGGTCCTGGATCTGCACGAACAGGGCCTCGCGCTCGGCGGCGTCCTCGGTGCCGCGCTGCTGGGCGATCAGCGCCTGCACCTCCGGGTTGTCGTAGTGGTTGACCAGGAAGTTGTCCTTGATGAAGAACGGGGAGAGGTAGTTGTCGGCGTCGGAGTAGTCCGGGAACCAGCCCAGCTGGTAGGCGGGGTAGACGTCGGCGGTGCGGTCCTCGGAGTACTGGACCCATTCGGTGGACTGCAGGTCCACGGTGAACAGGCCGTCGGCCTCGAGCTGCGCCTTGACCGCGGCGTACTCGTCGCCGGAGGAGGCGCCGTAGTGGTCGGGGTTGTACTGCAGGCTGAGGGCCACGGGGATCGTCACCCCGGCCGCCTCGAGGCGGCCGCGGGCCTTGGCCGCGTCCGGCTTGCCGGAGCCGTCGCCGTACATGTCCTGGAACTGGGTGCCGGAGCCCGGCAACCCGTCGGGGATGTACGAGTACAGCGGCGTGTACGTGTCCTTGTAGACGTCGGAGGCGATGGCGGCGCGGTCGATGAGGTCCGCCGCGGCCTGGCGGATGGCCTGGGCCTTCTTCGGATCCGGGTCCTCGGTCTTGGTGCCGTGGGGCATGGTGTCGAAGTTGAAGACGATGTACCGGATCTCGCCGCCGGGGCCCTCGTGCACCGTGAGGGAGTCCTCGCCCTGCAGGGACTCGATGTCCGTCGCGGACAGCGAGCGCCACACGCAGTCGATGTTGCCCTGCTGGATGTCCAGCTTCATGTTGTTCTGGTCGGCGTAGTAGGTCATGGTCACGTTCGGCGTGGCCGGGGTGCCGAACAGTCCCTTGTACCCCTCGAACGCCTGGTAGGAGACCAGTTCGTTGAGCTTCCAGCTGGCGATCGCGTAGGGGCCGCTGAAGGCGTCCGCGGCGACGATCTCGTCATCGGGCAGCACGGCGTCGGCGGGGAACACCTCGGAGTCGACGATGGGGCCGGCCGGGCTGGACAGGATGTACGGGAAGGTCTGGTCGTTGGGCTCCTTGAGATGGAACTCGACGGTCAGCTCGTCGACGACGGTGACGGAGTCGAGGTTCGCCAGCAGGCTGGAGGGGCCGTTGGGATCGGCGATCGCGAGCTGGCGGTCGAAGGTGTGCTTGACGTCCTCGCTGGTCAGCGCGTGACCGTTGGCGAAGGTCAGGCCCTCCTGCAGGGTCACGGTGTAGACGTCGGGGCTGGTGAACTCGGCCGATGCCGCGAGGTCGGGCTCGGGCACGCCGTCGGTCGAGCCGACCTTCGTGTTCAGCAGGTAGCCGTAGACCTGGGTCCACACCGTCGAGGAGCCGTTGTCGTAGGCGGCCGCGGGGTCCAGGGCGGTCACCTTGTCGGTGGTGCCGACGGACAGCGCGGCGCCGCCTCCGCCGTCGCTGCCCTCGCCTCCGGTGTCCGAGGTCTGCGCGCAGGCGGTCAGCAGGACCGGGATCCCGGCCAGGGACAGCAGGACGGTCCGGCGTCGAGGAGTGAGGGCGTCGAACATGGGGAACCTCCAGGTGGGGCGGGCGGCCCACGGGTGGCGGGCAGGCGGCAGGGGAAGCAGGTCCGGTGTGATCTGCATCGCCGCAGGGGTGCCATGGAAACTAGCACCGCGTCCCACCATGCGGTCGCCGGAGGGCCCGGAACCCGGACGACTTTGCCGAACCGTTACCCGCGGGGCGTGACCCAGCCCACTCGCATCGTTGCCTGCGGGCCGCCGGGACGGGAACAATCGTCGGACCTCTATTCCGGGAGATCCATGGTCACCGCCGACCCGTCCATCCGATCCGCCGAGCGCTTCCGCCTGCGCTCCCGCTACCCGCGCACCATCGGCCGCAACGCCCGTCTGGGCAGCCACGGCGACGCCCCCGCCTCCGAGATCCTCGTGCTGCGCACTGCCGACGGCCGGACCGGGTGGGGCCTGGTCGAGGGCGCCCCCGGGGACGCGTCGCGCCTGGTGGGCAGGCCCCTGTCGGAGCTGATCAGCCCCGATTCCGGGGTGCTGGACCCTGTCGAGCGCTGGGCCGATGTCGCCCTGCACGACCTGCTGGGCGTCGTGGCCGATGCTCCCGTGCACGCCCTGCTCGGCGGCCATGGTCCGCTCGTCCCCGCCGGCCCCGCCGGCCTGGACGGCTCGGGGTCGCCGGCCGCGCCGGGGTCACCCGCCTCCCCCGGGTCCCCCGCGGTCCCCGTCTACGACGGCGCGCTGTACTTCGACGACCTCGACCCCGATGCCTCGCCCCGCGGCATCGACGTGATCCTCGCGCAGTGCCGGGCCGATGCGGCCGCCGGGTTCACCGGCTTCAAGCTGAAGATCGGCCGCGGCCACCGGTGGATGCCCCGCGAGGCCGGGGACCGCCGCGACGTGGAGGTCACCCGCGCGGTGCGCGAGGCCTTCCCGGACGCCCGGATCCTCGTGGACGCGAACGACGGCTACGACCTGGCCGGCTTCCTGCGCTACCTGGAGGCCGTCGCCGATGTCGACCTGTACTGGGTCGAGGAGCCGTTCCTGGACGATGCCGCGGATCTCGCGGCCCTGCGCGCCTGGCTCGATGCGCACTGCCCCGCCACCCGCATCGCCGAGGGAGAGTTCTCCCCCGACGTCGCCGCGCTGATGCCGATCGCCGCCGCCGGGCACATCGACGTCCTGCTCATGGACGTGCTGTCCTTCGGCATCACCGCCTGGCGGCAGCTGATGCCCGAGGTGATCGCCGCCGGCGCCCATGCCTCCCCGCACGCCTGGGGCGAGCCGCTGAAGACCGTCTACGCCGCCCACCTCGCCGCAGGGCTCGGCGGTGTCGAGATCGTCGAGGGCGTCCCCGGCACCGTCGACGGCGTCGACCCGGCCCTGCTGCGCCCCGTCGACGGCATGCTCCACCTCAGCGACCGCCCCGGCTTCGGCATCCCGCTGCCCGGGGAGGAGCATCTGCTGCCGAGCCGGTGAGGGGACGGTCGCGCTTGGCGGGGCCTCTCATCGCACGAGCCTGGCCAGGTTCCAGGCCATGACGATGGTCAAGAGTGCGAAGAGGAACACGGAGATCCAGTCCTCGACGGTGGCTGACGGCTCGTCGATGAACGCTCCGTCCGTCACGACGACAGCGATGCCCACTGCGGTCATCCCGAGGCAGACCAGCCCGAGCAGCACCACGATGACCGCTCCGAGCACGCTCAGGACGACGAAGGGGACGCGCAGCGCTGCCCTGTCCCTCACGCCGGTCACCTCACGCACGCATTGCCACAGGTCACGCACGAGCGACGCCGGCTTCACCGCCTGCATCGCCGGTGCATCCGTGTCGCCGTCGAGGATCGCGATGACCTGCGGAGGGATCCCGACCATCGCCGCCATCGACGCCATCGGGTCACGGTCCTCCTCGGGTCGGATCACGGGACGGCCAAGGGCGTCGGAATCGGTCGCGGGCGCGAGAGTACGGACGATCGTCGCCGCCAGATCCTCACGGTGCCGAGGATCGCCCTCCTCGACGCTCCGCCACCCGGTATCCCAGTCGATCGCGGTGGTCTCGACGTCTCGAACCCAGGGAGCCCAGCCCTCCCGTTCGGGGCGGTGATCCCGTCGCAGGAGATCGATCCCGGCGGCCGAGCCGCTCCCGCGCCAGAGATGGACCACGGGCGCCTCCCCGGTGGAGCGGCTCTCGGCCAGCATCTCGCCGAGAGCTCTCCCCTCGATCTCCGCGCACTGCATCGCGAGCGTCCCGTCGAGATCTGCGACGCGAAGGGGATGCCCGTCGCGGGCGAGCAGCCGGAGGGCCATCCGGAGCTCCTCCGAACCATCGCGGATCAGCACCACGGATCGCCCGGCCCACCTGCGATCCCATGCCGGAAGGTCGACGATCCGATCGAGCCCCTCGATCAGCTCCTCCTCATCCAGGACCTCCCTCAGCAGCGCCTCGACCGGGCCGTGCTCCGCAGGCTGCCCGAAGGCCCGGGCCACGGCGTTCGCCACCGCGCTCCGACGCGCCGCGTCCTGCTCCTCGTCGCCCAGCTCGGTCTCGTCCTCGCACCAGTCCGGGCACCAGGACCACGAGGTCGTGCCCTCGGCGGTGCGCACCTCCAGCACGATCCGGCCCTCGGACTCGTCGATGAGGACCGCGTCGCCGAGTCCCGCGAGGGCATCGGCGTCCCCCGTCCGCACCGCAGTCCATCCGGCGGGCGAGGTGGGGCCCGCTTCGCCCCGGCCCATCGGGCGGAGGGCGGCCAGGGCATCGGCCTGGGCGGCGCGGAGGAGCACGAGCATGCGCTCACAGTAGAGTTCCCCGGCTCCGCCCGCCGTCCTTTCTCGTCGCGCCCCGATACGGTGGACTCCATGGCGATGACGCTCTCCCCCACCAAGACCTCCGACCTCTCCGTGACCTCGAAGGTCGGGCAGATCAACCAGCGGCTGAAGGGGTGGGAGGCGGTGCGCTGGGTCGACGGCCGGCCGCAGGTCACCGATGTGCTGCGCGCGGAGATCGACCGGCTCGGCGGGATCGGTGCGCTGTACGGGGTGCTGCGCGCGGATCCGTGGTCGGCCGTCCGCTGGGGCACGGGCATCCCGCCCGAGCGCAGCGCCGAGGCGTACGCCGCGGTCCAGGAGTGCGTCACCTCCCGCGGCGACGGGCTGCCGGTGCTGTTCGTGGAGGAGGCGCCGCATGGGCTGATGGCCCTCGGCGGGACGACGCTTCCGGTGAACCTGGCGCTCGGCGCCGGCATGGACGCCGACCTCGCCCGCGAGCTGGGCGCGGCGGTCGCCGCCGAGGCCCGCGAGCGCGGCACCCATCTGCTGCTGGTCTCCGGGCTGGACGTGCTGCGCGATGCCCGCTGGGGCCGGTCCGAGGAGTGCTTCAGCGAGGACCCGGCGATCGCGGCCCTGCTGGTCGAGGCGACGGTGCAGGGCATGCAGGGCGCCAGCCCCGGGGAGCGGATCGATGCCCGGCACGTCGCCGTGGTCGCCAAGCACCTGGCCGGTCAGGGCGCCGGGATCGGCGGGCGCAACGGCTCGGGGGCGCCCATCGGCCGCCGCGAGCTGGGCGAGATCCACCTGCGCCCCGCCTTCGCGGCCGCCCGCGCCGGGGTCGCCGGGTTCATGTCCGCCTACAACGACGTCGACGGCGTGCCGTGCACGGGCAGCCGGGAGCTGCTCACGGGGACGCTGCGCGAGGACTGGGGCTGGGACGGGATCGTCATGTCCGACGGCGGGGCGATCGACCGCCTCACCCTCGCCACCGGCGGCGGGCTCGAGGGCGCGGCGGCCCTCGCCCTCGGCGCCGGCGTGGACCTCAGCCTCTGGGACCAGGCCTACCTGCACGTGGCCTCGGCGATCGAGAAGGGCCTGGTCGATGCGGCGGCCCTGGATCTCGCGGTCTCGCGCGTGCTCGCCCTCAAGCGGCGGCTGGGCCTGCTGCCCGGCGAGGACGGGACCGAGCAGCCGGATTCGGCCGATGCGTCGGCCGGGGCCGCGGCACCGGCCGGGGCCGATGTTCCGGACGGGGCCGATGTCCCGGGCATGGCCGATGCGCCGGCCGGGGACGACGAGCGCGCCTGGCCCTCCCCTGCGGCCCGCGAGACGATCGCCCTGGCCGAGCGGGCCGCCCGGCAGGCGGTGGTCGTGCTCGAGGACGGCGGGCTGCTGCCGCTGAGCGCGCGGAAGGTCG
This sequence comes from Brachybacterium phenoliresistens, assembly GCF_039530785.1. Lineage (NCBI taxonomy): Bacteria > Bacillati > Actinomycetota > Actinomycetes > Micrococcales > Dermabacteraceae > Brachybacterium > Brachybacterium phenoliresistens. The sequence goes on from NZ_BAAAOW010000005.1 coordinate 180,372, forward strand.
CGGTGGTCGGCCCCAACGCCGACGACCTCGACGCGCAGCTGGGCGACTACACCCCGCCGCGCCCGCCGCAGGACCCGGCCGCGTCCACGGTCCGCTCGGCGCTGATCGAGCGCCTGGGGGCCCAGAACGTCACCTTCGCCCGGGGCAGCGCCCTGCGCTCCGAGCTTATGCCCGTCGAGCTCTCCCCGCACTGGAAGGACGCCGCGGATCCGATCGCCGAGGTCGCCGCGGCGATGCCGCTGACCGCGGTGACCTCGCTGACCATGAACGCCGATGCCGCGGTCGTGGTGCTCGGCGGCACCAGCCGCCGCTCCTACGAGGACGAGTTCGCCGACAACGGCGCCGTCGAGGGCCCCGCATCGGACACCACCAACGGCGAGGGCGTGGACCTCGCCTCCGTCGCGCTCCCGGAGCCGCAGCTCGCCGTCGCCCGCGCCGCCCGCGAGGCCGGCAAGCCCGTGATCGCCGTCGTCGTCGACGGCCGTCCGCGCGCGCTGACCTCGCTGCGGGAGCTGGCCGACGCGGTCGTCCTCGCCCCGTTCCCCGGCCCTACGGCCGGGCGCGCGATCGTCGATGCGCTGTACGGGGAGGGAGGGCCGCGCGGACTGCTGCCGATGACGCTCCCGGCCGGCGACGGCGCCACGCCGGTCTCCCACGACCAGCGCCTGGAGGCCGCCCGCGGCTACCTGGACCTGCGGGAGGTGCGCGGCCCTCTGCTGGGCGCCGGCATCCCGCGCGGGATCTCCTGCCGGGTCGGGTCCGCGGGCATCGCCGACCCCGCTCTCACCCCGGAGACCGCAGGCACCCCGGAAGTCGCAGGCACCCCGAAGCCCGCAGGCCTCCGGGGCGGCGAGCGTTCCCGGGGCGCGGACGGAGCCGTCCCCGTCTCCGCCGCCGCCCTCGAGGACGGACGCCCGGTGCAGGTCACAGTGCAGGTCGAGAGCGCCCGCGAGGACACCGTCTCGGTGCCGGTGGTGCTGTACGGGCGGCGCCACGAGGTCGGGATCGTCCCCCGCGCCCGCACCGTGCTGGCCGTGCGGCGCGTCGAGGTCGCCCCCGGCCGCAGCGCGGTGACCTTCGACCTCGGGGCGGACGCGCTGGGCTCCTGGGCATCCGGCCGGCCGCGGGCCGTGCCCGCCGAGATCGAGATCTGGGCCGAGCCCCAGCTCGCCCCGCCGGCCGATGCCCCGCGGATCCGGGTGACGGCATGAGCACGCCGCCGGCGCCTCCGCAGGGCCGCGCGTCCGAGCCCCGCGTGTCCGAGCCCCGCGCGACAGGTCCCGCCGGGCGCATCACCCGCCGCGCGGCCGCGGCCGGACTGCTGGCCGCCTCCCTCGCCGCCTCCACCCGCGGCGAGGAGGGCGACCCGCCCGCCGCCTCGACCAGAGATGCGTCCTCGCCCACCGCGAGCGCGACGTCCCCCGCGCCCGAGCAGGCCGCTCCTGCGGAATCCACCGCGGCGGCGACGCCGGACCACGAGCCCCGCGAGCCGGCCGAGGTCGCCATCGGCCAGACCTTCACCGACCCGGAGACGGACGACGCCCTCACCATCGTCTCCGCCCTGCGGGACGCACCCACCACGCTGCGCGCCGAGGTCGTCGCCGCGGGCGGCGAGGTCATCCTGCTGCAGGTCGCGGTCGCCCCGGGGGCCCGCAGCGTGATCGCCCTCTACCCGACCTTCTTCTCCCTCCTGGCCGATGGCACCGAGGCCGGCGCGGACCTCGCCCTCTGGGACGAGATCACCGCCTCCGGCCGCACCCCGCTGGACGCCACCGACGACGGCACTCCCGCCGAGGGATGGCTGGCCCTGGTCGCACCGCGGCGCGAGGAGACCTACCGCTGCCTCTACCTGCGCCCGGAGGCCAGCCGCGACGGGGAGGTCGTCCCCGCCTTCCGGCAGGAGATCACGATCCCCGAGGCCTGATCCCGGCCGAGCCCGCCCGCGGGCATGCCCCCTCGCGCGAACGTGCGCGGCGTCGCACGGCATCGCGCGGCGTCGGTGGGCAGGCGTAGATTCCTCCCCGGCGCCCTCCGAGCTCGAGGCGCGCCGACATGCGCACAGACCAGGGGGTTCTCCATGCCGTCCACCACCGGACCGTCCGGCTCCCCGCATCCCGGATCCGAGTCCCACGCCTCCGGGTCTCCCGATTCCGGGCACGACCCGTCCGGCACCGCTCCCGCGGCCTCGGCGCGGGACCCCCGGCTGGACCGGCCCTGGCCGGCGCTGTGGTCGATCGTGCTGGGATTCTTCATGATCCTGGTGGACACCACCATCGTCACCGTCGCCCTGCCGCGGATGCAGGCGGACCTCGGCGCGGATCTCACGGCGCTGCTGTGGGTGACCAGCGCCTACCTGCTCGCCTATGCGGTGCCGCTGCTGATCACCGGACGCCTCGGCGACCGCATCGGCCTGAAGACGATGTACATGGCGGGGCTCGCGGTGTTCACGCTGGCCAGCCTGTGGTGCGGCCTGGCCGGAGGGGTCGGCATGCTGATCCTCGCCCGGGTGGTGCAGGGGCTGGGCGCCGGGATGATGACCCCGCAGACGATGTCGATGATCACCCGCCTGTTCCCGCCTGCGCGGCGGGGCGAGGCGATGGCGCTGTGGGGCGCCACGGCCGGGGTGGCGACCCTGGTGGGCCCGGTCGCCGGCGGGCTGCTGGTGGACGGTCCCGGCTGGGAATGGATCTTCTTCGTGAACCTGCCGGTGGGGGCCATCGGCCTGGTGCTCGCGGCCCGCCATGTGCCCCGCTTCGAGCGGCGCGCGCACTCCTTCGACGGGCTGGGCGTGGTGCTCTCCGCGGTGGGGCTGTTCCTGCTGGTCTTCGGCATCCAGGAGGGCAACACCTACGACTGGGGGACGATCACCGACTCCCTGCGCATCGGCCCGTGGGAGACGGGGCTGCCGGTGAGCGTGCCGGGGATGATCATCGGCGGCATCGTCGTGATGGCGGTGTTCGTCGGGTGGCAGGCGATCAACCGGCGCGAACCGCTGGTGCCGCTGTCGCTGTTCCGCGACCGCAACTTCTCCGTCGCGAACATCGCGATCGCGATGATGGGCGCGACCGTGCTGACGCTGTCCTTCCCGATCACCCTGTACTTCCAGCGGGTGCTGGGCATGTCCCCCACGCAGGCGGCGCTGATGACGGTGCCGATGGCGCTGGTCTCCGGGGGCCTGGCCCCGTTCGTCGGCCGATGGATGAGCATCGTCAACCCGCGCTGGCTGGCCGTGGGCGGGTTCGTGTCCCTGGCGGCGGGCCTGTTCTGGCTCTCGCGGATCATGGCCCCGGGCGCGTCGATCGTGCTGCTCCTGCTGCCGTTCTTCCTGGTGGGACTGGGCAACGCCCTGATCTGGGGTCCGCTGTCGATGACAGCGACGCGCAACCTGCCGCCCTCGATGGCCGGCGCCGGCTCCGGGGTCTACAACGAGACCCGGCAGATCGGCTCCGTGCTGGGCTCGGCCGCCATCGCGACCGTCATGAACGATCGCATCGCCGCCCGCTTCCAGGACGCCCTCGGCGGCGCGGCCCCCGCACCGGGCGCCGGCGGGGAGGGGGCGCGCGCGGCGGAGCTGCCGGCGATGCTGCACGAGCCCTTCGCCCACGCCATGTCCGATGCCCTGCTGCTGCCGGTGGCGCTGTCCCTGGTGGGAGTCCTCGCCGCGCTGGCCATCGGCCGGCCGGTGGACCGCGGGGTGTGGGAGAAGGGCTGACCGGCATCGGCCGGCTCCGGCACGGACCAGACGAGGAGCTCCGGCACGGATCAGACGAGGAATCGTGCCGCCGCGGCCACGGCGAGCGCCAGGAACGCGAGCGGGAACGCGAGGTTGTGCAGGACCCGCGCCCGCAGGTGCGCCGCGACCGCCCCGAGGTAGAAGAGGACCAGGCCGATGCCGGCGGCGAGGCCGACCGGGGCCAGGCCCGCGAGGCCGGCGACCAGCCCCAGGATCCCGGCGATCTTCGGTGCCGCCATCCAGGGCACGCTGCCCGGCGGCAGTCCGACCTCGGCGGAGTTGGCCAGCACGAAGCGGGCCCGGGCGAGGTCCGCGACGGCGATCACCGCGTTGGCGAGGATGCCGGCGAGGACCGCCGCCGTGAGCACGGCGCTCATCGGGTCGCATCCGCGCGGTATTCGCCGATGACCTGCATCGGGACCGGCGGGACGGGCCCTCCGGCGCGCTGCGCGATCAGCGTGCGCAGCTCCGCGGCCTCGGGCAGCGCCGGCAGGGGGTTGGCGACGCCCTCCTCCAGCGCCAGCATCAGCAGGAACTCCGGGCTCTCCCGCGCCCGCACGGCGGTGTAGGTGACGCCGGCGGGGGCGGCATCGGCCAGGGCGGCGAGCACGCGGCCGATGCTCTCCTCGAGCTCGGCGGCATGCGCGGCATCGGTGCGGAACCGGACGATCTGTACACTCACGAGCGTTCTCCTCGGTGCAGGGCTGTTGTGGGTCGTTCACCCGTCATGACGCCCCTCCCACCGGAAAGGTGACCTCCCGGATGGCACTTCTCGACGCCTATTCCGCCGAGCGCCCGCGCCTGCTGTCGCTCGCCCATCGGATCCTCGGCTCGACGCACGATGCGGAGGACGCCGTGCAGCAGGCGTGGCTGCGCGCGCAGGCCGCCCGCCCCGACGAGATCCGCGACCCCGCCGCCTGGCTCACCACCGTGACGGCCCGGCTGTGCCTGGACCAGCTGCGGGCCCGACGCCGCCGCGAGGAGTCCTCGCTCCCGCCCGAGCACCTGCTGCCTGCCCAGGTGGCCGCCGACGAGGAGATGATGCGCCGGGAGGACGTCTCCCGGGCGCTGCTGGTCCTGCTCTCGCGGCTGTCCGCCGCGCAGCGCGTCGCCTTCGTGCTGCATGACCTGTTCGGCGTCCCGTTCGTCGAGGTCGCGGCGGTGCTCGGGACCTCGGTCGCGAGCGCGAAGAAGCAGGCCAGCCGGGCGCGGCTGCGGCTGCACGCCTCCCCCGCCGACGCCGCAGGGTCGCGGGAGCCGTCGCCGGCGGTGCTCGAGGAGCATGCGCGCGTCCTGGAGGCGTTCCTCGCCGCCGCACGCGAGGGCCGGATGGAGGAGCTGCTCGCCCTCCTGGCCCCGGATGCGGTCCGCACCGCGCATCCCTCGCTGCTGCGCGACGGAGCGCCGCCGGAGGTGACCGGCGCCCGTGCCGTCGCCGAGGAGACCCGCGGCTTCCTGGACCGGATCCGTGCGAGCACGATCCTGCTGGTGGACGGCGAGCCGGCCGCCGTGATCGCCCCGGGCGGCCGCCCCGTCGCGCTCGTGCGCATCGGCGTCGCCGGAGGGCGGATCGCGCGCGTGGACATCGGCCCGCTCCCGGCACGCAGCCGGCTGCGGGCCGCGCCGCTACCCTGAGCCCATGCCTTCCGCCTCTCGCCGGCCCCGTGCCCTGCGCCTGCTGCTGGGCCTGATCGCCGCGCTGGGCGTGCTCGTGCTCGTCGCCGCCGGCGGGTTCCTGGTCTGGGCGAACGTCGGCGTGATGGACGCGGAGGAGGCCCCGTACGCGGCCGTCCTGGAGGATCCCGGCATCGTGGTCCGCTCGTCCCGCGAGGCCCTCGTGCTGCTGCCCGGCGATGCGACCGCGAGCAGCCCCGAGGGCAACGGCGCGCCCACGGCCCCGGCGATGGGCCTCGTCTTCTACCCCGGGGCGAAGGTCGAGGCGGAGGCATACGCCGCGCGGCTGTCCGCCCTGGTCACCGAGCACGAGGTGGCCGTCGTGATCGTCCGGCCCGCCTTGCATCTGGCCCTGTTCGACCGGCGCGGGCTCAGCACCTTCACCGACCTCGTGCCGGAGGCCGGCACCTGGATGGTCGGCGGGCATTCCATGGGCGGGGTGCGGGCCTGCCAGGTCGCGGCCGAGGCCGATGCCCTGGTCCTGTTCGGCTCGTACTGCGCGACCGACCTCTCCGGGACGGACCTGCCGGTCCTCAGCCTCGGCGGCAGTGAGGACGGGCTGTCGACGCCGCAGAAGATCGCCGACGCCCGCCCCCTGCTGCCCGCCGACGCCGAGCTCGTCGAGATCCCCGGCGCGAGCCACGCCAGCTTCGGCGACTACGGACCGCAGGCGGGCGACGGCACCCCCACGATCGACGACGGCGCCATGACCGCCGAGGTCACGCAGCAGATCTCCGGCCTCATGACGGACCTCGCCCTGACCTGAGGCGACGCCGGGATCATGCGCCGGTGGGGACTTCTCCCCATCGTCGGCGCCCGGCCCCCGCTCTAGGATCGGCTCCACCCCGGCCGGACCGGGCGGATCGGGAGGTGCGGCGATGACGCTGGGACGACGGTCCCTGCTGGGAGCGGGCCTCACGGGCCTGCTCGGCGCGGCGACGCTGACCGGCTGCACCGCCGAGACGCAGCCCTGGGACGACCTGGGCGCGGAGCCGCTCGCCCTCTCGGACGAGGTCACATGGGACCTCACGGAGATCCCTGCGGCTTCCCGCATGCCCCTGGAGACGCCCGAGGCCTCCTACCAGGTCACCGCCCACCGCCTCACCGGCTCCCTCTTCCCCGGCGAGGTCGAGGTCATCACCGGCTCCCGGCCCGAGGAGCCCGTCCCGGCACCGCCCGGGGAGGCCTTCCTCCTGGTCCGCCTGCAGGCGGACTTCCGCCCGTGGCCCTTCGCCTCGCTCGACGCCTCCGAGGCGACGACGCTGGAGCTGTCCGTCCGCCGCCCCGGGTCCGAGGAACCGAGCCGGCTCGAGCTGCCCGACCCGACGCTGGGCGCGCCGCTGCTGCTGCGGGTAGCCGCGGACGCCGCCCCGGAGGACGTCGTGCTGCAGGCGACGAGCCTCGGCGCGGTCCAGCAGCTGAGCCTCCTGGACGGGTCCCGGCTCCGCTCCGACATCGAGCACATCTACGGCCGGATGCGCACGGTCGGCTACTCCGCGACGCCGCTGGTGCGGGTCCTCCAGGCGGAACAGGCCGCGGCGGACGGCGCCCAGGACGCCCTGGACCTGGACATCACGCAGATCGTGCTCACCCCGCTGGTCCCGGCCCTCGGCTGGCCGGGCGACGGGCTGCAGATGCTCGGCGCCGAGGTCGCTCCGCAGCAGCGCTTCACACGCAGCGACGGCGCCATGATCGCCCTGCCCGCCACGGTGAGCGGCCGGCTCGACCTGCCCGACGGCACGGCCGTCGACGCCGTGGACGTCGCCTCGACCGGGGCCGTCTACGCCTCCGGCCAGTTCTCCCGGGAGTCCTTCCTGCTGTGGTTCCCGGTCCCCGTCGATCTCGCGGCCGCCGCCCTCCACCTGGACGTGCAGCCGTTCCCCCGGACCGAGGGCCTCGCCGGCGCTCTCGGCATCGAGGCCGGTGCGCAGCGGGCGCTGACCTTCGCCGCCGATGCGGGCGAGAGCTGAGGAGAGGCCGATGACCAGGACCCCGCACGCCGGAGGCATCGGCCGCCGCCCCGTGCTCGGTGCCGCCGGCGCCGGAGCCGTGGTGCTGCTGCTGGCAGCCTGCGGCGAGGACTCCGAGGAGCTCGAGGCGGGGCTGGTCGCGGTCCGGGACCGCGGCGGCTTCGCCGCCGACTGGCTCGAGGAGCTGGACGGCGGGCCGGACCAGAGCCTGGAGCTCCCGGGCGTGCGCTACACCGTCACGGCGGTGGGCCGCCCCGGGACCGTGCGCGGCTCCGACGCCGCCGACCTGGGGCTCCCCGTCCCCGCCGAGCCGTATCGCACGATGCTGCGCCCGGCGCGCGGGGAGGTGCTGCACGTCGCCGTGGTCACCTCGACGGACCCCACGATCATGGCTCCGGACGTCCAGCCGGATGCGGACCGCACCGAGCGCATCGTCCGCGACGGCCACCTGGTGGATCGGACGATGAGCGCGCTGGACCTCGACCCGCCCCGCCTGGGCGGCGCCGCGCTGGTGGTCGCCTCCGTCCCCGAGGACGCCGCCCCGGACCATCTGGTCCTCGAGGTCACCACGGCCGGCCGCGTCCAGCGGATGAGCCTGATCGACGGCAGCCGGACCTCCTCCGACCTCGAGCCCTGGTACGAGCGGTCCGTCGCCGTGGACGCCGCTGCCCGCTGGTGGCAGCGTTCGGCCGCCGACCTCGACGCCCCCGCGCCGCACCTGGCCGGGTTCGTGACGGCGACCGGGCTGGTCCCGGCGGTGCACGGCATGGCCTGGCCCGAGAAGGGCCATGCGGTGCTGGCGCTGTCCGTGACCCGGCTGCCCGCCCCGCCCGGCACGACGGACCGCAGCACCCTCGAGCTGATCCTCGCCGACGGCACCCCGGCACCTCCCCTGGGCCGCCCCACCGACCAGCTCGCGATGATCGGGGAGTCCTCCGAGCTGGCGTGCTTCCAGGTCCCCGAGGGCATCGAGAGCGCCACCGCCCGCCTGCACCTGGCCCTCGAAGCGGCCGACGGCACCGCCCACGACCTGGGCGTCGAGGACGTCGCCGTGACGGTCACCCGCGAGGACCGCTGACGACGCAGCCGCAGCTCAGCCCGCGGGCGAGGCGGCGTCCACGGCGGCCGGAGCAGAGGTCAGCCCACGGCCTGGGCGGCAACCACGGCGGCCGGAGAGCAGGTCAGCCCGCGGCCGTTTCGGACGCCTCGGGGACCGGTGCGACCTCGAGCCCCTTGCGGCGCACCCGCTCGCGGCCCCAGGCCCCCAGGGGCAGCAGCGCCTCGTTCAGCGCCGCACCGGACTCCGTGAGCGAGTACTCGACCTTCGGCGGGACCTCGGCATACACGGTGCGCAGGACGAGGCCATCGGCCTCCATCTCCCGCAGATGCTGGGCGAGCATCTTCTCGCTCACCCCGGGGAGCGCCCGGCGCAGCTCGGAGAACCGGCGCACGCCGTGGGCATGCAGCTCCCACAGCACGAGCCCCTTCCACTTCCCGCTCACGACGTCGAGCGCGGCGTCGATCCCGCAGATGTACGGGCCGGTCCTCGGTGCTCTCGCCATGCCGCCTCTTCGCTTACTCGCCGGTGAGCACCGCAGGAAGAAGTGTGTACTTCCCGACCCGCCGGTGCCCGGCCAGTATGGCCGCATGACGAACACCCCCTCAACTCCCTCGGCCCCCGCCGCGCCCGTCACCGTGATCGGCCTCGGCCCGATGGGCCAGGCGATGTCCCGCGCCCTGCTGGAGGCCGGCCATCCGGTCACGGTGTGGAACCGCACGCCCCGGCGCGCCGACGCCCTCGTCGAGGCCGGAGCGCGCCGGGCGGACTCCCCGCGCGAGGCGGTGGAGGCCACCGGGCTGACCCTTCTCAGCCTCACCGACTACCGCGCGATGCACGACATCCTCGACGGCACGACGTCCGCGCTGGCCGGACGGACGCTGGTCAACCTCAGCTCCGACACCCCGGCGGCGACCCGGGACGCGGCCGCGTGGGCCGCATCCCACGGCGCCTCCTTCCTCACCGGAGGGCTGATGGTGCCCGCGCCGATGCTCGGGACCGAGCGCGCCTACGCGTTCTACAGCGGGGATGAGGAGGCATTCGCCGCTCATCGGGCGACCCTCGCCCGCATCGCCGCGCCGCGGTTCCTGGGGGCCGATCCGGGCCGCGCCCAGCTGATGTACCAGGCGCATCTGGACGTCTTCCTCACGACCCTGGCCGGGTTCGCCCATGCCACCGCCCTGGCCGGATCCGCCGGGATCACGGCGCAGGAGTTCCTCCCCGAGGTGATGCAGCTGTTCCGTGCGATCCCGGAGATGATCGCGCCGGACGGCATCGAGGCCCTCGGGGCGCGGATCGACGCCGAGGAGCACCCCGGCGAGGGCAGCAGCGTCACCATGATGGGCGCGACCGCCGACCACGTCCACGCGGCCAGCACGGTCGTCGGGATCGACACCACCCTGTCGGGCGCGGTGCAGGGCCACTACCGGCGGGCGATCGCCGACGGCGGCGGCGCAGAGGGATGGACACGGATCATCTCCGGCATCCGCGCCCCGCGACCGACGGCCTGAGCAGACCTGGCTGCAAGAATACGCAAGTCGAGAATCCGTCAGGTCCCGCCCCGCGACGCGGCGCCGATGGTCCGTCAGACCAGGCCCAACCCCTGGCCACCAGACCACCTCTCGACGAGCCTGCCGGAGCCGTGTACTCTCCGACACACTCCCTGCAGGTTTATGCAAGTTCTTGCAGTCAGGTTTCCCGGCGACGCGGCCGGGACGGCAGTCCGATGGCGGGCTGCACCCACGAAGAGGAGAGTTCCATGCAGTTCACGTCCGAGAGCGGCCCCGGCGGGGCGGCCCCGCACCGTCCCGGCAGGCCGGGCCTGCACCATCGCGGCGCCGCGCCGGCCCGTCCCGGCATGCCGGCCCCCGCCCGACCCGGCGCACGAGCCCTCGCCCAGGTGGTCGCCGCGCTGGCGCTGGCGTTCCTGGTCGCGTGCAGCGGCCTCAGCGCTCCCCCGCGGGCCGCCGATGCCGCGCCGCCGGTGCCCGCCACGGGGGCGGAGTCGCCCCAGGGCCGCGGCGACGTCATCCTGAACCTGTTCCAGTGGACCTGGGACGCGGTGGCCGCGGAGTGCACGAGCACCATCGGCCCCGCAGGCTTCGGCTACGTGCAGGTCTCGCCGCCGCAGGAGACCATCCGCGGCACCGAGTGGTGGACCTCGTACCAGCCGGTCAGCTACCGGATCGAGGGCAAGCTCGGCACCCGCGCCGAGTTCGCGGCCATGGTCGATTCCTGCAACGACGCCGGCGTCGAGGTGATCGCGGACGCCGTCATCAACCACACCACCGGGGCGGGCAACGGCAGCGGCACCGGCGTGGCCGGCACCCCCTACGGGGTCGACGACTTCCCCGGCCTGTACGGCGCGGAGGACTTCCACGACTGCCGCACCGACATCTCCGACTACACGAACCGCTGGCAGGTGCAGAACTGCCGGCTGGTCGGCCTGCAGGACCTGCGCACCGAGTCCGAGGACGTGCGCACCACCATCGCCGCCTACATGAACGACCTCCTGGACCTGGGGGTGGCCGGGTTCCGCATCGATGCGGCCAAGCACATCCCCGCCGAGGACCTGGTGGCCATCAAGGCCAAGCTGTCGGACCCGGACGTGTACTGGGTGCAGGAGGTCATCGGCGCCCCCGGCGAGCCGATCCAGCCCTCGGAGTACCTGGGCTCGGGCGACTCCCACGAGTTCGCGTACGCCCGCGAGCTGAAGACCCGCTTCGACGGCCAGATCAAGGACCTGCGGACCATCGGCGACGGGAAGCTGCCCTCGGCGAGCGCGGGCGTGTTCGTGGACAACCACGACACCGAGCGCAACGGCGAGACCATGAACGAGACGTGGGGCGCGAAGTACGTCCTGGCCAACACGTTCATGCTGTCCTGGCCGTACGGCTCGCCGTCGGTGTACTCCGGCTACCGCTTCACCGACAAGGACGCGGGCGTCCCCGGATCGACCGAGACGACAGTGCCCGATGCGGACTGCGCGAGCGCGACCTGGACCTGCACCCAGCGCTGGACGGAGATCCGGGGCATGGTCGGCTTCCACAACCAGGTCGCCGGCACCGAGGTGACGAACTGGTGGGACGACGGCGGCAACCACATCGCCTACGGCCGCGGCGCGAAGGGCTACGTGAGCATCAACAACACCGGCGGCTCCGTCACCCGCACCTATCAGACCTCGCTCCCGGCCGGGACGTACTGCGACGTGATCGCGGCCGATGACTGCTCGCAGACGATCACCGTCGCCGCCGACGGCACGTTCACCGCGACGCTGCCGGCCTACGGGGCGCTCGCCCTGCATGTCGGCGCCCTGTCCGGCGGGGACGCCCCGCAGGAGGGCGACCCGACGACGGTCGCGGTCGACTTCGCCGTCACCGCCAGCACCGTGTGGGGGCAGGACGTCTACGTCGTGGGCAGCATCCCGCAGCTCGGCGCGTGGAACACCGGCGCGGCGGTGAAGCTCTCCGCCGCGACCTACCCGACGTGGACCGGCGCGGTGGATGTGCCGGCGGGAACGACCTTCGAGTACAAGTACATCAAGAAGGACGCCAGCGGCGCCGTGACCTGGGAGTCCGGGGCGAACCGCACCGCGACGGCCACCAGCTCCGACGACGGCACCGGCCAGGACACCTGGAGGTAGCCGCCTGGGCACCCCGGGGCGGTGTCGCCCCGGGGCCCGCGGGACCGCAGGGTCCCGCGGGACCGTGGGGCGGCGCGGGACCGCAGTGCCCCGCGAGACCGCAGTGCCCTCCGGGACAGCAGTGCCCCGCGCGACCGCAGTGCCCTCCGGGATCGTGCGGCGGCGCCTGGAGGAATTGCAGGCGTACGTACCAATTTCGGCGCGTCACTGGTACGGCAGGCTGCAATCGCTCGAGCGTCCGACACCGGCATCCCGGCACCTCGGCAGCCCGGCATCTCGGCCCCTCATCTCGGCATCCCGGTATCCCGGCACCTGGGCGTCTCGGCGGGCGCGGTCAGCTGCGGCGGCCGCGTCCGCCCAGCCAGTCCAGGGCGCGGCGCACGCCGCGGCCGGGCGGGCCCAGGTGCCCGAGGGCCCGGGTGACGCCGGTGTCCTCCCAGGGATGCCGTTCGTGCTCGGGCCTGCGGCGACGCCGCACCTCCCATTCGCCGAGGCGGACGCTGAGCGCCTCCACGCTCGCCTCGAGTCCGCGCAGGTGCGCGGATTCCTGGAGGTGGAGCTCGATCCGCGCGCGCAGGGCCTCGTCCTCCGCGCGCGCTCGGGCGGCGCGGCCGATGCCCCGGGTCCACCACAGGCCTCCGAGGGCGACCAGCAGCACGGCGCTGCCGAGGAAGCTGGAGTCGGTGGCCTGCAGCAGGAGCGTCACCCCGCAGGCGAGGGTCGCCGCCCAGACGGCCACCCGCCCGGCGGTGTCCAGCAGGCGCAGCAGGCCGGGGACGGGGCGCACGGCGTCCACGGCCACGACCAGCACGTGCGCGAGGGCGACGAGCATCGCGGCGAGCATGACGGTGCCGATGCGCTTCTCCCCCGCGCCGACGCCGGTCTCGACGAGGACGACGCGGGCCAGCGCCCCGATCGAGGAGCCCAGCAGCACGCCGGCGATCGCGCAGATCAGAACGGTGCGGCGCCAGTCGGGGTAGCGGCCGTCGATGTCGCGGCGCAGCAGCGGGATCACGGCGGCCTCTCCTTCCGGCGCGGCGGCGGCTGCCGGAAGGGCAGCTCGGGTCGCCTCCTACCGTAGGTCCTCCGGCGCGGTCGCGCCGCCGTCGACCGGGCCGGTCCGCCTGGTCACACCGTCCGCTCAGCGCCTCGGCGCGGTCAGCCGCGCAGCAGCGGGGCGATCTCCCGGGCCCAGGCGGCCACGGCGGGCAGGTCCCGGAAGTCGCCCTCGGGGGTGCGCATCGACCGCAGCAGCAGCCGCTCGTGCAGCGGGATGCGGTCCATGAGCACCCAGCCGGCGAGGTTGCGCACGGCGACCGGCTCGAAGGGCGCCTCGGCGAGGAAGGCATCGGTGGCCTTCTGCTTTCCCTGCTTCGCCGGGTCCGATGCGGAGCCCGAGCAGGAGAACAGCGCGACGGGCCGCTGCCCGAGGGCCTCGGCGTGGCGGCGGGTCCACTGGACGAAGGGCTTCTCGTAGGACTCCACGCGCACCGCCGAGCCGATCACGGCCGCCTCGTGCGCGGAGGGTTCCGGGTCCTCGAGGACGTGGACGACCTGCGGATCCAGGCCCAGGTCGGTGAGGGTCTCGGCGATCTGCTCGGCGAGGGTGCGGGTGGCTCCGGAGTGGGTGGCGTAGGCGATGAGGACGCTCATGGGCCCAGCGTGCCACCTGCCGGGCTCGTCCGTCGGACCCTGCGGGTAGACATGCCTCAGCTCCGACCCGGGAGCCAGAACGCGGAGGCGGGACGATGACGCAGGACGAGAGAGGCACGAGCGCGGCGGATCCGCTCGCCCACTGGGACATCCGCGACGAGCACGCGGCGAGCTACATCCACGCCCGGCTCTCCCAGCTCGCGATGCGCCGCGCCGGGGTGGAGCTGGAGGACGAGCAGAACGTGCTGCTCGACAACTGGATCAGCGGGCTCCGCGAGGCGGGCGCGGTGGTCGACTACCGGCCCGAGACCCGCGAGGGGTTCTTCCTCGTGTACGCCCGCGAGGGCATCGACACCGACGTGGTGCGCCGCGCCGACCGCTGAGCAGGATCCCCCACGCTCCGGGGCACGGTCACCGGGCACGGGGCCGGCGGGAAATACCGGGCACGGGTCCAGCGGGAAATCAGGTCACCTCCCCGGCGTCCTGCCTGATAGACATGCCCTGCGGCCGGCACCGAGCGGAGCCGTGCGACCAGCGCGGAGGGGAAGGGCGGGATGCCCATGAGCGGGATGCCGATGAGCCGGACACCGAGCGCGGAGGTCGCCGCGCTGCGCGCGGCCTATGACGACACGCTGCGCACCGAGGCGGAGATGCACGGCGCCCTCGCGGTGACGCGCATCGGCCCGCTGTGGCTGGGCGAGTTCCCCGGCGGGCGCGGCTTCATCTCCTACCGCGACCTGGTCGGGGCCGATGTGCCGGCCCTCGTCGCATCGGCCGCCGCGCACCTCGCGCAGCACCCGGAGATCCTCGAGGCCGAGTGGAAGTCCCGCGCGCATGACGATGCCCCCGGGCTGGCCGAGGCGCTGCGCGCCCACGGCTTCGTCCCCGGGGAGGCGGAGTCGGTGATGCTCGGCGAGGCCGCGCTGCTCGCCGTCGACGTCCCGCTGCCCGACGGCGTCACCCTGCGGCGCATCACCGAGGAGGCGGACGTGCGCCGCATGGGCGCCATGCAGGAGGAGGTGTTCGGCTCCCCCGCCCACGTCGAGGAGCTGCTGTCCAGCCTCGCCGGAGACCCGTCGATCGAGTGCTGGATCGCCGAGGCCGGGGGCGAGGTCATCAGCGCCGGGCGCCTCCACCCCGTGCCCGGCACCGAGGTCGCCGGGATCTGGGGCGGCGCGACCCTGCCGGCGTGGCGGGGTCGCGGCATCTACCGTGCGCTCACCGCGGCCCGCGCCCGATCCGCCCTGCGCGGCGGGAGGACCCTGATCCACAGCGACTCGACGCCGTACTCCCGGCCGATCCTGGAGCGCTACGGCTTCGTGAAGGTCACCGAGACGACCCCGTGGGAGTGGCGACGGCTCTGAGGACGTCGCACGCGACTCATGCCGAGGCGATCGCCTCCTGCGCCTGGGCCACGAAATCGTCGGCCGCCGCGGAAGGCTCCGCGTTCCCGAAGGCGACGTCCTGGCTCACGCGGGAGAACGCGTCCAGCAGCGTGCTGTAGCCGACGGGCCAGGGTCCGGGCGCCTCGCCCGTCGACCCGGTGATCGACTCGACGTAGGCGATCGCCCGACCCTCGGGCGTGTCCGGCGCTGCCGCCAGCAGCTCGCGCGAGCTCTCCGACGGCGGCACGCCCAGCGTGAGGCCGATGGACCGGACGGCCTCTTCGTCGTTCACCATGAAGTCGATGAGCTGCGCCGCGCCCTCCGGGTTCGCGCTGGTGGCGGCGACGCACCACAGATCCAGCGCCTTGACGAACTGCCCCGAGAGATCGCCGGCGGTCATGCCGGGGACGGGCGCGACCTCGAGCGGCGCCTCGGGGAGGAAGGGCTGGTAGAACGCGATCTGCTGGACCCAGCCGAACTCGACGGCGGCGTTGCCGAGCGACAGCGGAGAGTTCTCGAAGCCGCCGGCCTCCGCCGTGATGTCGGCCGGCGGCACCGCCTTCGCCGCGCGCAGACCCTGCCAGAGGGCGAACCATTCCTCCACGAGCTCCGCCGTTCCCGCGTAGCCCTCCTCGGTGAACTGGTCGATGCCGTGCTGCCGCGCCCACACCTCGAAGATCTGGAAGCTGCCGCTCGCATCGGTGGAGCCGTAGACGCCCTCCCCTGCGGCTCCCGCCAGGGACCGGCAGAACTCGGCGAAGTCGTCCCAGCTCCACGCGGCCGGCAGCGCGATCCCGTGCTCCTCCGCGAGCCGAGTGTTGCGGAAGGTCGCGTGGGTGATCGAGGACTGGCCGATGCCGAAGGTCCCTCCGCCGACGTCGCCGGAGGCGGCGACATCGGCGTCCAGCGAGGAGATGTCCAGGGCGTCGCCGATGAAGTCGGAGAGGTCCAGCAGCGCCCCGCGATCGGCGTACTCCTGGAAGTACGACATCGACATGCGGAACACGTCGGGGCCCTGCCCGCCCGCGGTCTGGGTGGCGAGCTTGTCCCAGTAGGCGGAGAACTCGGCCTTCTCCGAGGTGACGGGGATGTCGGGGTGGGCGGTCGTGAACGCGGCGAGGGCGCCGTCGACGCCCTCGTGCACCGGGACCCCGCCGTACCAGGAGACCAGGAGCCCCTCGGCACGGCCGTTCCCTCCTCCGCCGGCGCCCGGTCCGCAGCCGGCGAGAGCCGCCGGTGCCAGCAGCGCCGCGGTGCCGAGCATCGCTCGTCGGGAGGGAACGGGGCGTGGGGAGTCGAGCACCTGCCGGGTGGCGAGTGGCAGCCGGGCGGCGGTCGGTGTGCTCGCGGTGGATGCGTGGTCTGCGGACATGGTGACCTCCGGGGGTCATGGTGCCCGGGGAAGGCCCGGGCTTCCGGGTTCTCGGGTTCTCCTCACGGCCGGGGATCGGCCCACCGCCAGTTGTGCGCGGGCGTGCTCGGGCGGTATGCGCCGACGGGCAGGTCGTCGGCGACGCGGAGCAGCCACTGCACGAGCCGGCGGTTCAGCGCGTCGCGCGCCTCCGCGGTCTGCGGCGCGTCGATGAGGTTGGTGAGCTCGGCCGGGTCCTCGCGCAGGTCATAGAGGAACGCCTCGCCGGTGTCGTCGACGATCAGCTTGAGATCGCCTTCGACCACCATGCGCATCTCGCCGCTCTGGGTGACGCTGTTGAGCTCGTCGAAGCTGCGACCCTCGTAGGGGAAGTGCAACGGCGGGCGGTCCTCCTCGTGATACGAGACGCCGCCGTAGCCGTGCTCCGCATACATCGAGGAGAACTCCTCCGCCGGGGCATCGTCCCCGGCCAGCAGCGGGGCGAGGGATCGGCCCTGCACCCCCGGCGGGATCCCGGTCCCCACGAGCTCGGCGAGGGTCGGCAGCACGTCGACGATCGAGACGAGCTCCTCGCGCTCCTGTCGGTCCACACCGGGCCCGCAGACCCCGAAGGGAATCCGGACCAGGGAATCGGGGAGTCCCGCGCCCTTGCGCTGCAGACCGTACTCGCCGACGAGATCCCCATGGTCGCTGAGGACCAGCACGACGGTGTCCTCGAGAGTGTCGCCCAGATGGTCGAGGAGCCGGGCGATCTGATCGTCGATCAGGCGCAGCATCCCCAGGTAGTTCGCGCGGAGCCGTCGCCACTCCGCGTCGAACCCGGGCCGCTTCCCCTCGATCAGCCGATGAAGCCAGCGGAAGCGCCACCCGAGCCGGTCGAGGACCTCGGGCCCGGCGGTGCGCTCCGGGACCGAATCCGGGGGGAACAGCGAGAAGTACGGCTCGGGCACCTGGTAGGGGTTGTGCGGCTCGGGGAAGGAGACCCAGAGGAAGAACGGCCGCGCCGGGTCCGCGGCGTCGACGGCGTCGATCGCCCCGTCGACGATGCGGTGCGGCAGCTGCGATGCGACGGGGAACGGCGTCGGCTCGTGCGCGACGGCATGGTCCAGGTCGTGCAGCCAGGAGTCGAAGGCGGCATGCTCGGCCGTCTCCTGCGGGCCGCCGTCGTGCATGAACGGCCCGTGGAAGGTGTCGAAGTCCTGCGGGCCGGGATGCATGTGGGGCTTGCCGGAGAAATGCAGCGAGTAGTCGGCCTCACGCAGCACGTCCAGGAGGTCCCGGGAGTAGAGGGCATGCTGGGCCGTGGAGTTCTGCCGCACGCGGTGGGCGGAGGGGAAGCGCCCGGTGAGCAGGCTCGTGCGCGCGGGCACGCAGGCCGGGGCGCTGGTGTAAGCCCGGGGGAAGCGGGTGCCGCGGCGCACCAGCGCATCGGTGCGGGGCATGGCATCCGGCCCGCCCTGGGCGGCGGTGAAGCCGATGCGCTGCTGATCGGTCATCAGCACGAGGATGTTCGGACGGTCGTGCGGCATCGGCGCAGATCCTTCCTGATCGGTGGCGGGGCGGTGTCGGGAGGGAGGGCAGCCGGGGCGGATCGGGCCGGGGCCGACGGACGTCAGGCGCCGGTCACCTCCCAGCTGAGCACCGTGATCGAGTGCGCCGGGACGACGTACCCGCCGTCGTCGATCTGTGCCGTGGTCACCCGCGGGGCGATGGCCTCCGGCGCCTCGAACGTGTTCGCGGCCCACAGGTCCTCGGCATCGGCGCCGAGGGTCATGACCTCCACCGGTCCGGTCACCTGCTGCCCGCCCACCACGAGCTCGGCGCGGATGTCCTGGTCGGCGGAGCGGTTGATCATCGCGAGGTGGCGCCGCCGGCCGTCCTCGGAGTCGCTGGCGCTGACGTCGAGGAGGCTCACCGTGCCGGGGACGGTGACGCAGTGCGCCGCGCCGCCCCAGCCCACCTCGTGGCGCACCGGCACGGTCGCCGAGGGGGCGAGGACCTGCGCCGGGACGGGGCGGACCCCGAAGTGGTTGAGGTAGAGGTCCCACACGTGGAAGGTCGCCGAGCGCACCAGTCCGTCCTCGCGCACGGCCAGCAGGCCGTTGGCGTTGACCAGGTTGACCGTGTTCGCCATGGTCACCGGCACCGCGTTGCCGGCCGTGCGGTGGATCGCATGGAAGACCCCGGCGTAGAACAGGGCATCGGCCAGGGTGCGGGGCGAGTACCGGCTGACCCGCCATCCGTTCTCCCCGGCCGTGCCGGGTGCATCGGCCGGGCCGGAGGTGTCCCGAGGGGCGATGCCGCCGTCGGCACCGGGCTCGGGCTCCGGCCAGGAGCACGGCTCGTAGTGGCGCATGTTCCATTCGTCCAGCGAGATGGCGAGGGGCGTGCGGACGTCGTGCCGGACCGCTGCGGCCGCCAGCTTCTCGGAGAACCCCTGCAGCACCGTCTCGACATGCACGGCCTGGGAGACGACGGCGTCGAACTCCTCGCGGGTGCGTTCGACGAGGTGGAAGTCGGCGCCGTAGACGTGCACGGAGATCCAGTCGGTCGCCTCCCCGAGGACCCGGACCAGCTCGTCGGTCCAGTCGTCGCGGTCCAGGCCGACCGTCACGACGGCGATGCCGGGGTCGACGGCACGCATGAAGCGGATGTGCTCCAAGGCGTCCGCCGTGTACTGCCCGATGGGCCGGTGCCCCATCTGCCACGGTCCGTAGACCTCGTTGCCGATGCCCCAGATCGGCACCGGACGCGCGGGGTCGATGCCGTCGGCCGCACGCCGGCGCGTCATCCCCGTGTCCCCCGTGTGGTTGCAGTACTCGACCCAGCGCACCGCGTCATCGACGCTGCGGCAGCTATGGGCGAGGTAGGGCGTGGCTCCGGTGGCCTCGCACCAGGCGAGGAACTCCGGGGTGCCGAAGCGGTTGGACTCCTCGCTCCCCCAGGCCAGCTCCAGGCGGCGGGGCCGCTGGTCGCGCGGTCCCGTCCCGTCCTGCCACCAGTAGGCGGAGGTGAAGTTGCCACCGGGCCAGCGCACCACCGGCATCCCGAGCGCACGGCAGGCGTCGATGACGTCCTGCCGGCAGCCGGCCAGGGGACCGTCCCCACTCACCGACAGCGGGGATCCCTCGTCGAAGACGCCGCCCTCGATGTTGCGGAAGAACGCGGACTCGAGGAAGTGGCCATAGATCATCGGGTCGATGCGGTGGATGTCAGGTGCAGGGGCGAGGTCGATCTGCGCGGTGAGCGGGGCGGATGCGGTGGGCGCTGCGGGAGGCATGGGGCTCCTGTTCGAGGTGGTGCGGCGGGACGGTGAGGTGCGACGGTGGAACGGGTCGGTGGGGGGCGTCGCCCGGCGAGGTCAGCCCTTGATGCCGCTGGTCGAGACGCCCTCGATGATCCAGCGCTGGGCGACGACGTAGAGGGCGAGCACGGGGGCGCTGGCGATGACGGCGCCGGCCATCATCACGTCGTAGCGGGTGGAGTTCTCCGCCTGCAGCAGCCGCAGCCCGGAGGGCAGGGTCTGCATATCGCTGCTGAACAGGACGAATACGGGCCAGAGGTAGTCGTTCCAGCTGGCCAAGAAGGACAGCACCACCAACGTGGCGACCGCCGGACGGGCCAGCGGAAGCATGATCCGCGCGAAGGTGGACCACTGGGTGCAGCCGTCGACGACCGCGGCCTCCTCGAGCTCCCGCGGGATCGCGGCGAAGAACTGCCGCAGGAAGAACACGCCGAACGCCCCGGCGGCCCCTGGGATGATCAGCGCCGCATAGGAGTTCAGCCATCCCAGGGAGTTCACGATGAGGAAGTGCGGGATGAGCATAACCACGGCCGGCACGAACATGGTCGCGAGGATGACCCCCATCATCAGGCGCCTCCCGCGGAACTCCATGCGGGCGAGGGCGTAGGCAGCCAGGACGGCGAGCACGACGGTGAGCGCGCAGTGCGCGAGGGCGACCAGAAGGCTGTTGCCCACCCAGCGCAGGACGGGCACGGAGTCGTCGCCCAGGATCTGCCGGAACGCCCCGAGGGTGGGCTCCTGCGGCCACAGCCGGAAGTCCGGCGAGACCGATTCGGCGGGCGTCTTGAAGGCGGTGGCGAGCATGTACAGCAGCGGCAGGGCGAACACGCAGGTCAGCCCGATCAGAAGGATCCAGAGGCCGATGCGTCGCATGCGCGGCCTACGACGGGGCGGAAGGACGGCAGTCATCGTCTACACCTTTCCCACGAGTCGGAAGACCTGGTTGACCAGCAGGCTCGCGGCGATCAGGCACACGGCGAGGATCATGCTCATGGCGCTCGCCATGCCGATGTCGTAGGAGCGCATGCCGGTCTGGGCGATGTAGCCGATGGCGGTGCGGGTGGCGCCGCCTGGCTGCTCCTGGGTGATCAGCGCCGACTGCCCGTACATGTTGGCCGAGGCGATGATGGTGATGACGACGACGAACTGGAGCACGCCGCGCATGTGCGGAATGGTCACCACCCACAGTCGCCGCCAAGCCCCGGCGCCGTCGATGCGGGCGGCTTCGTGCAGCTCCCCGGGCACGTCCTGGAGGGCCGCCAGGTAGATCACGGCGTTGAAGCCGACGGTCCACCACACGGTCACCCCGACCAGCGATACCCAGCCGGCCGGCAGCGAGGTGGTCCAGGCGGTCGCATCCGGCAGTCCGA
The DNA here is from genome assembly GCF_039530785.1 of Brachybacterium phenoliresistens. Classification (NCBI taxonomy): domain Bacteria; kingdom Bacillati; phylum Actinomycetota; class Actinomycetes; order Micrococcales; family Dermabacteraceae; genus Brachybacterium; species Brachybacterium phenoliresistens. The sequence goes on from NZ_BAAAOW010000005.1 coordinate 201,533, forward strand.
TCGCTCCCAGCAGATGGTTGACGGGGCCGACCCGTGCATCGAGCAGGAAGTGCCACAGCACTCCGACGACGGCGACACCCAGCACGTACGGGGCGAAGTAGATGGCGCGGAACAGGGTCCGGCCTCGGAAGCGCAGGTTCAGCAGCAGCGCGAGCGCGAAGGGCACCGTCACCAGGAGCGGCACCGACAGCGCGGTGAAGACCGCTGTCACGCGCATCCCGCGCCAGAACTCCTCGGACAGGACCCCCTTGCCGCTGAGCAAGGTCGCGTAGTTCTCGCTGCCCACGAATCCGCCGCTGTCGAAACCGAGGATCCACTGGCGGGTGCTCGACCAGGCGAGCACGAGGATCGGCGCCAGGACGAACACCGCGAACAGGATCAGGAAGGGGCCGATGAACAGGTAGGGCGTCACCGGGCTGCCCCGGCGGATCCGACGGCGCGCGCCGAGGGGGACGGTGCCGACTGGACTGCGGGACGGGCTGAGGCTCGGAGCGGCGATGCTCATCGATCCTCTCCTCTCGGCGGTCTCCCGCCTGGTTCGGGAGCCCGCGCGGGGCTCCGGGGTCAGATGCCGTACAGCTCGCGGTTGCGGTCGAGCATCTCCTGGGCCGTGGTGACGGCGGCGGCGAGCGCGGCCTCCGGCTCCTCCTCACCGAGCACCGCCCGGCTGACGGCGCGCTGGTAGCTGTCCGCCGCGATCTCCCGGGAGCCGGGCACCTGCTGGAGGAAGAGGAAGCTGTCCAGCACGTCCTCGCTGGCGAGCGGAGCCTGTCGCCGCTGGGTGAACGCTTCGTCCTGCCGGGCGGAGGCACGGGCGGGGATGTTCCCGGAGCCCGCCCAGGTCGCGGAGTTCTCGCTCATCCAGGAGATGAACATGCGGGCGGCCTGGCCGCGGTCCTCATCGGCATCGGCCTGCTTGGTCAGGGCGAAATGATGCGAGTTCGCGAAGACCCCGGGGGCGTCGCCGATCATCGGGAAGGGGCCGATCCCGTACTCCATGCCGTCGGCGGTGTCTTCGATGTCGTTGATGAGCCACAGCAGTTCGTGGATGATCGCCGAGGAGCCGTTCTTGAAGGCGGTCGCCAGGTCGGTGGCGTCCGAGGGGCTGACGCCGCGCACGACGAGGTCGCGCATCCAGGTCAGCGCTGCCACCCCGGCCTCGTCGCCGAAGGTCGCGGTGGTGAGGTCCTCGGAGTAGAGGGAGCCGCCGAACTGACCCAGCAGGCTCACGAAGATCTGCCAGTTGTCCGGGGAGATCCAGAGCGGGGTGGCCACCCCGGAACCCTGCAGCGCCGTGGTCGCGGCGGCGAACTCCTCGGCTGTCGCCGGACCGCTCTCGAGGCCGGCTGCCGCGAGCATCGGTGTGCTCCAGTACTGGGCGACGGTGAACATGTCCAGGGGGATGCCGTAGCGACGGTCCTGGAAGACGCCGCCCTGCCAGACCGCCGGGGTGAAGTCGGATGCGGTGAGGCCGAGGGACTCGGTGAGGTCGTCCAGCGGGACGATCGTGCCGCGGGCGGCGAAGCTCGCCAGCTGGTCCAGGTGCATGGCGGCGACGTCGGGGCCGCTGCCGGCGTCGGTGGCGGTGACGACCTTGGAGTAGAGGTCCGGCCATTCCAGGGAGGACTGCTCGACGGTGATCGCCGGATTCGCCGCGGTGAAGTCTGCGACCAGCTGCTTCATGTAGGGCCCGTCGCCGCCGGTGAAGCCGTTCCAGAAGGTGATGGTGACGTCGGGTCCGTCATAGGTGCCGGAGAACGGCTCTGCCGCGGAGGGTGGGGCCTCCGGCCCGCCGACGGACTGCCCGCCGGAGCAGGCGGCGGCGGTCAGGGCCGTGCCGGCGATCCCCGCTCCGGCCAGCAGGTGCCGGCGTCCTACCGCACGGCGCGCCGTGCTCTGCGCCGCGGGGCCTCCGCTGTCGGGTCCGGATCGTGCGGGGTGGAGCGAAGGCGTCATGGTCTGTTCCTCTCGAAGGAGCCCAGCGAGGTGTCGTAGTCCTTCCCGCCCACCGGATACATCGATGTCATCCAGTGGTAGAAGTTGTCTCCGCGCTCGCGCAGGCGGCGGTACAGCAGGGCAAGGTGGGCGTCGCGCTCGGCGCGGCACTCGGGGAAGTCGTATCGGTTGGTCAGCTCGTGGGGGTCGGCGACGAGGTCGTAGAACTCGTTCACGGACTCGGGGTTGACGATGAGCTTGTACCGGTCGGTGACGAGCATCCGTTGCGGGTAGGGGAAGTGGTGCCCGTGGAATTCGGCGACATAGTCGGTGCGCCACGGCGGCGTCCGGCCGTGCAGGATCGGCAGCAGACTCGTGCCGTCCGGGGTGCGGCCGGGGTCGATGCCGGCGATCTCGCCGATGGTCGCGGTCAGGTCGAGGAGATCGGCGAACTCCGCCCGGTGCTGGGCGGGGCCGCCTCCGGGCGGGCGCACCACTCCGGGCACCCGGTAGATGTCCTCGTACATGGCCGGGCCCTTGTCGTGCAGGCGGTGCGCCCCGGTGAACTCGCCGTGGTCGGCGCTGAAGAACACGGCGGCGTCGTCGTAGACGCCGAGCTCGCGGGCCGCCTCGACGATCCGGCCGATCTCGTGGTCGATCATCGTCACGTACCCCCAGTAGGCGGCGATCAGCGTGCGGCTGGTCGCCTCTTCGAGGGTGTCGAAGGTCCAGTGGGCGGAGTAGTTCGCCTGCACGGGCGGCTTGCCGAGGAAGGTCTCGGCGATCGAGGCGGGCAGCTCGACGTCTTCGGGGTCGTACAGGTCGAAGTACTCGTCGGGAAGGTTGTACGGCAGGTGCGGGCCGAAGAAGTGAGTGGCCAGGAAGAAGGGGGTGCCGTCGCGATGGAACGTCTCCGCGTACTCCCGCAGCCGGGCGATCGCCAGGTCCCCGAGGAACCGTTCGAAGGTCGCCTCGACGCCCTGGTCGAGCCGGGCGGCGAGCAGGTTGCCGGGGCTGCCGTTGGGGAACGTCCCGCGGATCTCGTCGCGCAGCCGGTACGGCGGCAGGTCCCTCTCGGCCAGCCAGCGCTGGTAGGCGGGCAGGTCCACGGGGTTGTGCCAGCCGTGCATATGCAGGGCGTCGAAGCCGAAATCCTCGGCGGTGCGGTGCAGCCCCACGTGCCACTTCCCGGCGAGGCCCACCCGGTAGCCGCGATCGCGCAGGTCGCGGCTGAAGCTCCGGTGCTCCGGCGCGAGGTCCTCGATGTAGCCGACGTTGCGCTCGTAGTTGGCCAGCAGCTGGTGGCGGAACGGCGATTCGCCGGTGAGCAGGCTCGCGCGGGCGGGGGTGCAGATGGCGGTCGGCGTGTAGAAGCGGTCGAAGACTGTGCCCTCGGCGGCCAGCGAGTCCAGCCACGGGGTCTGCACGATGTCGTTGCCGTAACAGGGCAGGGTGTCGACCCGGTGCTGGTCGGTGAGGAAGAAGAACATGTTGGGGCTGGTCACGAGGAGAGCCGTCCCTTCTGATCGGGGTGCGCGAGGGCGACCTCGCGGCCGATGGGGCCGGGCGAGGCCTCGGCCGCGCGCGAGGAAGAGCCGGTATCGGACAGGGCGACGGAAGGGTCCCGCAGCACGAGCGCGATGCCGCCGAGGGCGCCGTCGACCTGGCGGATCCGCCCAGTGCGCACGAGGATCCGCGCAGCCCGCTCGGGCATGAGGTTCGCGGCGAAGGCCGCCTCGAGCGGGTCGGTGAGGTGGTCACCGAGGTCCAGGAGGTCACCGCCGAGCACCACGCCCTGGACGTCGAGCGCCGTGCAGGCGTTGGCGAGGACCACCCCGATCCGATGGCCGGCGTCGGCGACGATGTCACGGCGACGCGCGTCGCCGGCGTCGAGCGCCGCGCGCAGCGCCTCGAGGTCCCGGTGGGCGGTGGCGGCGAGGATCCGTTCTCGGGACACGTACGCCTCCAAGCATCCGCGTTTCCCGCAGCGGCAGGCGGGACCGGAGGGGTCCACGGTCATGTGCCCGAACTCCCCGGCTGTGCCGTGCAGCCCGTCGTAGATCGCACCCTGCGAGATGAGCGCCCCGCCGACCCCGTCCATCAGACGCAGGTAGACGAAGCTCTGCAGCTCCCGGCCGGCACCCCACACGGCCTCCGCGAGCCCGGCCAGGCGCGCGTTGTTGTCCGCCCGAACCTGCCGCGCGACGCGGGCCGTGAAGGTCTCCACGAGCATCCTGGCCACGGCCTCGCGATCCGGGATGCGGCCGGGGACGCCGAGCCCGACAGCGAGGATCTCGCGTCCTCGGAGGTCCAGCTCGCCGAGCAGGGCGAGGGCGGCGCGGACCCGGCGGGGCCAGGGTTCGTCGTGGCCATGGGCGGACGATGCGGTGCCTTCGGTGTGGTGCGCCTCGTCCATGGCCGTGACGGTGACGCGTCGGTGCCCGAACTCGACGCCGAGGATCACGGCGCCGCTCGCGCTGAGCGCCAGGCGCTCCGGCGTGCGGCCGATGCCGCGGCGGGACGGGGCGGTCCCCGCGCTCTCCACCCTGCCGGCGGCCTGCAGCCGCGCGGTCACCGCGGAGATGGTGGCGCGGGAGAGCCCGGTGCGGCGCACCAGCTCGGCACGCGTGGACGGACCCTGCAGGCGCAGCGCCCGCAGGATCTCGTGCTCTGCCCCGCGCAGGGGCCTCGTCGTCCCGGTCGTCATCCCGCCAGCATGCGGGGGGACGGACAGACCCGCAACGACATGCGGTTCTTTCTGTCGACTCGCCGACGAAATGAGTCCGAACCCCGCACGGATCGGCGCCTGCGACCCGACTGGGCACGGGGTCCGCGACAGGCCGGGGACGGCGCTTGCGGCCGGACTGGGCTCGGCCTCCCCACCTGGACGCGGGGGTCCGTCCCCGGCACGATCGGTCCTCTCCGACCTGCACGGCCCTCGTCCCCTGCTGCCGCGAGCGAGGACCACATGCTCGACGCCGGCTCGAGGAGAGCCGTCTCGAGGAACGCCGTGGGGAGGGAAGCGTACGTCGGGAGGACCGGCGACATCCGGCTCGCCGCGCAGTCCCCCGCGGAAGCGGCGACCGGGGGAACCGCTGCGGCAGGACATGTACATCATGTACGTGTCCTGCTGCAGCGGTCAGTCTGTTCGCACCGTCAGGTTGCGCCGTCCCGTCGGGCTGCGCAGCGTCACCCCGTCCGACCGCGCCGCCCCGCCGGGCGGCGCCACCGCATCAGGCCAGGCCCTCCGGGTCGCGCGCGTCGAGGATCCGGTACACCCCGGAGTTGTCGAGGTCGCCGAGGCCTAGGTCGACCATGCGCGCGAACTGGGCGGCGACGGCGTCGGTGACCGGCAGGGTGAGGCCCGCGGCCGAGCACAGGGCGCGGGCGGAGGCGAAATCCTTGAGGTGGTAGCGGGCCAGACCCCCGGGCTCGAAGGACTCCGCGACGAAGTTGTCGCCCTTCTGCGCGAGGACCTCGGAGGCGGCGAGGCCACCGCCGAGCAGGCGCTGCAGGGCCGCGGGATCCACTCCCGCGGCCCGGGCAAGGCGGAACGATTCGGCGAGCGCCGCGACGGTCGCGGCGACGACGACCTGGTTGCAGGTCTTCGCGGCCTGCCCGGCGCCGAGGGCGCCGACGTGCTCGACGGTGGTGCCCATCGTCCGCAGCACGGGGGCGAGCTGCGCGAACTCCTCCGGCTCGGCGCCGACCATGATCGCCAGGCGCCGCTCGACCGCGCCGGCGACCCCGCCGGAGACCGGGGCGTCGACCGTCCGCACTCCCTGGGCGGCGAGGCGCTGCCCCAGGGCCTGGACATCGGCCGGCGGCACGGTGCCCATGACCACGAGGATCGGGGACGCGATCCCGCGGGCGCGCCAGCCGGCGAGCAGCCCGTCGGGCCGGTCGATCACGTCGACGAGGTCCTCGATGCCGGCGAGCACCGTGAGGGTCACCGCGCGGGCGGCATCGGCCGGGGTCGCGGCGACCTGCGCCCCGGCCTGCGCGAGCGGGGCCGCTTTCGCCGCCGTCCGGTTCCAGACGGCGGGCTGGAGCCCGGCGTCGACGAGGGCGTGGGCCATCGGCCCGCCCATCGCCCCCAGCCCGATCAGCGATACCTGCCCGATCGGCATGTCCTGCCGGTCCTGCGGCACCGGTCCGGCCTGCGGCTCCCGCTCGCGCGATGTCTCCATGGTCAGACGGTAGCGGAGGCGGCGGCCGGTGCCGCCCCATCGGCTGCCGGCAGCAGGGCGACGGTCTCGCGGCGCATGGCCACGGCCTCGTCCATGCCCACGGGCTCCTCGACGTCGTCCCAGGTGACGACCTCGCCGGCCGGCACGGCGCGCTTCAGCACGATGCCGTGCGCGAAGGCGACGGGCAGGGCGTTGCGGGCCACGGACGTGGGGGCGGACATGAGCTTGCCCCACACGCAGAAGCCGCCCTCGCCGTCCAGGGTCTCCCCCGGCTCGAGGTCCTTCTTCGCGGTCGCGACGACGTCGGCGTAGAAGCCGACGGGCCGCCCGGTCGCCACCCCGCGCAGGGCGGCGTTGGCGATGGAGACGCCCAGCTCGAGGCCCACGTAGTGGTAGGGGCGGTACAGGGCGGCGTACCGGCCGCTGGGGTCCGGGTGCCACGGGTACTCGGTGAAGCAGCCGGACACGTAGTCGTTGGTCGCCTCGACGACGACGAACACGCCCTCCTGCGTGTTGTGCTCGATCCAGTCGCCGTCGCGGGTCACCGAGCTCATGACATCGACCGAGCCGTTGTGGGCGAGCACGCCGCCATCGGCCGCGGGCCTGCAGATCGTGGCGATCTGCTCGACGTCGCCGGGGGTGAAGCTGAGGCCCTCGTCGGAGGGCTGCAGCGCGGCGGCGTTGGCGACGGCCGCCATCTCGATCGCGGCCTTCGTGCCGTCGCGGAAGGAGGTGTGCATGTACGGGTTCAGCTGCCCGGAGTCGGTGAGCTCCTTCGAGAACTCCCAGTTCTCCCAGACGTTGTCGGGGTTCATCTGGTGGTAGTGCTCGAGGTACTTCGCGCCCTTGCCGGCGCAGGTGACGGTGAACCCGCTGGTGCGGGCCCAGTCCACGAGCTCCCAGATCAGCGCCGGCTGGTCGCCGTAGGCGAGGGAGTAGACCACGCCCGCCTTCTCGGCCTCGGCGGCGAGGGCCGGCCCGCACAGGGCGTCGGCCTCGACGGTGACCATGATGATGTGCTTGCCGGTGCGGATCGCGTGCAGCGCGTGCTTCGTGCCGACGATCGGGTTGCCGGTGGCCTCGACGACCACGTCGACGTCGGCGTCCAGCAGGGCGGCGGCGTCGGGGATCACCGCGGTGCCGCCGCCGGCGAGCGCCTCGTCGATCGAGCCGGCGACCGCCTCGGCCGGCCAGTCCACCAGCTCCAGGGCGCCCTGGGCGCGCTGCGTGTTGATGTCGGCGATGGCGACGACGTGCATGCCGGGGGTGTTGCGCACCTGCGCGAGGAACATGGTGCCGTAGCGCCCGGCGCCGATCAGGCCGACGCGGATGGGGGTGCCGGCGTCCTGGCGGGCGCGCAGCAGCTCGTGGAGGTTCATGGGGGTCCTTTCCCGGGTGGGGTGCGGTGGTTCTGGGGGCCGATGGGCGGGAGGGGGCTCAGCCGCCCTTGATCTGGTCGACCCAGGTGGCGACCTGCTCGGGGAGGCCATCGATGATCGGCTGGACCTTCTCGACCCAGGCGTCGCGGTCGGTGAGCTCGACGAAGGTCATCCCCTCGCCCTCGAGGGTGGTGCGGTACTCCTCGAGCTTGGTGACGGTGGTCTCCGTGTACGTCTTCCCGACCTCGTCGGCGGCCTCGCGGATGATGGCCTGGTCCTCCTCGGAGAACCCGGCGAGGGTGTCGCCCCACATGAGGAAGTGGTAGTTGGCGTACATGTGCTGGGTCATCATCACGTGGGACTGGACCTCGTAGAGGGCGTTGAACGTGGCGACGTCCAGCGGGTTCTCCTGGCCGTCGATCACGCGCTGCTCGAGGGCGGAGTAGACCTCGTCCCAGGCCATGGCCTCGGCGCGGGCGCCGAGGGTCTGCCAGGTCTCGACCATCGTCTGCGTGGAGGGGGTGCGGATGGTCAGGCCCTGCAGGGCGTCGAGGGAGGCGACCTCCTGGTTGGCGGTGAGGTTGCGGGCGCCGCGGAACATGTTGCCCAGCAGCTCGAAGCCGGTCGCCTCGGTCAGCGCGGCCTTGATCTCGGTGCCCAGCTCCCCGTCCCAGACGCCGAAGAACTGCTCGTCGTTCTCGTAGAGGAAGGGGGCGGTCTCCACGGAGGCCAGCTCGGAGTAGGCCTCGAGCGAGAGGATCGACTCGATGACCAGGTGGGTGGTTCCCAGCTGCAGGCCCTCGATCATCTGCTCCCAGGAGCCGAGGGTCGAGTTGCCGTGGATCTCGACGGTGAGGCGGCCGTCGGTGCGCTCCTCGATGAGCTTCTTGAGCTGCTCGGAGCCGGCCTGGCGGGGGTCGGTGTCGGATCCGGCGTGGCCGAGGACGAGCTTCTGGGCCCCTCCCCCGTCGGATCCGCCGCCGGCGGTGGCGTCGCGGCGGGAGCATCCGGTGGCGGTGAGGGCGGCGGCGCCGAGGGCGGTGGCTCCGGCGAGGGCGTGGCGGCGAGAGAGCATCATCGGTTTCTCCTGGGGTGGGTGGGTCGAGCGGGTGGTCGGCCCGGTCGTGCGGGTCAGTACAGGACGCCGGGCAGCCAGGTGGTCAGGGCGGGGACGAAGGTGAGCAGCAGCAGGAAGCCGATGCCGCCGGCGAGGAAGGGGAGCATGGCGCGGGCGCCGCTGAGCAGGTCGATCTCGGCGATCTCGGAGGCGAGCATGAGGTTCAGGCCCACCGGCGGGGTCACCAGGCCCAGGCCCATGTTCACGACGATCACCACGCCCAGGTGCAGCGGGTCGATGCCCAGCTCGAGGGCGACGGGGAAGATGATCGGGACGAGGATGATGATCGCGGCGTTGGCCTCGATGAACATGCCCACGACCAGCAGCAGGACGTTGATCAGCAGCAGGATCACCACGGGGCTGGCGGAGACCGCGAGCAGAGCGGCGGCCACGGACTGCGGCACCCCGCCGGAGGTGAGCACCCACGAGTACAGCTGGGCGGCGGCCATCACCAGCAGGATCAGGCCGATGAGCGCGACGGAGTCCTTCATGGCCGTGAAGATCTTCGGCAGCGTCAGCTCGCGGTAGACGAGGGCGCCGACGAGCAGCGCGTAGGCGACGGCCATGCCGGCGGCCTCGGTGGGGGTGAAGATCCCGCCGCGGATCCCCACCAGGATCAGCACCGGCAGCATCAGCGCGGGGATCGCCCTGGCCAGCGCCGGCCAGAACGGGGCGATCTGGTCGCGGGGCGTGCGGCCGATGTCCTGGGGGTCCATGGTCTTCACGGCCTCCGGTTCGAAGCCGGAGCGCTTGACGGTGACGAGCACGGTCACCATGAGCACGGCCATGTAGAGCACGGCGGGGACGACACCGGCGAAGAACAGCTGGCCGATGCTGGTGCCGGTGACCACGCCGAACAGGATCAGGGTGATCGAAGGCGGGAGGATCGGGGCGATGATCGCGGAGGAGGCGGTGACGGCGGCGGCGTAGGCGGCGGTGTACTTCCGCTCCCGCATGGCGGGGATGAGGATCCGGCCCAGCGAGGAGACGTCCGCGACGGAGGACCCGGACAGCCCGCCGAAGAACAGCGAGGCGAGGATGTTGGTGTGCGCGAGGCCGCCGGTGAGGCGGCCGACGATCGCATCGGCCAGGTCCAGCAGGCGGCGGGAGATGCCGCCGGCGTTCATGAGGCCGCCGGCGAGGATGAACAGCGGCACCGCCAGCAGCGGGTACGGCGTCACGCCGGCGACGATGCGCTGCGCGCCGATCGCGAGATTGTCGGTGGTCAGGAAGTACAGCGTGACCAGGGATGCGGCGGCCAGGGCGAAGCCGATGGGGACGCGGGAGAGCATCCCGAGGCCGAAGGTGCCCAGCAGTGATCCACCCATGTCGGGGTCTCCTCTCAGACGGTCTGTGCGGCGGGGTCGACCTCGACGCTCGCCGGGTCGGTGAAGCGGCGCACGAGCACCTCGAGCTGGAAGATGAAGCTGAGGCCGAAGCCGATGGGCACGGCGAGCATCTGCCAGCCGGCGGAGATGCCGAGGCTCGGCAGGCTGCGCTGGAACGAGGTGCCGAGCATGTCGATCCCGAAGGCCACCAGCACCGCGCAGGTCCCGAGGACCACCAGCGAGGCGAGGACGAAGAAGGCCTGCTGCACCCGCTCGCTGCGGCCGCGCCAGAGGTCCACCACCATGTGCCGGCCGCTGCGCACGCCCAGCGGGATGGCCAGCAGCGCCGTCCACACGAAGGCCGTCTGCGAGAGCTCCGGCGCCCAGGCGGTGGACTGCGAGGTCACGTAGCGGGCGACGACCTGCCACACCACCGTGAGGACGATCAGCGCGAGCGCCGCGACGGCGAGCGCGGTGACGGCCTTCTCGACCACGTCGAGCAGGCGGCGGGCGGGGGCGAGGCGGGCGTGCAGGGCGCCGGCGCGGCCGGACGGGATCGGGTCGTGCCGGGGCGTGCCGTGCGGGGGACGGGCAGGCGGTGCGGGGTCGTGCGACATCAACGGGCTCCTTCGGGACAGCTCTGTCCGGGGACCGGGGGTCGGTATGGCGGGGACGCTACGTGTCGGACTGTCTTACTGTCAACACTTGCCAAGGAGGTCGGACCAGTGTTGGATGACGGCGTGAGCCCACAGACCTCCGTCCTCCCGTCACTGCAGGTGAACAACCTGCGCGAACAGGCCCTGCAGGCGCTGCGCGAGGCCATCGTCATGGGCGGCATCGCCCCGGGCACCCACCTCGCGGAGGTGCGCCTGGCCTCGGAGCTCGGCATCTCCCGCGGCACCCTGCGCGAGGCCCTGCGCCAGCTGCAGCAGGAGGGCCTCGCCGTCACCGACGGCCGCGGTCGCCTGCATGTGCGCAGCCTCGACGCCCGCACCATCGCCGGGACGTTCCGCGTGCGCGCCGCCCTCGAGGCCCTCGCCGCCCGCACCGTCGCCGACATGCCCGAGGCCGAGCGCGCGAAGGCGCTGCGTCAGCTGGACCGCGCCCTGCGCACCATGCGCGACGCCGAGGAGGACGATCTCGCCATGCTCGAGCGCCTCGAGGCGGACGTCGAGTTCCACCGCACCCTGTGCCGCGCATGCGGCAACGAGGTGCTGCTGCAGACCTGGGAGCAGCTGGCCGGCGTGCTGCGCATGTCGATCATGCACGCCGGCGCCCAGCAGGCGAAGCTCAACACCTCCGCGGACAAGCACCAGGAGGTCATCGACGTGATCGCCGAGGGCCCGGCCGACCTGGAGGCCCGCATCACCACCCACATCCTGGCGGTGCTGGGGGACTTCGGGGTGGAGGGGTAGGGGCGCCCGTCCCGCCGGCCGACGGCCCGCTCGCTGCCGCTGCCGAGCGCGCCGCCGAGCCTCGGTTCGCGATGCGTGCGCCGCGTCCGGACGCTCCGCCCCCGCCGCAGAGGGGCATCTCGGAGAGCTCGGAGGAACTGCTGCGGCAGGACACGTACGTCATGTACATGTCCTGCAGCGGCAGTTCCTCGCCTCGCTCTGCTCAGCTGCGCTCGCGAGCCTCCCGGAAGAACCTCTCGCGCAGCTGCCGGGACTGCACGTCGCTGCCGTTGCGCGCATCGAGCGCGGCGGCGATCGCGAGCGCGTCCTCGCGCAGCTGCGGGCCGCGCTCGTCGTCCGGGGCGTGCTCCAGCAGGACCCGCGCGGCCCCGGCGAAGGTGTCGAAGTGGTACGGGTCCCCCGGGGTCGCGTCCGCGAGCGCCGCGTCGACCGCCCATCCGAGGGCGCCCGGGACCTGGGCCGCGAGCTCGAGGACCACCGACCGCGGCAGGTCCCCGAAATCCTCGAAGTCCCGATCGACCTGCTCGAGCTGCGCGACGACCTCGGCCGCGTCCTGGTCCACGGGCCGGCCCGCCCGCAGTGCGGCCCAGGCCGTCCATGCCTGCGCCGCGCGCTGCTGGGACGGGTCGTGGGAGCTCTCCAGCACGTCCGCCACGAGCTCCGGGACGGCCCGGGCATCCAGCGGTGCGAGGATCCGGGCCAGGTCGATCTGCACGTCGAAGGGGTCGACGTCCCCGGCGTCCGCCGCGAGCCGTGCCCGGACGTCGGCGAGCAGCGGCTCGATCTCCGAGACCTCCCCGAGGTGGGCGGCCCGGGCGAGCCGGGCCATGGCGATCGGCGTGGTCGGCTTCCCGGTCAGCGCCCGCAGATCGACCTCCCCGGCGATGATCGCGTCGATGCGCTCCAGCGGGATCGCGGGCTGGTCGAGGCCCGTGAGGATCACCGGGAGGAAGAGCCCCGCGGCGGCCTTCTCCAGGGGCGGGTAGATCCCGTCCGGCGCGAGCGCCTGCGCGCGCTGGGCCTCCTCATAGCGCAGGACGAGCGCCACGTGGTCATCGGACTGGTATGCACGCATCGTCCGCATGAGCTGCGCGACGAACTCCGCCATCGGCATCCTCAGCTCGCGGCTGCGGGCGACGATGCTCTCCACGAGCGCCTCGGACTCCTCCTCGGAGCCGGCCTCGAGGACGGCCATCGACAGTCCGTGGAGCTCGAGGTAGCGGTCCTTGATCGCGAAGGGCACCTCGTCGATGGTCACCGGCGCGGTGCGCCGCGGGATCCAGCCGGCGCGCAGGATCCGCTCGGCCCGCTCCACGGGGTCATCGGCCGCGTCCGGCTCGGGGCCGGCAGGCGGGAGGTCCGCGAACCAGATCTCCCGCAGCTCCCGGGTGTGGATGTCCGTCGCGCCGCGCTCATCGTGCGCCGCGGCGGCCTCCGTCGCCGCGGCGCGCAGCAGCACCGCCTCCTCCCCCGCCGGGTCCTCGAGCGTCCGGCTGCGGGCGAGGGCGGCGATCAGCCGGCAGTCCACGGTGTCGAGCGCACTGTTGGCGAGCCCGACATCGGCCGCGACCCGGGCATCGTCGGGCCGATGCTCGAGCACGAGCAGCAGGTCCTCGATCACCGCCGTCCGCACCAGGTCCTCGATGCCGAACTGGTCGACCAGCTCGTCGCCGATCCGGGCCGCGAGGTCCTTCCGCCCGGCGCGCGCCCACAGGGATCCCAGCAGCGCCCGCAGCAGCACGAGCTGGGTGAGGTCCTCGCGGTCCGTGTCGATCGGGCCCGGCGGCACGCCCATCGCCGTGAACCGTCGCATGAGCGTCTCCGCGGCGAGGGCCGGCTCGAAGGGCTCGAGGATCGCGACCTCGCGGGTGACGGTGTTCGCGTCGAAGGGCGGCCAGTCGGGGCTGCCGATGCCCTGCCAGCGGTCCAGCAGCGCGTAGGCGCGATCCTGCTCGCCGAACTCGGCGGCGAGGCTCGCCCGCGCCAGCGTGACGTTGGAGAGGTCGAAGCCGTGGGCGATCGTCTGCTTCTCGACGAGGTCGACGATCCGCTCGAGCTGCGGCCGCGACAGCGACGGGTCCTCCCCCACGGTCGAGACCAGGTTCGAGATCGTCCCGAGGAACGTCCTCACGTTGTCGGGGTGGATGTGGTCGCCGTAGCGGCCGACGATCTGCATGAGCCGCGCATACGCCTCGAGGGCCTCCCGCGGCATGCCGCCGAGGCTGAGGATCGAGTACTGACCGAAGCGCCCGCTCGCCGCGAGATGCGGCACGCCCTCCGCCTCGCAGGCGGCGATCTGCTCCTCCCAGGCGTCGATCGTCCCCATGTCCTCCGGCATGTCCCAGATCTCGCTGCTGCGGTCGATGAGCGCCCGCACGCGCTGCGCCTTCTCGCCGGTGAGGCCCCGGACCTCGTCGTATCGGATCATCGTCATCCCCTGCTGTCGGTGGTCGGTCTGTGTGTGGTCTGGCTGCGGCCGATGCGGCCGATGGTCGGTGCCGGCGCCGGCATCCGCGCGATCATCGGCCCCGCCGGTCAGGATGCCGCGAGGAGCAGCGTCTGCAGCGCGCCCGCGAGGAGCGCCTGCTCCTCGGCCTGCAGGCGGATGCCGGCCTGCAGCAGGCTCAGCAGGTGCAGCGCGCGGATCGCGTCGTCGCGGGTGGCGGGGGCGAGCGTCCCACCGAGGGCCCGCACGGCCTCGGCGCGGAGGTTGAGCACGAGGGTGGGCCGGGGGTCCTCCTGCTCGCGCGGGGCCCCGCCGCCGAGCATGTCGGCCCACGGATCGTCCTCGACCTCCTCGAACACGAAGCCCGCGGCGCGCCCGGGCACGTGCAGCACCAGCTGGGACACCGGGCGGAAGGCGCGCACGTCCACCGCGACGCCGTGCGCGTCGAGCACGCCCCGCGCCACGGTGCCGATCCGCTCGGCGAGGGCCGCGTCCTCGCCGCGCGGCTCCGGGAGGTCCTCCAGCAGGCGCGTCAGCTCGAACTCGCGCGCGGTGAGCCGCGACTGGGCCTGGTCGTACGCGCGCAGCATGGCGGCGCCGTGGGTGTAGGCGCCGTTGACCAGCAGGTCGCCCTGCGCCTGGACGATCGGGGCGTAGCTGCTGAAGTCCCGGTCCTGCGTGGTGAACGTGATCCTGGCCGGCATCTCCACCAGACGCAGCGGCCCGGAGCTGGTCTCCCAGGTCAGGTGGCGGGCGACGAACTCCAGCATCTCCGGGTGCGCGACGGCGAGGGCGAGCAGGCTCTGCCCGTGCACGTCGACGAAGCGCGCGAAGACCTCCGGGTCCCCCGCGGCGAGGCGCTCGATGCCCGCCCGGACCTGGTGGCCGAGCTCCTCCCGCGCGGTGGCGAGGGCCGCGGACTCGTGCAGGCTCTCGCGGGAGGCGGTGAGGCTGAGCGACCCCGCCTCGATCGCGACGCGCGCGAAGCTGACCCACTCCGGCACCAGCTGGGTGTTGTCAGAGGCGACGGACATGCCGTGGGAGAACACCCGGTCCCCCGCGCGGCCCCGGCCGGGCGTCGCCTCGCCGGTCACGAACGCGACGCCGCGGATGCCGAGCATCGGCAGGTCCAGCGGGATGCTCGCCAGCGGCGCGAAGCCGAAGGCGTCCTCGCACCAGGCGGCCGCCGCCTCACGGGGCAGGTCCCACGGCGCAGGATCCCCGCTCACCCGGACCGCCGGTCGCGGATCCCCGGCGACGGCGAAGGTGATCGGCACGGCCAGCAGGCTCGCGAACTCGCGGGCGAGGCGGAACACGCGATCCGCCCCCACCCATTCGGCCTCGTCCGGCCGGGCATGCACCCGCACCAGGGTGCCCGGCTCCTCGAGAGGCTGCTCCGCGGGCGAGACGGTGAAGGTGCCGTCGCCGTAGCCGATCCAGCGCATCGTCGTCGCCTGCGGGTCGCGGGCGCTGCGGGAGACCACCTCGATCTGGTCCGCGACGAGGAAGCACGACAGCAGGCCGATCCCGAACTGGCCCAGGAACTCCCGCCGCGCCGCCACGAGCTGCTCGCGCTTGCTGGAGGCGCCGATGGTGGACAGCAGGCTGCGGGCATCCGCCTCGGTGAGGCCGATGCCGTGATCGCGCACGGTGAGCGCCCCCGCCGCGGGGTCGACGACCAGCTCGACGGGCGCGACCTGCTCGCCACGGGCGACGACGGCGTCCCGTGCGTTCTGGATCAGCTCGCGCACGTACACGCGCGGGCTCGAGTACAGGTTGTGCGACAGGATCTCGACGATCCCGCGCAGGTCGACCTGGAAGTTCTCGGGGGTCGGCGGCATGGGTGAAGGATATGTCGAGCGGCGTAGGCGGGCTGGGCGCAAGTGTCGACGCTGGCCTGGCCGGTCGCCGATGCCATGCCTCGACTTCATCAGGACTTAAGCCGTCCGCAATTGTGGCCCTAGACATGCAGATGGGCGGGTCAAACCGCCTTTCCCTCACACAGAACAGACCAACGCCACAGCCCAAGTGTCGCCGCCCGGATTGGAAACTCGATTATCTGAGTGAGCGGTAGCGGCGATCCCTCGAACATCGCTCCTGGCCCCTACGGCTTGTGCTTCGCGAGAACCGCGCGAAGTTCCTTATACCGAGTCTCCAGCGAGCTCATGGCATTATCAATAACATCCGCCCTCTTGGAACGCCAGTTTGCCGCGTCGGCGATGTAGAGGCGATTGATCTGGGGAATTATGTAGAACGTCAAAAGGAGGACCGAGTTGAGCATGAAGCGCGGATCATTGAGGCTGTTCGGGACATGCAGTCGGTTCCTGCTAATCTCGATCCCGCCGTCAATATGCAGCCTAAGGTCGTAAGCATGATTCACACCACGTTCGATGTGCGAAAACCCGATGTCCATCGGACCCAAAGTATCCTTCTCAGCCACGGCGGTCAGGAAGTTTGATCGTTGAAAGTCGACACCGAAACGAAGCTCTGCGGTTCGACTGGCGGCATCCATGCTACTGATGCCGGAAATCTGGTCTAGGCGAATACCTCCCGCGATCTGCGGATTGTCCCTGTGCTGCACGGTCAACCAGAGAAAAATCTCCTCGTTCGCGAGCCGAAGGTGCGAGTCATGACGGTCAATCTTAATCGTAACGTCACGCGTCTGCAGAATTGACTCTAGGGCCGCGATCACGCCTCCCTTTCCCCCGAGATACGAACGGGTCCGAGTAGAAAATAGAATGCCGATCCTACTCACACCGATCGAAGTCACGACGACGTCGATAGCATTCAACTTTCGCACCTGGCTGACGTCGATGTCAGGGTTTTGCCGAATTAGGGCTGGGGCCGGGTCCCAATAATAAAAACGCGCTTGCAACATCTCTGGAAGCAAATTGGTGGCCGTTACGATCTCGGGGTCCGAATTTGGCGGCTCCTCGCCGGCCACCCTCAAGTTCGACCCGGCGTCTTGGACGCTTGCCCACCCCCCTTTGAACCCTTCAAGCGTCGGTTTCATCCTGCGCATACCGTCACGGATCTCTTCAAGGGTCATTTTCGAACGAGAGACCATCGGCAGTACCTTGACCGCGTCTTGATTCATAGTAGGCAAAATCAGGCTCCAATCACACGAAAGCAGTTTACATTGCTTGAGCGGCGGATCAACAGGTTCATCAACCACTCAATGACTGGACGCCGATGCACCAGTCGGTAGTTCACCCGGAACTCGGCACCGATAGGCGTCTCCTCATCCCTCCACCTCACATCCGCATAGTGCCATATCCCCGAGCTGTACGGAGCTTGGCCAAGCATAACTGCGAATCCGTTCGCTTCATCACACGGAGTGACTGATAGCTGGCCGGAAACGCCGGATCCCATCTTGGAAGATTTTTCGCAGGTGGGCACAATAAGAGCTCGTTCGATTCGAATCACCAAACGAAGTTCAGCTCTCGTGAGTTGTCGCAGAACTTGATATCCAAGCCAGCCGGTCCGATGCGCGAAGACTTCAAGGCGGAAAGGCTGGGATTCGCCCGTACTTCTGCGTATTTTCGCGCGGATCTCCGTGATTGGAGCGTTCTCAGTTTCATCGGACCAGGCTAGTCTTATTTGCGGCCAACCAAAAAGCACCTGAAGTAGAACCTCCAGCAGGATGGCTGCTAAGGTTGCTCCGATAAGAAACCTCAACGGAGCGGGTACGGACTCGAAAGTATTTTGCAACCACGGATCCATCCAGAAGGTAAGCCACGCGGCAACAGCGACCTTGAGCCCTTCTACAATTATTCGCAATAATCGATTCGTCACGTAAGATTTAGCTCCCGCCAGGCTGACGCGAGCAATCGCTGGGCTTCCTGCACGACAGAGGTGTCTACGAAGCCGCGCCGACGAACCGATATCCGGCCGCCGCTATCTCCAGCAATCAGGTTCACTCCGACAATATATAGACCGTCATGCTCCTCCTGGAGTGACATCATGACCTCGTCTGGCCCGTACCCAACTAAAAGGCGTAGCAATTCAGTTGAGACTTGAACCTGTTCGTCTTCCGGTAAAGCAACTAAGTAAGCGTCAGAAATCATGAATGACGTAGGAACGAATCCACGCTCTAATGCGAAGCCTGTCAGGCGGACCAAGTCCTGGCTCCCCAGGTGCAGTTCGCTTCCAGACGGCGTGCGCGCGGGCTGAGTGGTGTCGTACGGGTCTACCCGCAGGTCACGGGTACCGCCCCCCACTGTGCTCAACACCACCTTGCTCACCATACGTCTATACTCCCTCACGAAGCGCGTCTTGTCTCCTCGACTCGCGAGTCGACATGCCAACAGCCACGGTTGGAGTCTGCGCGGTCCGACCCACGGACGTCGCGTGCTCAGCCGCAAGCTGGTGTAGCAGCGTCGGTCTGACGCCGAACCCGTACAACCACTGCCGTCGAGGGTCACCCAACTGACCGGGCCGTGCGGGGAGGCAGGGCGGCCAGGAGGGTCTTGGGTGCACCTGGCTGTGATGCCGAGCCTAAGCGCGTGGCAACTCTGATCAGTCCGTGCCGGGTGAGTAGGACCGCCCGCTCAGCGAGTGAAGGGCGCAGGCAGCACAGCATCCGGCTAACCCCGGCTAGCCTGGGTGCACTACGATGTGGAGGTGAGAGGTTGGTTGGTGGCATCGGACGGGCCGACCCTATGGGACGCGACGATGAGTCGTACCGCATCTGTGCAGAGTGCGGTGGGGACTGTGAACCCGAGGCGGTTGCTACCGAAAGCGGGGTGCGGATCTCGTTTCGATGCCCTGTTCATGGCATCCACACCTTCCTAGACCCCTTCAATGACCTGCCGTGATCGCTGCGCTGTCGGTGTCATCTGGCAGAGTGTCGGCTGAAGACGACGACGGACTGAGGAGACTAAGATTGTCTGGACAACTCGCAGCCTTGGAGATTTGTGCTGGTGCAGGGGGTCAATCCTACGGGCTCGAACAAGCCGGTTTTCAGCACGAGTTGGCGGTCGAGATCGACCGTGATGCCGCCTCAACGCTTCGGCTCAATCGGCCGACGTGGAATGTGCACGAGGGCGACGTTCGAGATATCGACGGCAAGGACTATACTGGGATTGATTTGCTCGCCGGAGGCGTGCCTTGCCCGCCGTTCAGTGTGGCGGGAAAGCAGCTTGGTGCCGATGACGAACGCGATTTATTCCCGGAAGCTCTGAGGTTAGTGCGTGAAGCTAGGCCGACGGCCGTAATGCTCGAGAACGTCAAGGGCCTGGCATCTGCAAGGTTCGGCACGTATCGCACGTCGATTCTTGAAGAGCTCGACCGCTTGGGATATGGGGCAGATTGGCAGCTGCTGCTTAGTTCAGAGTTTGGCGTACCGCAACTGCGTCCTCGGTTCATACTTGTTGCTCTCCGCAAAGACAAGTTCCAAAACTTTGTTTGGCCCGGTCCAGTCGGGAGCCCGCCCACCGTCGGTGAGGCTCTTTTACCTCTTATGGGCGCCCGAGGTTGGCGGGGAGCCCGAATCTGGGCGGACAACGCGAACGGGATCGCTCCAACTATCGTGGGGGGATCAAAGAAGCACGGAGGAGCGGACCTCGGACCGACCCGAGCTAAAGCATCCTGGCTGAAATTGGGTGTAGACGGGAAGGGCGTCGCCGACGAGGCACCATCGCATGATGTAGCCGAATCACATATACCTCGCCTAACGAATCAGATGGTCGCGCGAATTCAGGGCTTTGATTCAGGGTGGCAGTTCTCAGGACGAAAGACCTCGGTATATAGGCAGATAGGAAACGCCTTCCCGCCGCCAGTTGCGGCCAGTGTTGGAATCGCTATTCGCCGTGCGCTTGGCGCCTCTCGCCGCCGCAGTGAGGTCCCGATGAAGGTGGTCGCGTGAGCCCAGAGTCGTTTCTATCTATAGCTCGTTCGTCATTCCATGCTGGCCTGCTGGAGGGCACACTAACCGTTGACTCGGACGGTATTGCCAGTAACGCTGACAGGGGTAACGCGCAGTCGAGAGCCTATTCGGCGCATATTGCGCGCGCACTGAAGCAGGAGACAGTACACGAACGTGCGGCCGGTCAGACCCTTGGAGGATCCTTTGAGAAGGCTGTCGTTGGCCTGCTCAATGAAACTTTCCCTAGATTTGATATGTTGCGTCCTGGCGAATGGGAAGTCCGGAACCTAGGAAGCGCCCGCAAGGCGAACCATATTGCGCAGTACGAGCCGTACACTCATCTGGGCTATCTCGATCAAGCAGTGACGGATAACCCGCAGCTTCTCGCCGTTCTGGGCAACGCATACGCAATCGCTCCGGATGTAATCGTCAGTCGTGCTCCAGTTCCAGATGATGTCATCAACAGTGACGCGGTCCTAGTGGATTCCGAAGTTGGAAATTTGAGCCCCATCCGACTTCGCCGTCCAGGCCAATCCCGGATTCTACATGCGGTTATTTCTTGTAAGTGGACGTTGCGTTCGGATCGAGCACAGAATGCCCGCAGTGAAGCACTGAACCTCGTCCGAAATCGCAAGGGTCGTACTCCTCATATCGTTGTCGTGACTGGCGAACCTACTCCGAGTCGCATCTCTTCCCTAGCGCTAGGGACCGGAGACATCGATACTGTTTACCACTTTGCCCTTCCGGAATTGAAGGAAGCCGTTAACGAATTGGGCACTGATGAGTCTCGCGAATTGCTTTCTATGATGGTTGAAGGACAGCGTCTTAGGGACATTGCTGACCTTCCGCTGGACCTTTCCGTATAAGGCCCGCCCCTGGCTAAAGTGCGTGGACTGCGAGAGATCCCGCATGTCCCGTCTTTGCCGGATGGCGCTGGTGAACTCGGCTCGCGCCCTGCGCGAGGACTTCGGCCTGGACGTCGAGGTCGGCTGGCTCATCTGCCGCGAGGAGCGCAGCGACGGCGAGCGCCAGGCCGACCTCGACTGCTACTGGGCGCCCGTGTCGGGGCAGCTGCCGTCGGCGCCCGGCGGCAGCGAGAGGGCCTGGAGGTCCCGCGCCGAGCTCTTCCCGATGGATTTGGAGACCGCGGAGTCCCCGGTGCGCCGGAAGCTGCTCCTGGTTGCGGAGCCGATCTTCAGCCGTTGACCTCGAGGGCCACCCCGAGAGAGTCCGCTCACTCCGCGCCCGCCACCTACTCGACCCCCACCACCCACGATTCCACCCGGTGCACCGTGCCGGAGCTGCTCCGGCCGCCTCTCCTGTAGAAGTCGCTGCCGGAGACCAGGGCGTACCCGGTCGGATCGACTTGCCAGTCGGGGCCCACCCCCTTCGCCTCGGTCAGGATCGGCTCGGCCGTGCGCAGGTCCACCGCCATCATCCGGTACTCGACGTCGTCCTCGTCCGTGAGGACGTAGAGCAGCAGCACCCGCCCGCGCGGGGCGTTGTTCTGGATCGCCATCTCCTCAGGCACGGCGACGCTGCCGATCTCCTCCCCGCTGAGCGCGTCGGTGATGGTGAGCGTCTCCCCCGTGCGGTGCAGGATGTACCGGTCGTAGGCCCGGGACTCCCCGTCGGGGATGGTGCGGTCCTCGCCGAGCGGCGGCGCCGGCACCGGGGTGAACGCCTGCGTGTCCCGGTCGTAGAGCCGGACCTCCTGGTCGCCGCATTCGACGGCGAGCACCGCCTCCGGGGAGAGGTTCGGGACCGGGCCCGGGCTCATGAGACCTGCATCGGCGCACTCCGTCGCGGCGACGGCGTCACCGGTGGCGAGGTCCACCGCCTCGACCCGGGAGTCGCCGATGCGGTGCAGGGCGAGCCCGTCCTGCACGACCACGGAATCCCGCGGGGTGTCCTCCCAGGTGGCGGCCACCGCCCCGTCGTCGAGACGGGTCACGGCGGCCCGGTCGCCAGCGTAGGTCACCACGTGCTCGAGGGCGCCCAGCTCCGAGACCGGCGGGCGGTACATCGCCTGCCCCGCGCATCCGGCCCCGGTGTCCCGGGCCCAGACCCGCCCGCCGTCGCTCAGGCGGAAGCCCGCCATCACCGCATGCCCACCCTCGACCTCCGAAGACAGCAGCTCCATCTCCGGGGAATAGCAGACCAGCACGGCGACCACCTCGTCGGAGACCCCGGCGATCTCGGGGAAGCCGGCCTGCAGCCCCTCGAGCCCCTCCACCCCCTCGCCGATCATCGGCGGATCGATGAACGCGACCTCCTCGCCCGAGGGCTCATGGATCCCGATGCCGCCCACGTCGCTGAGGTACCCGCCCGTGGGCAGGATGTGTTCCAGGGACGGAGCCCCGCCGATGTTCGTCTCGGCCCCCGTGGCCAGGTTGCGCAGCACGACCTCGGTGTCGTCGCCCCAGAACCATCCGTTGGCATCCTGCTGCGCGGCGACCCAGCCGTTCGGGCCCAGCTCGACGCGATGAGCCTCGTGCAGCAGCACGGCCCCGTCGGCGGAGGGCCCGGTGACGGCGCGGTACAGGGGGACCGCCCCGATGGCGAGCACCACCAGTAGCGCCGTGCCCAGCCGGGCCCGCCAGGACGTCCTGGATGCCGAACTCTCTCCTGCCATTGCTCGAGGGTACGCGGGGCGCTCACCTCACCGGAGGACGCTCGCCAGCTGCTCGGCGCTCACCTCCACCTGCGGGGCGAAGCGGGGCGAGGCCATGTAGGCGAGGATGCTGCGCCGCAGCTGCCGGGCGGCCAGGCGCTCCTCGGCCCCGTTGCCGCCGTCGAGGTTCAGGGAGGTCACGAGGATCCGGCCCTCGCCGAGGCGCGCCTCGAACAGCACGCCCAGGCGGCGGGCCTCGAACCAAGTGTCGATGACCTGCACGTCGGGCCGCAACGCACGGGGCAGGCCGTCCAGCAGCATCGGCCGGGCCCCGCGCAGCGGCGCCCACCACTGCCAGTCCGTGGCGCCCGCCGTCGGGAACTGCGCGAACAGGGGGTGCGCGGGGTCGTGCAGCAGGCCGAGGGTGTGCGGGGCCTGCCCGCGGGTCCACGCCGTGTTCCAGAAGACGGGCGTGAAGCCGAGGGAGATGTCGTTGCCGATCGCCTCCGCCGGGATCTCCAGCAGCACGCTCTCGCCGCGGGCGGCGGCCTGCGCCGCCTCGGCGAGATCGGTCGCGGTGCGCACGCCGGGCGTCTCATCGGCCGGGGCGTCGGGGTGGATCCACACGTCCCAGTCGTTCTCGCCGATCTGCTCCCCCGCCTCGAGGACGGTGACGACCAGCCGCAGGTGCGTCGCCTCGCCCACCAGGCCCGCGGGGATCGTGGCGGGGCCCAGCACGGTGGAGTTGCCGAGGGGGATCCGGGAGGCGCCGTCGAAGACGCCCTGGGCGAGCACGGCGTCGTCGTCGCCGCGCAGGCTCCAGCGCACCTCGCCCTGCTCCAGCGCGGCCCGGCCGTAGTGGGCGATCCGCACCGAGAAATCCTGCTCCGTCTCGGCCGCCCAGATCCGCCGCGGCAGCAGGGCCAGCGGCACGGTCGGGGCGCAGAAGCGGGAGAACTCCTCGGGGCTCACGTACCCCTTCTCCTCCCAGAACGGGTTGAGCACGCCGACCAGGGCGGTGCCCTGCCCGGGGAAGTCCGTCAGCCCCAGCAGATGGAACCCGCCGAAGCCCTCGGTGCGCAGCGCCGCCTCGATGTCCTCCTTGTAGGCGAGGGTCTGCAGGCGTCCGGAGGCGTGCAGGAAGTCCGTCGCCTGGTCGAGCATCCCCGATTCCCGCAGGAGGTCCGCGAACACGCCGAAGTTCCGCGGCCGCATCAGGCCGGTGTACTGCGCGACCTCCTCGAGATCGGGGTGGACGCACCACTGCCCGATCTCGTGGGAGACGATCGGCCGGTCCCGGGAGGCGACGTCCTCGTCGTAGGTCGCCAGGGTGTGCGGCGGCTGTGCGTTCATCCGCGACTCGAGGCCCTCGCCCCAGCGGTGCGCGCGCGGCTGCGGGATGTTGTCGAAGTCGTTCTCGGGCACGCCCGGCCAGCCCGCGCCCGTCGTGTACAGCCGGCGCGGGTCCTGGGTCTGCCACAGCCGCACCCAGGCGGCGAGGAACTCCGCGTCCCGCCCGCCGGGCTCGTTGCCGTGCGCCATCATGAGGAACGAGGGATGGTTGCCGTAGGCGCGCAGGATCCGCCGCGTCTCCTCGTGGAGGTAGGAGTCCACGGGGCGCCCCTCCCCCACCGCGGCCCCCTGGTTCGCCCAGATCGGCCCTTCGACCTGCAGGTACATGCCCGCTTCGTCGGCGGCGACGAAGGCGGCCTCCGGCGGGCACCACGAGTGCATGCGCAGCAGGTTCAGTCCGTGGGCCTTGGCGATGCGCATGATGCGCCGCCACGGCTCCAGCTCGGTGGGCGGGTACCCGGTCAGCGGGAACACGCAGCATTCGAGGCTGCCGCGCACGAAGATCGGCCGGTCGTTCAGGAGGATCCGGGTGCCCTCGGTGCGCACCTCCCGCAGCCCGAACAGCACGTGAGCGGTATCGGTGTGCTCGCGGTCCGCGGTGCGGGCGCTCAGCTGCACCTCCAGCGCGTACAGCGCCGGGGTGAACTCGTCCCACAGCGCGGCATCGGCCCCGAGGTCCAGGTCGATGTCGAGGTGGGTCCCGCCGCCCAGCAGGCCGCGGGAGCCGAGGTCCTCGCCGTGGTCGACCTCGAAGGCTGCCTCGATGGGGCCGATGACGGGGGCATCGGCCGCACCGGGCAGGGAGTCGGCCCGGCGGGCCGTCAGCTGCAGCCGGCCCTCGCGGGCCACCGCGGTGCCGGAGGCGATGTCCAGGCGCACCCGGGCCCGGCGGGCGGCGACGTCGGGGAGGACGCGCACCTGGCCCAGGCGGATCTCGGGGCGCTCGTGCACGGCGATCTCGCCGATGATGCCGTTCCAGTTGCCCTGGGTGTGGTCGGAGATCGCATGGGAGTTCGGGCCCACGTCGATGACGGTGCGGTTGTCGACGCGGATCGTCAGCAGATGCGCCCCCGGGGCGAGGGGGCCCAGGTCGTGGCGGTGCGCGGTGGTGAGGCTGTTCTGGCTGCCGCAGCGCTGCCCGTCGACCCACACGGTCGACTCCCAGTGCACGCGTTCGAGCACCAGGTCGAGGCCGCTGCCGTCCCAGCCCTCGGGGATCTCGATCCGCCGCTGGTACCAGGCGGCGCCGCGGTAGTACACCTGCGGCTGCAGCCAGAAGGGGATGGAGACGTCCTCGCCTTGCCGGTAGGGGGCGTAGCGCTCGTCGGTGAAGAAGGACTGGTCGACGATGCCGCCGGTCCACGGGGTGTCGACGGTGACGGGATCGCCGATGCCCTGCGCGCCCAGCGAGCCGGGCAGGGTCAGGGTGCCCGCGTCCGCCAGGGGTGCGGTCGCCCAGCCGTCCGCCTCCCCCACGTGGTCGGGATCGAGGCGGTAGTTCCAGGTGCCGGTGAGGTCGAGCGGGTGGTGCGGGGACATCGGCGATGATTCCTTCACTTGGTGGAGCCCACGAGGAGGCCGGAGACGAACTGCTTCTGGAAGGCGAAGAACACGAGCGCGGGGATGACCGCCGCGATGAGGGAGGCCGCGGCGATGACGTTCCAGCTGCTGCCGTAGCCGCCCATGAGGTTCAGCAGGGCCGCGCTGATCGGGAACTTCGCCTCGGTGCGCAGGATCGTCAGCGCCCAGATGAGGTCGTTGAAGACCCAGGTGGTCGCCAGCGCCGCGAGCGCCGCGAACGAGGGCCTGCTCAGCGGCAGCACGATCCGCCGATAGATCAGTCCGGGGCCGGCGCCGTCGAGCCGCGCGGCCTCGAACACCTCCTCGGGCAGGCCCTGCATGAAGCCGTGCAGCACGAAGGTGTAGAAGCCGATGCCGAATCCGACCTGGACCAGGATCAGGGCGCTGAGCGTGTCCTGAAGTCCGATGCCCTCGCTGATCCGAGCCACCGGGACGAGGAGGATCTGCGGGGGCAGGAGGTTGCCGGCGAGCATCGCCAGCAGGATCGTGCGGCGCCCGGGGATCCGGAACCGGCTGAGCGCGTAGGCCGCCCAGGACGACAGCGCCAGCGAGGCCAGCACGGCGAGGGCCGTCACGAGGGTGCTCACGCCGAGTGCCCGCAGCAGTCCCCCGCCGCTGAGCGCGGTGGCGAAGCCCTCGAGCGAAATCGAGGTGGGCAGGGCCGACAGCCCGCGGGCGGCGATGTCGTCGAAGGTGCGCACCGAGATCATCGCGACGAACACGATCGGGCTCATCCATAGCAGGGTCAGCGGGATCATGACGACGTGGAGCCAGGGCGAGCGCCCCGAGCGCCGGCGGCGGCGCGGCGACGATGCCGCGCCCGAGGGGACTGCGGTGCTCATGACGCCTCCTCCGTGCGGGCCTGGCGGGCCAGGTAGGTGATGATGAACCCGATCGCGAGCAGGAAGATGACCACGGCGATCGCGGAGGCGTACCCGAGGTTCCCGCTCGTGAACGCCTGCTGGAACATGTAGGTGCTCAGAAGCTGCGTGCTGTTGTACGGGCCGCCGCGCGTCATGGTCCAGACGATGTCGAAGGTGCGCAGCGAATCGATCACCGTCACCGCGAGGACGACGGTGTGCACGCCGCTGAGCTGCGGCATCACGATCCGCCAGAAGCGCTGCCAGGCGTTCGCGCCGTCGACGGCGGCGGCCTCCTCGAGCGAGGCATCGGCGCCCTTGAGCCCGGCCAGGTACAGGACCATGATGTAGCCGCACTGGCGCCAGACCGCCGCGACGAGGATCGCCGACAGCGCCAGGTCCGGGTCGGCGAGCCACTGCCGCTCCAGGTGCCCGAGCCCCAGCAGTCCCAGCGCGCTGTTGATCGGCCCGTCGGGCTGGTACATGACCCGCCAGAACAGGCCGGTGACCGCCATCGACACGACCATCGGCAGGTAGATCGCCGCCCGATAGATGCCCACCCCGCGGCCGGGCCGGTTCAGGGCGACGGCGAGCGCGAGCCCGCCCGCGACCGAGAGCAGGCCGAAGGCGATCAGCCAGTAGACCGTGTTGGCGGCGGCGGTGCGGAAGATCGGGTCGGCGGTGAGGTCGACGAAGTTCTGCAGGCCGACGCCCTCGGCCGGGGTGATGCCGTCCCAGCGCAGGGTCGCCAGGGAGAACGAGTTGACCGCCGGCCAGAACACCCAGAACGCCTCGACGACCAGCGGGATCAGCAGCATCAGCCAGATCAGCGGCGGCACCCGCCGCCATCGGGCCCGCAGGGCCGCCATCAGGAGCTCCAGACCTGCTCGGCCGCGGCCTGCCATTCCGTGAGCACGGCGTCGACGTCCTCGGGCTGCGCCAGGAACCGGGTCAGGGCGGCATCGGCCGTGGTCTGGAGGGCGTCGGAGGAGTCGCGGTTGAAGAACTGGGTGATCTCCTCGGTGGAGTTCAGCAGCTCGATGCCCTTCTGGGTGAGCGCGCTGAACCCGGAGGTGTCGACCTGCGGGGACGTGGGCAGGTTCGCCGAGCCGGACAGCTCGATGAACCTCTGCTGCTGCTCGGGGGCGGCGAGGTAGCTGAGGAAGTCGAGGGTCGCCTCCGGGTCGGAGCTGCCGGAGGCCGCGAAGAAGCCGTCGGTGGGGGCCTCCTCCGCCGTGGGGATCGACGGGTCGATCACCGGGACGGAGAAGAAGTCGAGGTCCTCGACCATGTCGGCGGGGACGTTGTTGGTCACGAACGCGCCGACCAGGTACATCGCGGCCCGGTCCTGCACGAGAGGCGTCGTGGCCTCCTGGTTCGAGTAGGAGGCCATGTCGGGGTCGAAGAACGGGATGAGGCGGGCGTACTCGGTCATCACGGTCTTCACCTCGGGGTCGGTGAAGGCGTGCTCGCCGGCCAGCAGCTCGCGGTGGTACTGGGCTCCGTTCAGGCGCAGGTTCAGGTAGTCGAACCATCCCGAGGCCATCCACGGGGTGGAGCCGATGCCGTTGGCGAGGGGGATGATCCCCTGGGCGAGGAGGGACTCGCACAGGGCGATGAACTCGTCCCAGGTCTCCGGCGGGGTGATGCCCCAGGTCGCGAAGGCGGACTTCTTGTAGAAGATCGACCACCAGTAGTAGTTGGTCGGCACGAAGCTGAACGTGCCGTCGCCGTTGTCGGACAGGCTCCTCAGCGCGGGCGAGAAGTCGGAGCAGGCGCCGCCCTCGTCCCACAGCGGGGCCACGTCCAGCAGCAGGCCCTGCGACGCGTAGGCGCGGGAGACGGAGCCCGCGTACCAGCTGTAGACGTCGGGCGGGTTCGAGGAGCGCAGGTAGTTGGTCAGCTGGGCGCGGTACTGCTCGGTGGCCACGGAGTTCATCGTCACCGGGCCGTCGTAGTCGGCGACCAGCTGCTCGAGGGCGGCCTTCGGGGCGGTGTCCTGGATCGAGTTCTGGAAGACGATGCCGTCCCCGCTCCCTCCGCCGCCCGTGCCACCGGTGGCACCGGTGCCGCTGGTGTTCACGCAGGCGGCGAGCCCTGCGGCCGTCATGCCGATCCCTGCGCTGGTGAGGATGGTCCGTCGTGACATGCGAGTGGTCTTCATCGTCCGCTCCGGTGTGCTTGTCGGGTGAGGTGGAGGTGGTGCTGTCCGCGGCGATCCGCGGCGTTCGGGACGTTCCTGGTCGGTCGAGGAGGCTCCTGCCGGTCAGGGAAGGCCGGCGCGGAAGGCGAGGCCCTCCGCGCCGTCGCCCAGGAGCATGCCGAGGTCGGCGGCATGCCGGGAGGACGCGAGCTCGGGGGCGGCGAGAGCGTCGGCCGCGGCGTCGAGCTCCCCGTCCAGGGCCTGCAGCTGCGCGCGGAGCACGGCGACCCGCCGATCCCGCACGAGGGTCGGGTCCTCCACGAACAGGAGCAGGTCGGGCAGCGAGGTCGCGAAGTAGTCCACGCTCGGCGGGGTCCCGGCGAGGCCGTCGACGAAGCCCTCGAGGTCCTGTCGCAGCGCCGTCGCCTCCGCGTCCCGGCCCAGGCGGCGCAGGGCGAGGACGCTCCAGGCGGTGGTCTCGGAGTGCTCCTGGGTCTGCATGCCGAGGAAGTCGCCCTTCTGCTCGGCGGCGCGGCGCCAGGCCTGCGAGGCGGCCTCCGGCTGCCCCCGGCGGGCATGGACGTCCCCGATCAGCAGCTCGAGCTGCGCGGTCGAGGCGAGGGGGTGGCGCGCCTCGCCGAGCTGAGCGGGCGGCGCGAGGGCGGCCTGCAGCTGCGCGAGCGCCGAGTCCGGGTCCTTGTCGGCGACGGCGCCGACGGCGAGCCGGATGCACGCCCGCTCCCAGGCCGCCAGCGCCTCCCCCTCCCCGCCCTCCCAGGGCTGGAGGCGCCGCTGCGTGAGCACGGCGGCGGCTTCCGCCGCCTCCCCGGCGCTGACCAGCAGATGCGCGAGCGCCACCTGGGCGTCGTCGCGCGCCGCCAGCAGCGGGGCGTGCTCCCGCAGATGGGCGAGGCGCTGCGCGGTGCCGTGTCCGCGCAGGGCGTCGAGCTGGTCGATCTCGAGCTGGAGTCGGGCCTCCTGCGGCGCCGCGCGGACCGCGGCGGCGTAGTGCCCGGCGGCGGCCTCCGGATCCTGCAGCCGGTTCACGGCGTCGAGGCCCAGGTTGCGGTGCACGGCGGGGTCGTCACCGCCGAGGGCGAGGCTGCGCTCCCAGGCGGCGGCGGCCTCTGCGGGCCGTCCGGCCGCGTACAGCCAGTGCCCCTGCAGCGCCGCGGCCTGCGGGTCGTGGTCGCCGGCGGCGCGCAGCGCGGCGACATCGGCCCGGCGGGAGGGGTAGGCCCAGGTCGGGTCCGCGGACAGGGCCCGTGCCCTGCTCTGCGCCGCGTCCTCGGGCCGCCCCAGCTCCTCCTGGATCGCGGCCCGGTGGTAGTCGATCAGCGGGCCGCCGGCCGTCTGCCCGAGGGGACGGGAACGGTCCGCCTCCGTGGCCTCGTCGAGCACGGCCAGCGCGGCCTCCCCTTCCCCGAATCCCGCCAGGTCGATCGCGGTGTCCAGGCAGACCTGCACATCGGCGGAGGGGGCCTGCCCGGTCAGGGCTCGGGTGAGCGCGTCCAGGGGGTTCCGGGCGAGGGCGGCGGCGAGCGCGGACCGCGCCGCCTGCTCCTGCCCCAGCCGCCGCAGGCACACGGCGCGCAGGGCGAGGGCCTGCAGGTGGTCCCCTTCGACGGCGAGGACGTCCTCGAGCCGGTGCAGCGCCATCCGTTCGCGGCCGGCGCGGGCGTCCAGACGTGCCATCCGGTAGCCGGCCGGTCCGCGCCAGGCCCGGGACCAGGAGGCCCGCGCGTGCAGGTCGTAGGCGGTCTCCTCCTCGCCCAGGGCTTCGTGGACCAGGCCCAGCAGGTACTGGGGGCGCATGTCCTGCGCGGTGGGGTGCCAGCGGGTGAGCCGGGCGACGGCCCGGGAGAGCAGGTCGCGGGCGGTCTCGAGCTCGCCGCGGCGGTAGGCGCGATCGGCGAGGCCGACGAGGCTCGCCACATGCCCGGGGTCGCGGCGCAGCGCCTCCTCCCAGTAGGGCTCCGGGGCGCGGGTGGCGTGGCGGTAGACGACCAGGTGCTCGGCGATCAGGGCGAGCTCCTCCGCGGTGGCGACCTCCCCCGGGGCGGGCGGTTCCTGCGCGGCCTGCGGCTCCGGCCGGTCCGTGCCGGCCGCCAGCTCGGCGGTGCTCCAGGCCACCAGCACGCGGCCCTCGGCGTCGGCCACCTCCACGCTCACAGGACCGTCGGCCGCGGTGTCGGCGCGCAGCTCGAGAGTGCGGCCCGGGTCGAGGTCGCCCGTCTGCTCGGCGAGGACGACACCGCCCTGGCACAGCGAGATGCGGGCGCCCGGGACGATGCGGGCCGCGGCGATGCGGGCGACGGCCCGGCCGCCGCCGAGGCGCAGGGAGACGGCGGCGTCCTCCCCCGCCCGGTCGATCGCGCCGGTGCCGCGGACCGGATACCAGCGCTGGGTGAAGGTCTTCGTCTCCCCGGGGGCGAGCTGGGCGAAGTCGGGCTGGTTGTCGGTGAACACGCCGGCCATCAGCTCGATGTAGTGAGCGCCGTCCTCGGAGAGGTTCTGCTCCCAGGCGTGCCCGAAGAGGGAGTTCCCCCAGGTCCAGTTCTTCTTGCCGACGGCGAGCCGTCGGTCGGCGACGTGCACGAACCCGACGCCGCTGGCATGGTCGTAGCCGCCGAAGAAGTCCTCGTCGCTGTGCAGGGCCATGTACGAGGTGGGCACGGGCACGCTGCGGTACCAGTCCAGGCGGTCTCCCGTGCCGGGGGTCCCATCGGCCGCGGTGAACTCCGTGTCGGCGAGCGCGGGGTAGTCGACGCCGTAGTAGGGACGGTCCGCGGCGGGGAAGGCGGTGACGGCGCGCTTGGCGTGGTCGGCGACGTAGCGGACATCGTGGGGGAAGAACACCTGGCAGTCGTCGTGGACGCGGGCGGCGGCGTTCGCCCACCACAGGAACGTCTGCTCGAGCTCGGTGCGGTTGAACAGCCGCACCGCCAGCTCGAGGGCGGAGGAGTCGGGGCGCAGGCGCACTCCGTGAAGGCCCTGGAGCCGGTCGAAGGGGTCGTGGTCCCCGCACCAGACGACGACGGAGCCGTCGGCCTCCTCCTCGATGCTCCAGTCGCTGGGCAGGAAGGTCGCCGGCCGATGGTGCTGCGGCCAGTTCAGCTCGACGCCGCCGGCGATCCACGGGCCCGCCAGGCCCACCAGAGCCGGCTTGATCACCGGGTTCGCGTAGAAGAGGTCCTCCCCGCTGACGCGGTCCCGGGCGATGTGGATGCGCCCGCCCAGCTCCGGCAGCACCACCACGTGCAGCCACGCGTTCTGCAGGTGGACGGCCTGCCACACCTGGTCCTCCGGCTCGGCCGCGATCTGGTGGTGGAACGGCAGCGGATACACGGCGCCGGAGGAGCCCTGGTAGACGCGCCGGTCGAGGTACGCGGGGAAGCGCTCCGGCGGCAGGGGGCGGTACGTCGGGATCGTGGTCGGGACCGACCAGACGGCGGCGGCGCGGTCGGCGAGCTCCGCGGGGCGCGCGGCGAGCGGGAGCAGGGACTCGGCGGTGAGCATGCCTCGACCGTAGGCAGGCGCGACGGCCGCGAGAAGGACGATCCTCTCGCCCCACATGGATGATCCGACGATCCTGTGATCGCCGGGACGCGCCGGCCGGCTGCGCTACGGTGGCCCCGTGAGCATCGGCGAGGGGTTTCCCGGCGAACGGCTGCGCATCCTCCCGCCGGCCGTCGCCCGGGCGGCGGCCGCCTCCCCGCTCACGCGCGAGCTGCTCGTCACCGACGCCGGATGGTTCCCCCGAGCCTTCCACCACGGCAGGCAGCGGCTGCACGGCGCCGGGGCGAGCGTGGTCATCGTCTGCACCGCCGGCCGCGGCTGGTGCCGCGCGACGACCGACGACAGCGCCCCGACCCTGCATGTCCGCGCGGGCCAGGCGCTCGTCCTGCCGGCGCAGCTCGGGCACCGGTACGGGTCCGTGGCCGATGATCCATGGACGATCATCTGGCTGCACGCCGCAGGGCCTCAGGCCCGCGCCTTCGAGGCGTCGCTGCCCGACGGCGGGCGGCGACCGGTCGTGATCGACCTGCACGACCGCGCCCGGATCCAGCAGCTGATGGAGGAGGTGCTGACGACGATGGAGGTCGACGACACCCTGCCCAGCCTGATCCGCACCAGCGGGGCGGCGGGGAACGTGCTGGCCCACCTCGCCGCCGATGCCGCCGCCGGGCCGCCGCTGCGCCAGGCACCGCTGCGGTTGGTGTTCGCGCATCTGCGCGACCACCTCGACCATCCGGTCGTCGTCTCTGAGCTCGCCGAGCTCGCCGGGCTCTCCCCCTCCCATTTCGCCGCGCTGTTCCGTGCCGCGACCGGCGGAGGAGTCGTCGCGTACGTGACACGCCTGCGCATCGCTCGAGCGAGCGAGCTCCTGGCGACGACCACCCTGCCGGTGGCCGAGGTGGGACGGATCGTCGGCTACGAGGACCCGCTGTACTTCTCCCGGCGATTCCGCGGCATCCAGGGCACCAGCCCGCGGATGTTCCGGGAGGCCCACCTCCACGATCCTCCCGAGCACGTTCCCCGCGGCGCGTGGCCATCGAGGCATCCGGCCGACTGAGCCCGGAGAACCGCGGGGACCCTCCGAAGGGTGCCGGCGCCCTCAGACGCCGGGGTCGCGCTCGGCGACGGCGTCCTTCTCGGCGTCTTCCGCCTGCTCCGTGATGAACGCGCTGAAGATCTCCGAGCGCAGCGCGCCGACCTTCTTCGTCAGCGCCGTCCGATCGGCCTTGGACGCACCGGGGGCCTTGAGGATCTGGGCGGCGCGCTCGCAGCGGTCCAGACGCTGGGACCACTCCGTGGCCTTGCGCGCCTCGTCGTCGTCATCGGCGGATTCGGCGAGGTAGGCGACCTGGTCGCGCAGCACCTGGATCGTCTCGAGCTGATCGTCGCCGGTGCCGCCGCGCAGCCCGGACAGCCAGGTGGCCTGCTCCTTGATGGTGTCCAGCAGCTCGGGGTTCTTCGAGATCGACCGGACCGCCTGGACCGCGAGCGGTCCGATCCAGGCGACAGCCTTCAGGACTGCGCTGAACTTGCTCGACTTGGCCATGGTCTCCTCCGTCCGCAGGGTCCGACCAGGCTATGGCACGGCGGGTTCACGGTCCGCGGTACCCCCGCCGCTCCAGCCGCTCGTTGATGCCCTTGAACACCTTGCCCAGGCCCGTCGGCTCCGCGTCCTCGGGCTCCTCGGGAGTCTCCACGAAGTCGACGATCGCGCGCATCGTCGCCATGTCGATGCTGGGCATGCCGCCCTCGAGCAGCACGCCGATCCGCTGGCCGATGCGCGTCTCGTAGGCGTCGGCGTCGGCATCTCCTCGCCGGTCACGGGCCTGGTCCAGCCGTTCCCGCATGAGTCGGGCGGCGGTGGCGGACATGGCCACGGGCTCGGGGTGGCCGGCGACGGTGATGTGCTCCATGGTGGCGTCCCTCGGTTCAGGTCGAAGTGCACGGGGTTGCCGGCTGCACGACCTGGGCCTCTGCGACCGGCGACCCTTGCACAGTAGCGGAGGCGTCCGGGGAGGTGGAGAGTCAGCTCACCGGTCCACGTCGAGGGAGAACGTCGCCGACAGCAGCAGCGCCGCGGCGCCCAGGAGCGTGGAGCGGTCGTCGTCGGCGACGGCGACGACCCGGGGCAGGGAGCGGCGCCGGTTGAGCATCGCCCCGAGCTCCTCGGTGATGATCTGCTCGACCCGGCTTCCGCCGTGGCCCACGTCGCCATGGATCACGTACTGCTGCAGTCCGAGGATCTGCTCGAGGTCGGCGATGCCCTGGGCCACGTTCGTGAGGTAGCGGCGCAGGAGATCACCGGCGGCGGGATCGCTCGCCTCCCGCGCGACGAGGAGGGAGCAGGTCATCTGCTGCGCGTCCGGCAGGCCGGCGCGCGCGGCCTCGCGGCGCAGCCAGGGAAGCGTGGCCACCGTCTCCCAGCAGCCGATGCGCCCGCACACGCACCGCTCGCCGTCCGCGTCCACCACCATGTGCCCGATCTCGCCACCGCCCCCGTGGTCCCCGCGCAGCACTCGGCCGCTGTGCACGATGCCCACGCCGAGGACCTCACCGGTGAACAGCGAGCCGAAGGTGGTGAGCTCCCGCCCCTCGCCGAACCAGAGATCCCCGATCGCCTGCACCCGAGGGTGGTGGTCGACGGCGACCGGAGTCCCGAGCCGCTCGGTGAGCAGCGCCGCGACCGGCATCCCCGTCAGGCCCGGCGCCCGGTAGATGTCCAGGATCTCGCCGAGGTCGGTGTCGATCATGCCCGCTGCGGCGACGCCGATCCCGAGGAGCGTGGTGTCGGCGAAGAACGCCTCGCACTCGGCGAGGATCCCGTCCACCTCGTGCTCCGGCTCGAGAGCGGCACGACTCTCCCGCAGCACCTCACCGTCCATCCGGAGCACGGCGCAGTGCACCTCGTCCCCGGCGATGTACACGCCTCCCAGCAGCACCGCATCGCTGAACCACAGGGGCCTCGCCGGCTTCCCGGCACGGCCGACGCCGTCGCGGGCGCCGTGCGGGACCGGATTCCGCTCCACGAGCAGACCGGCGTCGAGGGCGGGCTGGAGGATCGTGCCCACGGTGGCGCGGCTGACCCCGAGCGCGGCCGCGAGCTCGGCGCGGCTCTGCGGTCCGTCGCGGTGCAGCAGGCGGATCAGCCGGGACCGATTGGCGGCGCCGACGTCCGCGGCGGTCAGCACCGAGGCATCGCTCATCCCTGCCGCCCTCTTCCCTGGTCGCCGCACCGTGCCGGGCCGTCCTGGACCTGCATCGCCATCCTCCGCCCCGGGGCCCGATCACGATCGTATCTCGCCCGCAGACACGTCTGGACGGCGCCCCGATTAGTTTGTAGTGTCCTCCAACATATTCCATCGTCCGAGTGCACAGGAGCACCGCCCATGACACATCCCCGCATCGCGATCGTCGGCGGCGGCATCCGCGGCCGGATCTTCGCCGAGACCACCCACCACCACCCTGCAGCGGAGCTCGTCGCGATCTGCGAGCCGAACCCGTCGCGCGCCCAGCAGCTCGCCGGTGACCTCGGCGTGCCCGCCCACCCCTCGATCGAGGCCCTGCTGGAGGACGGTGCGGGCGTCGACGCGGTCGTCGTCGCGACCCCGGACTTCGCCCACGAGCAGCCCGCGGTCGCCGCCCTCGAGGCCGGACTCGACCTCCTGGTCGAGAAGCCGCTGGCGACCACCTCCGAGGAGGCCGAGCGCATCATCGCCGCCGCCGAGCGGGGAGGCGGCCGGATCGTGGTCGGCTTCGAGAACCGCTGGAACCCGCTGTTCGGTGCGGTGCGACAGCAGCTGCGCGAGGACGGCCACGCCCTCATCTCCCAGCGCGCCCTGCTGCAGGACACGGTCTTCGTGCCGACGCAGATGCTCGGCTGGGCCGCGCTCTCCAGCCCCGCCTGGTTCCTCATGCCGCACTCCCTGGACATGGCCACCTGGCTCTCCGACGCCGAGCCCGTCGAGGTCCACGCCCGCGGGGTCAAGCGCCTCCTGCCGTCCCTCGGGGTGGACACCTGGGACCGCATCTCCGCGAGCTTCGCCATGTCCGACGGCTCGATCCTCGACCTCGACAGCGGCTGGGTGCAGCCCCAGGGCAAGCCCTCGGTCTTCGAGTTCCGCTTCGAGATCGAGACCGAGGCCGATGCCTACGTCCTCGACATCGACGCCACGGGCGCCCGCCGCGCCACCTCCGAGCGCACGAGCGCGATCGGCGCCCCCGCCCACGACCGTCGCGGCCGCCCGCAGGGCGTCGCCGCGGACATGATGCGCGACTTCCTGGACGCCGTCGGCGGGGCCGACGTCGACCTCCCCGGAGCCGCCCACGGCCTGCTGATCACCCGAGCCATCGAAGCCGTCCACCGGTCACTGGAGACCGGTGCCGTCCAGCCGATCACCTCCTGAAGGGAACCGATCCCATGTCCCGCACCACGCTCTCCACCACCCGCCGCTCCCTGCTCGGAGCCGGGGCAGCCGCCGGCGCCCTCGGACTCGCCGCCTGCGTCCCGCCGGACTCCACGACCTCCGGGGGCGGAGGCTCGGACGGCGAGGCCCAGGGCGGCAGCGCCCTCGTACCCGAGGACGCCTCTCTCGAGGGCACCGAGATCTCGATCCTCGACGACAACACCAACCTGGTGTTCAAGGAGGGCCTGATCGAGACCTTCCAGCAGGAGACCGGCATCATCGTCAAGAACTACGAGATGGCGAACTTCAACGACCTGCACGACCGGTTCGCGACCGCCTTCGCCGCCCAGGACGCCTCGATCGACGTGGTCATGACCTGGGCGGGCTGGTCCGCCGAGTTCGGCCAGGCCGGGTGGCTGCAGGAGCTCTCCCCCGAGGCGATCCCCGATGACCTCATCCGGCCGGCGCTGGACGCGGTCTCCTGGGACTCGACCGTCTACGGCCTGCCGAAGTTCGCGAGCGTCCAGACCATGTTCTGGAACAAGGAGCACTACGCGGCGGCCGGCCTGGACCCCGACACCGCCCCCGAGACCTGGGACGAGTTCGTGGAGGCCGCCAAGGCGACCACGATCGACGGCCGCTACGGCTACTGCTGCGACATGGGGAATCCTGCGGGCGCCTACCAGAACTTCCTGCGCTCCCTGCTCCTGGCCGGCGGAGAGCTGTACACGGCGGACTGGACGCCTCAGCTGGACAGCGAGGCGGGCATCGAGGGCCTCACGAAGATGGTCGAGCTGCTGCACCTGCACAAGGCGATGGACCCCGCATCGCTGCAGATCACCAATGCCTCGGACCTCATCGAGGTCTTCTCGCAGGGCCGCACCTCGTCCGTCTTCAACTGGCCCTTCCAGTGGGCATCGGCTACTGCCGAGGGGGCCGTGACCTCGGCCGAGACCACCGGGAACGGGCTGATCCCGGGGATCGCCGTCCGTTCGGCCTCGATCGACGGGTCCGAGGGCTACGCGATCAGCACCTTCTCGGCGAACAAGCAGGCCGCGCTGAAGTGGCTCCAGTTCGCCTCCGGAGCCACCGCGCAGAAGCAGATCGTGGAGAAGGAAGGCTGGTTCCCCGTCTCCCAGGCCACTCTCGAGGACCCCGCGACGCTCGAGGCGCTGCCGGTGGTGGCGACCTACGAGCAGGCCACCGAGCACCCCGTGCAGCGCTACGGCACGCCCTGGTCGAACGAGCTCGACCAGCTCCTGTCCGTGCAGGTCTTCCGCGCCATGAACCAGGAGGCAGAGCCCGCCGAGGCGCTGAAGACCGCACAGCAGGAGCTGCTGCCGATCGTCGAGAAGTACATGGGGTGAGGGCATGACGCGCCGCACGCTCACCGCCGGGGAGCGCGGGGACCGCCGATTCGCGATCCTCGCGGCCTCCCCCGCCGTGCTCACCATCGGAGCGCTGTTCCTCTACCCGCTGCTGTACGCGGTGATGCTCTCGCTCTACCAGATGAACGACAAGCTGCCCGGGGCCACGCAGTTCGTGGGCCTGTGGAACTACGCCCAGATCGCGACGGACGCGAACTTCCGCCAGGCGCTCGTGCGCACGCTCGTGTTCTCGATCTTCACCGTGCTCGGCGGGGTCGCGCTGGCCGTCGGCATCGCCAGACTGCTGCAGCATCCGTTCCGGGGTCGGAACCTCGCGCGGGTCCTGCTGCTGGTCCCGTGGGCGGTGCCCCCGGTCGTCAACGGCATCATGTGGAAGCTGATCTTCGACGGCACCTACGGGGTCGCGAACTCCGCCCTGGCCGGCCTCGGGCTCATCGGCCGCCCGATCCAGTGGCTCGCGGACCCGCAGCTGATCATGGGCGTCCTGATCCTGTCCGAGGTCTGGAAGCTCACCCCCTTCCTCGCCCTGATGACGATCGCCTCGATGCAGGCGATCCCCTCGAACATCTACCGCGCGGCGGCGATCGACGGCGCCGGGAGCTGGGCCCAGTTCTGGAAGGTCACGCTGCCGAACCTGCGCGGCACGCTCATGTTCCTGCTCATCGTGCAGTCCATGTGGTCGATCAAGGTGTTCGACACGATCTACGTCCTCACCGGAGGCTCCGGCGGTCCGGCGGAGGCGACCACGACGGTCAACTTCCTGGCCTACCTGACCACCTTCAGCTACCTGGACCGCGGCTACGGCGCGGCGATGTCGATCACCATCATGGGCATCGTCATCGCGACCACGATCTTCTGGATCCTGCTGCTGGGCCGACGGAAGGAGAAGTCGACATGATCGCCCGCACCCTCATCCACCGCGCGCTCGTGGTGCTGCTGGTGCTGTACCTCGTCGTGCCGTTCGGATGGATGGTGGTCTACAGCGCCTTCCCCTCCAGCAATCTGCGATCCGCGAGGATGGACCTCTCCCCCGCAGACCTCACGCTCGCCAGCTACACGGCGCTGCTCTCGGACAGCACCTTCCTCGTCCCGATCCGCAACTCCCTGATCGTCGCCGCCGCGACCACCCTCATCTGCATGGCGCTCGGATCGCTGTGCGCGTACGTCTTCGCCCGCTTCCGCTTCCGGGGTCAGCAGACTCTCCTGCTGGGGATGATGGCGGTCCAGGCGATCCCCGCCGTGGTCCTCGCCGTGCCCTTGTTCGTGCTGCTGCGGTCCTTCGGCCTCTACGACTCGATGCTCGGCATGATCCTCACCTACACGGCGTTCATCCTGCCGCTGGTGATCTGGATGATGGTCAGCTTCTTCGAGTCCATCCCGGTGAACCTGGAGAAGGCGGCCCGTGTCGACGGCTGCACCCGCCTGGGCATCGTGCGGCGCGTGGTGCTGCCGCTGTCCGAACCGGGACTGGCCGCCGCCTCGATCTTCGCGTTCATCACCGCATGGAGCGACTTCTTCCTCGCGAAGGTCCTCACCTCGAACAACACTCCGCTGCTGCCGGTGCGCACCGCCGCCTTCCAGGGCATCTTCGCCATGGACTACACCGCGGCCGCCACCGCCGGCGTGATCACCGCGCTGCCCGTGCTGGTGCTCGCGCTCCTCGCGCAGAAGTGGATCGTCCAAGGAATCACCGAAGGAGCAGTGAAGGGCTGATGGCAGAGATCCAGCTGCAGGGAGTCAGCAAGAAGTACTCCCCGAAGGACGAGCGGTACGCCGTCGAGCACCTCACGTACACCATTCCCGACGGCAGCTTCGTCTCGCTGCTGGGCCCCTCCGGCTGCGGGAAGTCGACCACCCTGAACATGATCGCCGGCCTCGAGTCCGTCACCGATGGTTCGATCGTGGTCGACGGAAGGGCGGTCGAGGACCTCGAGCCGCACAAGCGCGACCTCGCCTTCGTGTTCCAGGACTACGCGCTCTACCCGCACCTGAGCGTCGCGGACAACATCGCGTTCGGTCTGAGGATGCGGAAGCTGCCGAAGGCGGAGATCGAGCAGCGCGTCCTCGAAGCGGCCACGAAGCTCGAGCTGGAGAACCACCTGCGTCGCCGCCCCAAGGCGCTCTCCGGCGGCCAGCGCCAGCGGGTCGCACTCGCCCGGGCCATCGCCCGCCGGCCCGGCGTCCTGCTGTTCGACGAGCCGCTCTCGAACCTCGATGCGCTGCTGCGCGACAAGACCCGCGCGGAGCTGAAGATCCTGCACGCGGAGATCGGCGCCACCAGCGTCTACGTCACCCACGACCAGGAGGAGGCGATGAGCCTCTCCGACCGGATCGCCGTGATGAGCGCCGGCCGACTCGAGCAGTACGGCACTCCAGCGGAGATCTACCGGACCCCCGCCACCGAGTTCGTCGCCGGGTTCGTGGGCAAGCCGCGGATGAACATCGTCGACGCCGCCGCCGTCGGCCCGCACCGCGTCCGCATCGAAGGCACCGACCTCGAGGTCGATGTCCCCGACGCCGATCTCACCGGGTGCGACACGGTGCGGCTGGGTCTGCGCCCCACCGAGTGCTCCCTCGCCCCGGGAACCGCGGCGGAGCACGACGGCACGGTCCTCGTGGTCGAACCGCTCGGCAATGCCACCGACGTCCTCGTCCAGGTCGCCGACGGCGAGTTCGTGGTGCGGGAGCCCGGATTCTCCTCCCGCCGTCCCGGGGACCCGGTCCGGCTCGACACCCGCGCCGCGGCACCCCACGTGTTCGACGCCCGGACGCACCAGCGTCTGTGATCGCTCCGGGACAGCTCCGAGCGCCCCCGAAGTGAGGGCCGGGACCGGACGGCCGGCCCGGGACGGACCGGGCCGGCCGTCCCCTTCCCGGAACGCGGGGGGACGGACTGGGCCGGTCGTCCCCTTCCCGGAACGCGGGGGCCGCCTCCCCCGCCCTGGCCGCCCGTCACGCCTCCGATCCTGGAGCCGGGCCGTCCCGACCGGTCGTCCGAACCGGCCGTCTCGACTGGCTCACGCACACCTTCACCCCACCGCCCATGGTCTATAGGATCGGGAGGGTCCTCACCGCTTCCAGCGTCGGCAGCGTGCACACACCCCCGTCCCGCGCTGGAGCCCCCGTGACCTCGCCTTCCGTCGCCCCGCCCGCCCCGTTGTCCCCCGGCCGCCTGCGCCTGGTCATCCTCGCGATGTCGCTGGGCGCCTTCGCGATCGGCACCACCGAGTTCGCGAGCATGGGGCTGCTGCCGCAGATCGCCTCCTCCCTGGACGTGTCGATCCCGCAGGCCGGCATGCTCATCACCCTGTACGCGCTCGGCGTGGTCATCGGCGCACCGCTGGTGACCATCGCCGCGGTGCGGATGCCCCGCTCCCAGCTGCTGGTGCTGCTCATCGCCCTGATCGGCCTGGGGAACCTGCTCTCGGCGATCGCCCTGGACTTCACGGTGCTGGCCGCGGCCCGCTTCGTCGCGGGCCTGCCGCACGGCGCCTTCTTCGGCGTCGCCTCCCTGGTCGCGGCGCGGCTGTCCCCCGCCAACCAGCGCGCCCGCTCCGTGTCCCTGGTGATGCTGGGCCTGACCATAGCGACGATGCTCGGCGTGCCCGCCTCGACCGCGCTCGGCCAGGCCGTCGGCTGGCGCTCCGCCTACCTGATCGTCGTGGTGATCGCCGCGGCCAGCACCCTGGCTATCTGGCGCCTGGTGCCCGAGCCCGAGGGCGCCGGCGCCACCGGCTCGATCCGCGGGGAGCTGCGGGCCCTGCAGCGCGCGCAGGTGTGGCTGGGCCTGGGCATGGGGGCCATCGGCTTCGGCGGCATGTTCGCGGTGTACAGCTACATCGGCGAGATCGTGCCCGGCGTGCTGGGCCTGGGCATGGGCGC
Organism: Brachybacterium phenoliresistens; assembly: GCF_039530785.1. NCBI lineage: Bacteria > Bacillati > Actinomycetota > Actinomycetes > Micrococcales > Dermabacteraceae > Brachybacterium > Brachybacterium phenoliresistens. The sequence continues at coordinate 242,952 of NZ_BAAAOW010000005.1, forward strand.
CGTGCCGCTGGCGCTGTTCGTGTTCGGCGTCGGCATGACCATCGGCAACCTCGTCGCCGGGCGCCTGGCGGACCGCAGCATCTACGGGACGATCTTCCTGGGGCTCGTGGGCATGGCCGGGAGCCTCGCGGTGTTCGCCCTGGTCGCCCACCAGGCCGTCGCCGGGATGGTCCTGCTGTTCGCGATCGCGGTGACCTCACAGCTGATGGGCCCATCCCTGCAGCTGTTCCTGCTGGACGCCTCGCCGGACGCCCCCTCGCTCGCGGCGGCCCTGCACCACTCGGCGCTGAACATCGGCAACTCCCTGGGCGCGGCGCTGGGCGCGGCCGTCCTCGCCGCCGGCTGGGGCCTGCTCGCCCCCGCCTGGACCGGCGTGGTGCTGGCGATCCTGGGCCTCGGCGTGGCGAGCTGGTCGCTGCTGGTGCACCGGCGCCAGCGGGCGCGGGTCGTGGCGGCGGCGCCGGTCGCGGCCGAGGTGCCGGTGGGCTGATCAGCCGACGGGCGGAACGCTGGGCGACCGATCCGGCCTTCGTGCGGCGCGCGGCCGTCCGATCCGGCCATGATGCGGCGCGGGGCCGGCCGATCCCGCAGCACCCGCCGGGCCAGGGGCCCCTGCCCCGGGTCGACCGGAGACAGACGGCGGTCTGAGGGCCGCGAGCCAGGCGATTGCCTGGTCCGCGGACCTCAGGCAGCCGTTCGTGCTCGCGCAGGGCGGGGCCGGCCCCGAGGCGGCGCCGCCGCGCCTCCTCTCGACCGGGCCCCTCGACCCCGCCACTACACTCGACCGCAGGCCCTCCCCCTTCCCCACCCCCCACCCCCTCCCCACCGTCAGAAGGATGCGCTCATGGCGACGTCGAAGCTCCTCGCGGGGATGACGACGCCTCCTGCGCTGTCCACGCTGGTGGCGGATCAGCTGCGGGAGATGATCACGAGCGGCCATCTGGCCCCCGGCGAGCGCCTCAAGGAGGCCGAGCTCGCGGAGTCGATGACCGTCAGCCGCGGACCGGTGCGGGAGGCGATCACGCTGCTCAGCCGCGAGGGGCTGGTCGAGGTGCAGCGGCACCGCGGGGCGCGGGTGATCACCCTGTCCTACGAGGACATCGAGGAGATCTACTCGCTGCGCCTGGCGATCGAGCGCCTGGCCATGGAGCGCTGCGCCGAGCGCGCCGACGCCCGGGTCCTCGCCCAGCTGGACGAGGTCATCGAGCAGATGCGCACCATCGCCTCGGATGCGCCGGGCGACGAGCACGTGCGCCTGGATCTCGAGTTCCACGACCTCGTCTACGCCGCGGCCGATCATGCGCGCCTCGAGCGGACCTGGGGGATGCTGCGAAGCCAGGTCTCGATGTTCCTCAACGCCCGCACCGACCGCACGGACTTCCGCGCGAAGCTGCACCAGGAGCACCAGGAGATGCGGGATGTCCTCGCCTCCGGCGACCCGCAGGCGTCCGTCGCCGCGATCGAGAAGCACATCGGCTGGACGCTGCGGCAGATCCGCAAGATGCGCGCCCTCGAGCACGGGCCGGACGAGACGGGTCCGCTGTCGGGCCCGGGACCGGAGGGCAAGACCGGGCTCTGAGCCCGGCCGGCTCGGCGCCCGCGCCGCCGGCCCGGCCGTCGTCCCGGTCCTCGCCCCCGCCGTCGCAGCGGCCGAACCACCCCGTTCTCGTAGATTGTTGACAATCTGCAATCCGTGTCCCTAGGCTGAGCGGCAGGTCGACGGGCCCCACCGGGCCCCTCCCCTCCGACGGGCCCATCGGCCCCGCACGTCCGGCGGCGAAGCAGCCGCCACGACCGCAGCACCCCAGGTTTCCGGCACCACCGCAGTTCCCGGCACCACGTCCTCGTGCATGCCGCGTCCTCCGTCTCCGACTCCTCCGCACCCGGCGACTCCGAGCCCCGGAGCACCCGAGCTCCGGAGCGCCCGAGCTCCAGGGCACCCGGGCTCCTCGCCCCCCGGCACCCACGCCCGGACCGCTCCCCGAGCACCGCCGCTCCACCCCGACAGCCCCCGAGAACGCCCGACAGCCCCTCCCGAAAGGCAGTGACCGCGCGTGTCCACGACCGCCCAGCCCACCCACGTGAACCTCACCAGCAGCCAGGCCTTCCCGCCCCACGCCCCCAGCGATCCGCACGCCCCGCACGTCACCGCCGCCCGGGTGGAGATCGACGCCGCCCGCGAGACCGGGGACCTGACCCGGCTGTGGGAGAGCGTCGGCTTCGACGAGATCAACTGGACGTACACGCCCACCGGACGGCACCTGCTGAACACCTTCGGCGAGCTCACCCAGACCGGATTCCACATCCGCCCGCACTACGCGCTGTGCTCGGGATCCGGCTTCGGGCTGCCGCACTGGGGCAGCGGGAACGTCTACCACGAGGACGCGGAGGGCACCCCGTCCTACGACTTCACCATCCTCGACCAGGCCTACGACGCGATCGTCGAGGGCGGCCACCATGTGCTGGTCGAGATCGGCTTCACCCCGAAGGACCTGCTCCCGCCGGAGGCGGAGGAGCTCACCGTCACCTCCAGCCCCACCGTGTACTCCGCCTACGAGGCCGGCCAGTGGGCCTACCCGCCGCGGGACTACGACCGCTGGCGGGATCTCGTCGCCGCCGTCGCCGCGCACTGCCTGGAGCGCTACGGCGCGCAGGAGGTCGACACCTGGCTGTGGGAGCTGTGGAACGAGCCGGACATCTTCTACTGGCGCGGCACCCCGCAGCAGTTCCACGAGCTGTACGCGGCGACCGTCGAGGGCGTGCGCAGCGTGCTGCCGCAGGCGAAGGTCGGCGGGCCGGCGGTCACCGGCGGCGGCACCGAGTTCCTGCACGGATTCCTCGCCTACACCGACGAGCACGACCTGCCGCTGGACTTCGTCTCCTTCCACACCAAGGGCTCGAACTTCACGCCGTGGCGCGTGTACGGGCCCACCGGCGGCGACGCCCCGGAGCAGCAGAGCCCCTCGGCGCACAAGATGCTCCACGAGGTGCGCTCGATGCTGCAGGTGATGGCGCAGTTCCCCGCCTACCGCACCCTGCCGGCGATCATCGACGAGTGCGATGCGGGCGTCCCCGCCCACTTCTCGTTCTACGACAACGCCAACTTCCGCTTCCAGAACACCGAGTACTTCCCGGTGTTCCAGGTGAAGCTCATGAAGAAGCTGCTGGACCTGTCCGAGGCCGAGGGCGCGAACGTCCAGCAGGCCACCAGCTGGAGCTTCTACTTCGAGGGCGAGCGGTTCTTCGAGGGCACCCGCGCCTTCCTCACCGCGGATCGCATCGAGAAGCCGCTGCTGAACGCCTACCGCCTGCTCGCCCACCTGGGCCCGCGGCGCCTGGCCGCCACCAGCGACGCCGCCCACGGGGTCGAGCTGCTGGATGCGGCACAGGGCCGCTCCATGCCGGAGGAGGTCGACGTGCTCGCCTCCCGGCACGAGGACGGCCGCATCGCCGCCGCGGTGTGGCGCCACACCGACGACCAGTACCGCACGGCCGATGCCCCCACCCCGGTCTCCCTCACGGTGCGGGGCCTGGAGGCCGGTGCGTACCGGCTGACCCATCACCGCATCGACGCGGAGCACTCCAACAGCCACACCGTGTGGCAGCGGCTCGGCGCCCCGCAGGTGCCCTCGCCCGAGCAGCTCGCGCAGATCCATGCCCGCGAGGGCCTCGAGGAGCTCGCCGAGCCCGTCGAGGTGCGGGCCGGCGCCGAGGGCACGCTCGAGCTCACGGTCGAGCTGCCGCTGCCGGCCGTGTCCCTGCTGGTGCTGGAGCCCGTCCGATGAGCCCGGCCCCCGCCGCCCCGATGACCGCTTCCGCCCTCATCGCCCCGGGAGTGGAGGTGCCGCAGCTGGGCCTGGGCGTCTTCCAGATCGACCCCGACCAGGTGCAGCCCGTGGTGGAGACCGCCCTCGAGGTCGGCTACCGCCACGTCGACACCGCCGCCGCCTACAACAACGAGGCCGGCGTCGGCGCGGCCCTGCGCGCCGCGGGCCTGCCCCGCGAAGAGGTGTTCGTGACCTCGAAGCTGCGCAACGGCGAGCAGGGCTACGACGCCGCCCTGCGCGCCGCCGCCGACACCCTGGACCGGCTGGGGCTGGAGCAGCTGGACCTGTACCTCATCCATTGGCCGAACCCGGCCGCGGGGCTGTGGCAGGAGACCTGGCGGGCCTTCGAGCGCCTCCACGCCGAGGGCGTCGTGCGCGCCATCGGCGTCTCCAACTTCCTGCCCGAGCACCTGCGCGAGCTCGCCGCCCTCGCCCAGGTGATGCCCGCCGTCAACCAGATCGAGCTGCATCCCAGCCATGCCCGCGCCGATCTCGTCGCCCTCCAGCGCGAGCTGGGCGTGGCGGTGGAGAGCTACTCGCCGCTGGGCCAGGGCGGGGACCTCGAGGACCCGGTGATCGCCGCGATCGCCGCCGAGCTCGGGGCCACGCCCGCCCAGGTGGTGCTGCGCTGGCACATCCAGCACGGCTACGTGGTCATCCCCAAGACCACCTCCCGGGACCGGCTGGTCGAGAACCTCGACGTGGGCGGCCTGTCCCTGGCCCCGGAGCAGATGGCCCGCATCGATGCCCTCGAGCGCGGCCACCGCATCGGCAACGACCCGGCGACCTTCGCCATCAGCCAGATCCGCTGACCGGCCATGTTCCCGCTGATCAGCGACGACGCCCCGGAAGGAGGCACCCCGTGACCGGCACCCCGGCCCTCGGCCGCTCCCCGGCCGACTCCCTGCCTGCGGCCGATGCCCGCCCTGCGGCCCCGCACAGCCCCTCGGCCCCGGACCGCCCATCGGCCGCAGCCGCAGCCCCAGACCCGGCGAGCGCCGGGACCTCGACCCGATCCCGCCGCCCGGGTGCTCCCCCGCGGCGGCCGATGCGGCCCGGCCAGCGGGCGCGCGCCCGCCGCCGCACCCTGTGGATCTATGCGTTCCTGCTGCCCACCGTCGTCCTGTACGGGATGTACACCCTGTACCCGATGATCGCCAGCTACTGGTACTCGCTGGTCGAGTGGAACGGCTTCACCTCCGACCAGCGCTTCGTGGGCATCGACAACTACCGCGCCGTGCTGGCGGACCCGATGTTCTGGTCCGCGGTGCGCATCACCGTGGTGTTCATGCTGATCGTGACGCCGCTGCGGGTGCTCGGCGCGTTCTTCCTGGCGATCCTGCTGAACTCGCCGAAGCTGCCGCTGTCCTCGTTCTTCCGCACCCTGTACTTCCTGCCCGTGGTCACCACCACCGCCATCGTCGGCGTGGTGATGCGGTTCGTGCTGGACCCGGCCAGCGGCCCGGTTTCGGTGCTGGCGGGACTGCTGGGGCTGGGACCGATCGACCTGCTGGGGTCCTCGGCCACGGCCCTGCCGACGGCCGCGCTGATCTACGTGTGGAAGTTCTTCGGGATCACCCTCATCTACTGGCTGGCCGCGCTGCAGACCGTCCCCAAGGACCTGTACGAGGCGGCGCGCATCGACGGCGCCGGCGCCGTGGCGACCTTCCGCCACATCACCCTGCCGCTGCTGATCCCGTTCCTGGCGATCATCACCGTCCTCACCGTCGAGGACTGCTTCCACGCCTTCGACCTCATGCAGACGATGACGGCCGGCGGCCCCTTCTACAGCACCGAGATCATCGAGATCTACGTCTACCGCTACGCCTTCGCGGCGACCATCCCCCAGCTCGGCTTCGCCTCCGCGGCCGCCGTCCTGTTCGGGCTGCTCGTGCTCGTGGTCGTCGGAGCGCAGCTGTGGGTCACGATGCTCGCCCGACGCTCAGGAGCGCGCGCATGACCGCCCCGGCCCGCCCCGCGGCATCGGCCGCCCTCCCCCGAGCCCGCCGCTGGCGCCGCCGCCTGCCCTGGTGGACGCTCGTCGCCGTGCTCGGCGTGATCGCCGCGCTATGGGTGTTCCCCTTCGTCTGGATGGTCTCGGCGTCGCTGAAGTCGCCGGCGGAGATCTTCGCCGGCGGCCTGGACCTGGTGCCCGAGCAGCTGCGCTGGGAGAACTACGCCCGCGCCTGGACGGACGGGAACTTCCGCCGCTACCTGCTGAACACGGCGATCGTCACGGTCGGCACCGTGGTGATCGTGGTGGTGCGCTGCGCCCTGGCCGGCTACGTGCTGGGCCGCTACCGCTTCCCCGGCTCCCGCCTGATCCTGGGGATCCTGGTGGCCACGCTGTTCGTGCCCACCGGCTACACGATCATCCCCATCGTGAAGCTGTCGATGCAGCTGGGGCTGCTGGACCAGCTCTCCGGCATGATCCTGGCGCTGTCCGGCGGCGCGAACGTCGCGGCGATCCTCATCTACGCCGGCTACTTCCGCCGCCTGCCCGCCGAGCTCGAGGAGGCCGCCGTCGTGGACGGCACCGGGTTCCTGGGCACCTTCACCCGCATCATGCTGCCGCTGTCGATGCCGGTCACGGCGACGGTGTCCGTGCTGACGTTCCTGTTCACCTGGAACGCGTTCTTCCTGCCGCTGGTGTTCTCCTTCTCCAACCCCAAGCTGCGCACCGTCAGCGTGGGCATGCAGGCCTTCGTCGGCGAGAACTCCACGGACTGGTCCGGGATGGCCGCCGCGGGCGTCATCTCCCTGATCCCGATCGTCGCCCTGTTCGCGTTCATGCAGCGCTACTTCGTCGAGGGCATCGCCGGGTCCGTGAAGTCCTGACCCGGCCCGGCCCGCACCGCCCCGCCTGATCGGTCCGACCTGCCGGACCGCTCGACCTGCCGGACCGCCGGACCCGTCCCCTCTGCCTGGCCGCCGTGCCCGGACCTGCCGTCATCGGGTCCGGTCCGCGCGCCCTCCTGCCCTGTCCACTCGCATCATGAGCTCATCGAGGAGTCACCATGCACCGTCCCACCCGCCGCCACGCCCTCGCCGGCCTCGGCGCCGCCGGCCTCGCCTCCCTCGCCGCGGCCTGCGGCGGCCCCAGCGCACCCCCATCGGCCGGAGGGGGCGGCGCAGCAGCCGGCGCCCTGCGCTGGTGGGACCACTTCGGCGGCCTCCAGGACCTCCACGACCAGTGGGCCGCGGATCTCTCCGAGAGCATCGGCGCGACCATCGAGCACACCTACAACGAGCCCTCCGCCGCGACCGAGGCGCTGCAGCTGGCCAACCAGGCCGGTCAGCTGCCGGATGTGTACACGGCCCTGGTCGGGCTGCCGCTGCCGGCGCTGGTCGAGGCCGGCTGGGTCCACGAGATCACCCTGAGCGAGGAGGCGCGGGCCCGCCTGCCCGAGGGCTCCTTCGTCGAGGGCCTCACCCAGCTGGACGGGAGGATCTACGGCCTGCCGGCCTTCTCCGAGAAGCAGTACGTGGCCTGCGCCTGGTACAACGCGGAGATCGCCGAGGCGGTCGGCTTCGAGCCTCCCACCAGCTACGACGACCTGCTGGGCGCGCTCGCGAAGATCGCCGCGCACGGGGAGTTCACGCCGATGACCATGGCGCTCGGCGTCCCCGGTCGCATGCGCGAGCAGGCCGACGACCTCGCCCAGGCCGGCGGGTTCCCCGGCTACCAGGGGCTGCGCTACGACACCGGCGCCTACGAGTACCACCACGACGCCTACCTCGCCGCGATCGAGCTGTACAAGGAGATCTCCGACAAGGGCTACCTGCTGCCGGGCACCGCCGGCCTCCAGATCCCCGACGCCCGCGGCCGATGGGCCGCCGGGGGCATCGGCTTCCACATGGACGGCCCCTACTCCCCCGGCGCGGTGCGCTCCCTGAACCCCGACATGCTGCCGAAGATGGCCGTCGCCGGGATGCCCACCCCGAACGGCGAGGAGGTCGTCGCCGCCCGCGGCGCCCGCGCCGCCGACTGGGTGATGGGCGGGACCACGCAGATGGCCGAGCAGGCCTCCCTCCTCATCGAGTCCTTCACCCAGGAGGACTACCAGACCCAGCTCGCCACCGGCATGGACCAGCCGCCGATCCTGCTGGACGTCGTCGCCCGGGCCGATGTCATCGAGCCCTACGCCTGGCTGGTCGAGGACTTCTCGGCACGGATCTTCCGCGCCCCGCAGGCCATCGTCCGCAACGTCGAGGTCGCCCGGGCCGAGGCGAAGCGCACCCCCGTCACCCCGGAGCTCGGCAACGTCATCCAGGGCTACCTGGGCGGGGAGATCACCGACCTGAAGGCCGCCCTGGTCGAGCTCAGCGACGCGAACTCCGCCGCCCTGGATGCCGCGATCGAGGCCGCGAAGGCGGAGGGCGCCCAGGTCGACCGCACCGACTGGGAGTTCCCGGACTGGGTGGCCGGACAGGACTACACGTACTGACCCCGCAGACCCCGCACGGGTTCCTCCCGACGCGGACGGGCCCCCAGAGGTCCTCCCGACGCGGGCTGGCCCCCAGAGGAATCCTCCCGACGCGGGCCGGCCCCGCGCGGATTCCCCTCGGGCGCGCGCCGCGGGCCCCGGACACAGACGGCGGTCTGAGGTCCTCGAGCCAGGCGATTGCCTGGCTCGAGGACCTCAGACCGCCGTTCGTGCACGCGCCGGACGGGGCCGGCCCCGGGACGGACCCGGGAGCCGGCATCGGCACCGGTCATGGCACAGTGGTCGCATCCGCGACGACCCCGAGGAGCTCCTGTCGATGTCCCGCACCTGCGCCCCGCCCCGGATCCGTTCCCGCGCCCTGATCCTGGCCGCGGGCCTGGCCCTCGCCCTCGCCCTCGCCGGATGCGGCACCGCGCAGGGGCCGCAGGCCGATGAGCCGACCGCGCAGGCCACCGCCGAGGCGGAGGCGGAGCCGACCGCCGAGGCAGAGGCGGAGCCGACGACGGAGCCCACCGCCGGCGGGTCGGAGGATCCCGCGGAGCCATCGGGCGGGCCGTCCGATGCCGCATCGGCCGAGGGCCCCGAGCCCGAGGCCACGCCCTCAGCTGCTCCGAGCCCGGCGGACGCGGACGGTCGCTGGTGCCCTGCCCCGGACAGCGAGCCCGGGTGGGGATGCGTCGAGGTCGCGTTTCCGCAGGTCACGATCGAGGATACGGGAGACGTGTTCGAGGTCGAGCATGTCGGCGAGGAGGGCGAGTGCCTGGTCCTCAGCGCCGTGGATGCGCCGTTCGGCAGCTTCTGCCCAGCCGGGACGGAGCTGACCCTTCCCGACTACTACTCCGGCGAGGACCACCCGGAGCAGGACCGCATCTGGAACGGCCAGACTGCCGTCCTCCTGCTGCGGGCGTAATCCCGCGTGGGCCGCAGCCCCTCGGACGCGTGCTGTCAGACGACCTGGAGGCGTCGGCGGCGAGCCAGGAACGGCGTGTCCTGATCCGCCTGCGTGCCGATGAGTCGCGCGACCTCCGATTCGGAAAGGCCGGTGCTGCGCAGGCCGTCCCCGATGCTCCTCGCCAGCTTCGGCTCCTCCGGGGGGATGAGGTCCGAACCAGGTTCTCGCGTCCTCCACCCTCGCTTCGAGAGCTGCCGGTAGAACGTGGTCCGTTCCGCGGCCGAGACCTTGCCCAGTGCGTACGCACGCTCGAAGATCGCCTGCATCGAGACTCCCCATTCGACCTTGAGATCCGCGAGCTTCCCCAGGCTGAGGTTGTGCAGCTCCGGCCCGATGGCAGCTGCGGGCAGAAGGAACTCTGCCCCGAACTCGTTCGCCTGCGACTCGGCATCGCGATCGACCATCCCGCTGTGCATCACCAGGTGACCGAGCTCGTGCGCGAGAGTCAGGCGGAGTCGATCCGTGGGCCGGGCGGTGTTCGCAAGGATCAGCGCGTGGTCGCCCGCCCACTGCGACATCCCATCGATGCGCGCGGATCCGAAGTCCTCTTCGACGACCAGCACTCCCGCGGATTCGATCCATCGCACGAGGTGTCGTACGGGCCCGATGGGCATGCGCCATGCTGCTCGGAGCATGGCCGCCGCCTCGGTCGGGCTCGTCTCGTCAGGATCCACCTGGATGACGTGATTCCTCGGCCGCATCGGGACGCGGCTCAGCACGAACGACGAGTGCATCCGGAGCGCGTTCAACCGCGCCTCCACGTGCTTCCAGTCCGACGGTCGAGCAGTCTTCTGACGGCGCATGTGAGCATCGGCGGCGATGGCGCCCTCCATGCGGAAGTCATGGCGGAGGAACTCCGCCGTGACACCCAGCGCGTCGGCGAGCCGTTGGGCGGCGTCATCGTCCACCTCACGGAGGTCATGCTCGTACCGAGAGAGGGTCGCCTGGGTCATCCCCACACGATCAGCCAATTCACCCTGCGTCAGTCCGGATGCCCTTCGAAGCACCAGAAGGACATCCCCGATTCCGCGCCTCACGCGAAGTCCTCCTCCTCGTCCTCGGTCGCGAACTGCGAGAGATCCAACTCGGGCAGTCCGGGCTCGATCGGAGTCCATGCGATCCCCGTCGGCGCCGACGCCGAACGCTCCAGGGTGATCCCCCAGACAGGACGGTCCAGGGCTTCGCGCAGCGAGAGGACAGCATCTCCGATCTCCCGCGTCTCCCGATCCCAGTAGTACCCGGCAGCCAGGCTGTGCTGCTCGAGGCCCTCCAGAGTGATCGCGCGACCGGCCCAGTAGGCCAGCGCTCCCGCGGTGGGGTAGGTCGAGATCCTCTCGCCCGGATGATGACGCTTCACACGGGTCACGAACATGGTTCCCGTGCGGATCTCCCGGATGGGTTCCTCATCGCGGATCTCGACCCCGGGCCGCCCCCGCACCTGGCGCGTCAGCCTGTCCCAGATCCGCTCGTGCGCGAAGTTCGCGATGAATCTGCTGGTGTAGCCCGGCGCCCAGTCCGGATGCCAGGCCTTGAGCTCACGGTAGTCCGCGCGCGCACCGTCGACAGCGTCGATGAACGCGGTGATGAAGTCGTCGCCCAGCCTGTCGAGGACCTGCTCGGCGCTGGGGAACTCGAGGGAATTCATGCCGCAAAATATACCACCCGCAGGTCAATGCGGCCGTGGCGCTCCGTGCGCAGCGCGAGGAGTTCCTCGGCCAGGGCGGCAGGCGACACGCCGATCACCGCACGTCGACACCGCGTTCCGAGCTTCCCGCGCCTCGCCGACCCCGATGCGGCACGAGGAACCAGATCCCGAGCAGCGGCGCCCAGCCGAACGCGGGAAGGGCCCACCACGGCGAGAGACGGTCACGCCGCGCCGGTCCGCCCGTCCCCACCACCTTGCCCCGCCCCGCCCCGAACACGAACGGCCGGCTGAGGTCCGCGAGCCAGGCGATTGCCTGGCTCGAGGACCTCAGA
>NZ_BAAAOW010000006.1:0-247575 GCF_039530785.1 Brachybacterium phenoliresistens
TACCAACCACCCATCAACGTCCCCAGCCCCGACCCAGCCGCCCTCGCGGCTTGACTCGGAACATAGGGACACCCCCCTCGTGCTCGTCGAAAGGCCCCCGTGTCCGCCTCGCCCGCCCTCTCCGCCCTGCCGCCCCGCGCCGGGGCGTCGATCGCCCTGCGCCGCTGGGCTCTGTGCGCGCTGTTCTTCCTGCCGGGCATCGCCGTGGCGTCCTGGGTGACGCGCACCCCCGCGATCCGGGACCTGCTGGAGGCCTCGACAGCGCAGATGGGCCTGGTGCTGTTCGGCATCTCGGTGGGCTCGATGCTCGGGATCCTCTCCTCCGGCCCCGCCGTGCTGCGCTTCGGCGCCCGGCGCGTGGTGCTCGTCGGCTCCTCGCTGCTGATCGCGGCGATGCCGGTGATCGCCCTGGGCGCCGCGGCGGGCCTGCCGGTGGTCGTCGCCGTGGGCCTGGGCATGTTCGGCGCCGGCATGGGCGGCGGCGAGGTCGCCATGAACATCGAGGGCGCGGACGTGGAGGAGCTCTCCGGACGCTCGTTCCTGCCCCTGCTGCACGGCTGCTTCAGCCTGGGCACGGTGGTCGGGGCGGTGCTGGGCATCCTCGCCAACGCCGCCGGCACCTCCGTGGTGCTGCACCTGCTGGCCGTCGGGGTGCTCGGCCTCGTCCTGCTGACCTGGGCGATCCGCCAGCTGCCGGCGGCGACCGGCCTCGCCGTCGCGGCGGACCGGTCCGCCGCCGCGAGCACGCCCCGCACCTCGGTGTGGAGGGACCGGCGCCTGCTGCTGATCGGCGGGATCGTGCTGGCGATGGCCCTGGCCGAGGGCACCGCCAGCGACTGGCTGCCGCTGGTGATGGTCGACGGCCACGGCCTCGACGCGGCGCTGGGCAGCGCGGTCTTCGCCGTGTTCGCCGCCTCCATGACTGCCGGCCGCTTCCTGGGCGGCCCGATCATCGACCGGTTCGGGCGCGCGGTCGTCCTCGGCGCGGGAGCCCTGCTCGCCGCGACCGGGATCGCCCTGGTCTCGCTGGTGGACCACCAGGCGGTCGCCGCCGCCGCGGTCGTGCTGTGGGGGCTCGGCGCGTCCCTCGGCTTCCCGGTGGCGCTGTCCGCGGCCGGGGAGTCCGGACCCGATCCCGCCGCCCGCGTCGCCCTCGCCTCGACTCTCGGCTACCTCGCCTTCCTGGTGGGCCCGCCCACCCTCGGGATGGTCGGCGAGCACGTGGGCCTGCGCACCGCACTGCTGCTGCCGATGCTCGTGCTCGTCGTCGCGGTGGTCCTCTCCCCCGCCGCGGGCCGCCGCCGGGACCGGGAGCTCGAGCCCGCGGCCTGACCTCCCGGCGCGAGACCGGTCACGCCCGCCTTCACCCCGGCGCGGAGCACGGCGCAGGATGGAGAGCGATGTCCCCCGCCGACCCGCCCGCATCCCCTCCCCTGGTCTGGTACGTCAGCTACGGCTCGAACATGAACGCCGCGCGGCTGGACTGCTACCTGCGCGGAGGGCGGCCGCCGGGCGCGAAGGTCACCTATCCCGGGGCGCGGGACGCGACCCCGCCGCGGGCCGATGCGGGCGTCCTGCTGCCGGGCCGCCTGCGCTTCGCGGGCACCTCGCGCGTGTGGGGCGGATCGGTCGCCTTCTACGACCACGCCTCCGCGGGGCCCACCGCCGCCCGGGCCTACCTCGTGACCGCGCAGCAGTTCGTCGACGTCGCCGCGCAGGAGATGCATCGGCCGCCGCAGGAGGACGACCCGCTCGAGGCCGTGGTCCGCGCCGGCGTCCCCGGGGGCCCGTACGCCGCCGGGCCCGGCGCCTACGAGACGCTGCTGAACGTCGGCGAGCGCGAGGGCCGGCCGATGCTCACCTTCACGGCGCCCGACGGGGCGGCCGGTCTCCCGCCCGGGGAGCCCGCCCCGGCGTACCTCGCGATGCTCACCGCGGGCCTCGCGCAGGCGCACGGCTGGGACGCCGACCGCGCGCAGGAGTACCTCCTGGCCCGCACCACGCTCGCGCGCGCCGCCTGACCCGTCCCGCCCTGGGGTCCCGCCCAGGAGGCCGGGGCTCCCGGACGCCGACGGCCGCGGCCCGCCGTCGGCGGGTCCGCGGCCGTCGTGCCTCGGCGTGAGGGTCAGAGACCCGCGCCGTCCTCCTCGGGGAAGGTGTCGGAGGCCCGGGGAAGGCCGTCGTCGTCGGTCACCGGGGTGATGCCGTCGTCCTCGAGGGCGTCCACGTCGCGCAGGTCGCCGGAGAGCTCGGCGACCTCCGCGTCGTCCTGGCCCTCGGCGACCATCTCGTCGCCGTCGCGGTTGCCCTGCTCGGCGGCGGAGGTCAGGTCCTCGCCGAGCTCGTCCGGGAAGTCGGGGGCCTCGTCGGAGCGGTCCTGCGCGCTCTCCTCCTCGCGGCGCTCCAGCTCGAAGGCCGCATCGGCCCCTTCGACCCCGGTGCCCTTCGGGCCCTCCGCGCCGGGCTCCACCTCGCCCTCGCCGCCGTCCTGGCCGTACTCGGCGTAGGCGTCGACGTCGCCGGCGTCCACGGCCTGGGCCGCCTCGTTCTCGAAGCCGTTCTCGCTCATGCGTCCTCCTCGGGTCGGTGGATCGTGGGCCCGAGTCTAGGGAGCGCCCCCGGGGCCGTCCACCGCGGCGACCGTCCGGTCCGGAGGCGTCGCCGCGCCCTCCTGCGGCCGGTCGGCGTGGGCGATGGCCCAGGCCCGCAGCCCCAGGTGGAGGTCGAGGAAGCGGGACGGCTCCCGCCAGTCCGGGCCCAGCACGCGGGCGATCCGCTCCAGCCGCTGGCGCACGGTGTTGGGGTGCACGAACAGCCGGCGTGCGGTGCGGGCGACGTTCCCGCCGGACTCCGCGAACACCCAGGCCGTGCGCGTCAGGTCCCCGCCGCGGCCGGCGTCGTCGGCGATCAGCGGGGCGATGCCGTCCAGCGGCGAGCGCGCCCGCGGATCGGCCCGGACGGCCTCGAGCACCAGCCCGACCGCGCCCAGCTGGTCGCCGTGGGCCGTCCGCCCCCAGGCGCCCAGCGCCGCGAGGGACGCCAGGGCGCGCGCCGCGTCCCGGTGCCCGGCGGCGAGCTGCTCCCGATCGGTGCAGCGCCCGGAGACGCCGACGTTCATCGCGGCCCCGCGCTCGCGGCCGGCGGCGATCACCTCGGCGGCGATCTCCGCGGCCGTATCGCGCCCGTCCCGCAGCGCGCCCCGGCCGGGGACCACCGCGCAGGCATGCCCCTGGTGGGGTGCGACGATGCCGCGCGGCGCCTCCCCCTCCCGGGCGCTCTCCAGGCAGGCGCGCAGCACCTCGAGGGCGGTCGAGGGGTCCCCCGTCCCGTCCTCGACGGCGAGCACCTGCGCGCCCCGCCGCGGCAGCTCCAGCGCCTCGACGGCGCCGCGCAGCCCGCCGGGGACCGCCCCGGCGCCGATCAGCGCATCGAGCAGGGCCCGCTGGTGGCGGTGATGGTCGTCGGTCCGCACCCGCACCATGAGCAGGAGCATCGTGAGGAACACGGCGATCCGCTGGACGCGCGGCAGCAGGGGCACGGGCAGGGCGTCGTGGACCAGGAGCGTCCCCAGGTGCTCGTCGCCGCTGAGCGCGCAGGCCACCGTGATGCCCTGGTCCACGACCGGGTGCCCCGTCGCGCGGGCGGTGCGGATCGCGTGCTCGAGCGGGACCCGCGGCAGGGGCGCGGGGTCCTCGTCGGCGCCGCGGCCGGGGGCGCCCTGGGCGAGCGGCTCCGCATCGGCGTCCAGCACGTCGACGCGACAGCCCACGAGATCGGCGACCGCCCGGGCATAGGCCGCGGGCCCGGCGGCGGGCGCGGTGATCGACTCGAGCAGGCGGGCGTCGATCTCCAGGACGTCCTGGAGGTCCAGGATCCGTTCGAGGTGCGTGTCGCGGTCCTCGTGCAGGCGGGCCAGGGCGGCGCCCACCTCCTCGAGGCGGCGGGCCCCGGCCAGGGCGGCGCTCGTGTGGCGGGCGAGGACGCTCACGGTGTCGACGACTTCCTCCGGATAGCGGCGGGGCGAGCGGTCCGCCACCAGCAGCGCGCCGTGGACCACCCCGTGCAGGGTCATCGGCACGCCGAGGATCGCCCGCACCCCCTCGCCGCGCACGATCTCGTCGATGTCGTGCAGGTGCGTGATGGTCCCGTCCAGCAGGTAGTCCTCGGTGACCACGGTGGCCCGGCCGGTCGCCGCCCGCCCGAGCACCCCGTAGCCCAGCGGCATGCGGATGGTGCGGTACTCCGGCGTGCGCACCCCGTGGCTGTAGCGGATGAAGGTCTCCTCCGCGGTGTTGAGCGCGATGTAGGCCATGTCCGAGCCCGTCAGCTCCCGGGTGCGGCGCACGATCGCCTCGAGCGCCTCGCCGAGGTCGCGGCGGGCCGTGGTGCGCGAGGCGATCTCGGTGACGACGTCGAGCAGCTCGGCGCGGCGGCGGAAGTCCGCGGTCGAGGGCGCCTCGTCCGCCCGCGGGGAGTGTGCAGATCTCCATCGATCCATGCGGACGATGGTATCCGCGCACATGGTGCCGCCGCCCACGGCGCGCATAGCCTCGCCGCAGAGGCGTCGAGGGAGACGCCCCCGAGGAAGGACCGATCATGAGCGATCCCGCGATGAAGCTGCACATCCTCTCGACCGGCATCATGGAGTGCGACCACACCTGGCTGCTCCTCCAGGCCGGGAACACCATCACCGACCGCCACCACAGGGACAAGCCCGCCGCCTGGGGCGAATGCCCCACCCATGCCGTGCTCGTGGAGACCCCGGAGGGCCGCATCCTGTGGGACACCGGGGTCCCGCGCGACTGGGAGACCCGCTGGGCGCCCACCGGGTTCCAGGACTTCTTCCCCGTGCAGGAGGATCCCGCCGGCCCCGGCTACCTCGACACCGCGCTCGCGGACCTCGAGCTGACCACCGACGACATCGACATCCTCGTGCTCTCGCACCTGCACTTCGACCATGCCGCCAACGCGCGGATGTTCGACAACGGCCGCACCCGCATCATCGCCCAGGCCGACGAGATCGAGGGCGTGAAGACCATCGAGGGCGAGTTCCAGGGCGCCCACCTGGTGAGCGACTTCTCCGGGCTGCCGCTCGAGGCGGTGCACGGCGACCAGGAGATCGTCCCGGGGGTCAGCGTCATCTCCACCCCCGGCCACACCTGGGGGACGATGAGCCTGCGCGTGGACCTGCCCGAGTCGGGCACGAAGATCTTCACCTCCGATGCCGTCTATCTCGGGGCGAGCTGGGGGCCGCCGGCGATCGGCGCGGGCATCGTCTGGGACTCCGTGGGCTGGCTCGAGTCCGTCGACAAGCTGCGCCGCATCCAGCAGGAGACCGGCGCGGAGATGATCTTCGGCCACGACGCCGAGCAGCGCCGGGGCCTCACCCTGGCGCCCGACGGCCACTACTCCTGAGCGCCGGACGGAGCCTGCGATGATCCTCTACGACCTGCGCTGCACCCAGGGCCACCGCTTCGAGGCGGGCCTGCCCTCGATGTTCTCCGACAACCCCGACTGCGCCTGCGGGGCGAGCACGACCCGGCTGCCCGCCGCGGTCCGCCGCCTCGGCGAGGCCAGCCCGGGACGCTCCCGCGAGGAGATGCCCACGACCTGGCGCGGCATCGCCCAGGGCCATCCGGACGTGGTCCGCGGCTGGCATCGGGAGATGACCCGCCGCGAGAAGCTCGAGGAGCGCCATCCCGAGCTCGCCGGCGACCGGCGCCCGGTCCTCGCGCACGAGGGCGCCTTCGCCGGGCGGCCCCTGCGCTCGGGCGACGCCCTGGTCCCCGAGGTCGCGAAGGCGGCCTTCGGGACCAAGGAGCCCTCCCCCTCCGCCCCGTCGGCCCCGTCGGCCCCCTCGGCCCCGTCGGCGCGCGGGGGTGCGCGATGAGGATCCGCGGCGCCGTCCTGGAGGAGATGGGCCGGCCCCGCCCCTACACCGCATCGCGGCCCATCACGATCAGCGACCTCGAGCTGGACCCGCCCGGCCCCACCGAGATCCTCGTGCGGATGGAGGCCGCCGGGGTCTGCCACTCGGACCTCTCCGTGGTCGACGGCAACCGGCCCCGCCCGCTGCCGATGCTGCTGGGGCACGAATCCGCCGGCCGGGTCGAGGAGATCGGCGCGGAGGTGGAGGGCATCACGGTGGGCGACCGTGTCGTCATGAGCTTCCTGCCCCGCTGCGGCCGGTGCCGGGAATGCGCGACCGACGGGCGCCTGCCCTGCTCGGCGGGATCGGCCGCCAACAACGCCGGCACCCTGCTGGGCGGCGGCCGGAGGATCACCCGCGACGGCGAGCCGGTCCACCACCACCTGGGCGTCTCCGGCTTCGCGACCCGCGCGGTCGTCGATGCGGCGAGCGCCGTCGTCGTGCCCGAGGCGGTGCCGCCGGACATCGCGGCGGTGCTGGGCTGCGCCGTCCTCACCGGCGGCGGCGCCGTCCTCAACGTCGCGCGCCCCGGCCCGGAGGACTCGATCATGATCGTGGGCCTCGGCGGGGTGGGCATGGCGGCCCTGATCACCGCGGCCTCGCAGGACGTCCGGGAGGTGATCGCCGTGGACACGCTGCCGGCGAAGCTGCAGCGGGCCCGGGAGCTGGGGGCGCATCGGACCTTCACCCCGCAGGAGGTGGCCGAGCAGGGCATCACCGCGGACCGGGTGATCGAGGCGGCCGGGCACCCCCGGGCCTTCGAGACCGCTTTCGCCGCCATCGGGTTCGGGGGCACGATGGTGACCGTGGGCCTTCCGGCCCCGGGCGCGACCGTGACGATCCCGCCGCTGCCGATCACGGCGAAGGCGCAGTCGGTGATCGGCTGCTACCTCGGCTCGGCCGTGCCCCGCCGGGACATCCCTGCGTACGCCCAGCTGTACCTGGAGGGGAAGCTTCCCGTGGACGCGCTGATCAGCCGGAGGATCCGTCTCGAGGACGTGTGCTCGGCGATGGACCAGCTCGCCGACGGCGAGGCGATCCGCCAGGTCATCCTGTTCGACTGAGGAGACGAGACCATGACCGAGATCCCCCGGATCACCGAGGAGGGCGTCGCCGCCCTGCTCGACCGCCTGCCCCGCAGCTCCTTCGTCGAGGGGGCGTTCCTCGGCGGCACGCCCGGCCTGGACGTGGTCGACCCGGCCACCGGCCGGGCGCTGACGCAGGTCGTGGACGCCGATGCGCAGAGCGTGGGCCTGCGCGCCCTGGACGCGGCGGTCGCCGCGCAGGACGCCTGGGCGGCGACCCTGCCCCGGGAGCGCGCGGACATCCTGCGTCGGGCCTTCGAGCTGTGCCACGAGCGGGCCGACGACCTGGCCCTGACCATGACCCTCGAGATGGGCAAACCGCTCGCGGAGGCCTACGGCGAGGTGACCTACGGGGCGGAGTTCCTGCGCTGGTTCTCCGAGGAGGCCGTGCGCCTGCCCGGCCGGTTCCGTCCCGCCCCCGCCGCGCCGCAGGCGATCCTCACGACCACCCGGCCGGTCGGCCCGGTCCTGGCGATCACGCCCTGGAACTTCCCGCTGTCCATGGGCACCCGGAAGATCGGCCCCGCGCTCGCGGCCGGCTGCACCGTGGTGCTCAAGCCCGCCGCGAAGACGCCGCTGACCTCCCTGCTGCTGATGCAGATCCTCGCCGATGCGGGCGTGCCCGCGGGGGTCGTCGGCTGCGTGGTCACCTCGGACTCCCGCACGCTGTCCTCGACCCTGATGGCCGATGACCGCCTGCGGAAGGTGTCCTTCACCGGCTCCACCGGGGTGGGGCGCACCCTGCTCGCCCAGGCGTCCGAGCATGTGCTGCGCACCTCGATGGAGCTCGGCGGCAACGCCCCGTTCCTGGTGCTGCCCTCGGCCGATGTCCCCACCGCGCTGGACGCGGCGATGCCCGCGAAGTTCCGCAACAACGGGGAGGCCTGCACCGCGGCCAACCGCTTCTACGTGCATGCCTCGGTGGCCGAGGAGTTCACCCGCGGCCTCGCCGAGCGCACGCAGGCCCTGGTCGCCGGTCCCGGCATCGAGGAGGGGACGACCCTCGGCCCCCTGATCGACGAGGCGGGGCTGGCGAAGGTCGAGGAGCTCGTGGCCGATGCCGTGGAGCGCGGCGCCCGCGTCCTCACCGGCGGGAAGCGCCTGGACCGGGAGGGCTTCTTCTATGCCCCGACGGTGCTGGCCGATGTCCCGCGCGACGCGCGTGTGAACCGGGAGGAGATCTTCGGGCCGGTCGCCCCGGTGATCGTGATGGACGACGTCGAGGAGATGGTCGCCGCGGCGAACGACACCGAGTTCGGGCTCATGAGCTACGTGGTCGGCGAGGATCTGGGCGAGATCACCCGGGTCGCCGGGCGCATCGAGGCGGGCATGGTCGCGGTGAACCTGGGCGTCGCCTCCGATCCGGCGGCCCCGTTCGGCGGGGTCAAGGAGTCGGGCCTGGGCCGCGAGGGCTCCCACGAGGGTCTGGCCGAGTACCTCGAGACGACGTACGTGCGCCTGCCGCTGTGAGACGGCGGGATCTAGACTGCGCGCCATGACGACGACGCCGCAGCTTCGCCTGACCCAGCCGATCGACGCGGATCCGGCCGCGGTCTGGGCGGTGCTCACCGACATCGGCGCCGCCGCGTCGACGCTCTCCGGCGTCGACTCGGTCGAGGTGCTCACCGAGGGGCCCTACGCGGTGGGGACGACGTGGCGGGAGACCCGGTCCGTGCTCGGCATGCGCGCCACCGAGGAGATGGAGGTGATCGAGGCGGACGAGCCGCGCAGCACCGTGGTCGTGGCCCGCAGCGGCGACGTCCTGTACCGCACGCAGTTCCGTCTCGAGCCCACCGAGCGCGGCACCGACCTGACGATGACCTTCGGTGCGGCGATGCCCGAGCGGCACGGGCTGCGCCGGTACCTGGGCGCCGCGCTGAGCTCGCTCGGTCTGCGCGCCGCGCAGAAGGCGATGGAGAAGGACCTCCAGGACATCGCGATCGCCGCGGCGCGGCGCTGACCGCGCTCCGCAGCGTGCACGTCACCGGGGCGCCCGGTGGGGTGGGTGGCCTCGGCGCAGCCCGACGGGACGTGGAAGGACGCGGACGGTCCTGATGGAACGCCCCACGGAGCGCTCCCCGGCCCTGGACGGCGCGCTGAGCAGCGACGATCCCGCCGCGGCCGAGTAGGCTCGGCGGATGCGATCCCGAAGCGTCGTTCCCGCCGTCGCGGTCCTGATCCTCCTGCTCGCCGGATGCTCCGGGGAACCGGAGCCGCCGATGCCGACGCCGTCGTCGCCCCGCGCGACGGCGAGTGCGACCTCCGCGGCGACGGAGGAGCCCGGCACCCTCGAGGAGCTCGCCGATGCCGTGGAGTCCGAGGGGCTCGTCGACACGGCGACCCTCTCTGTGGTGTCCGGGAGCCCGGGCGCGCTCCAGGTCCACCTCGTGTGGGACGAGGTGCCCAGCCCGGACGAGCAGCTCGCCGCGTACCACGAGGTCGACGTCCGCATCGACGAGATCCTCGACGACCGCCCCGAGACGACACAGATCTTTCTCGGCGCCGCCCCGGATTCCGGCCGGTCCCGCGGGGTCGCGACGTCCTACGATCCGGGCCCGGAGCTGCTCCTCTCCCTCCTCGGGGCGACAGGCGACTCCCCCTGCTCAGCGGCAGAGCTGGACCGACGGGACCTGGGCGACGATCCCTCCGCAGAGGTGACCTTCGACTGCACCGTCCAGGCCGACGATCTGATCGGCCTCGTCTCCTCGTACGACGAGATCACCGCCATCGGAGTCGAGGGCGATGATGTCGAGGTCCGATGGGAGGTGACCGTGGAGGGCTGGACGAGCACCGACGCCCAGCTGCACGTGGACGCGGGCCCGGTCGAAGGCCGTCAGGAACTGCTGGTCGAGCTCGCGACGATGGCGACGGAGGGCGGCGCCGATCAGGTCAGCCTCGTCGATTCCGGCGACGGCCTCTCGGTCCATGGCTACGTCGATGCCTCGGGGTCACCGCTGTGCGAGGCGATGCTCGAGCAGATCACCGCGGCCGGTGTCGGGGACGCGACCGTGGGCATGCAGCTGCGCGGTGCGAAGCCGGACGCCTGGTCCTGCTGGATCTGATCCCGGACGCCGCGGTTCAGCGCCGCCGGGCGATGAGCAGACCGTCCCAGCCCTTCACGCCGACGGTCTGCAGGGCCGTCGCCTCGAGCTCGGGATGCTCCGCGATGTCCTGCACGACCTGCCGCACGCCCTGGACCCGCGGGTCCTCGCTGGCGGCGTCGACCACGGCGCCGTCGCGCACCACGTTGTCGATGACGATCACCGCGCCCGGACCGGTCAGGCGCAGCGCCGCCGCGAGGTAGGCGGGGTTGCCGGGCTTGTCCGCGTCGATGAACACGAGGTCGTAGGGCTCCGCGCCCTCCTCGATCAGGTGCTGCGCCGACTCCGCGGCCGGGCCGATGCGCACCTCGACCCGGTCCGCGACCCCGGCCCGCTCCAGGTTCTCCAGCGCGACGTGGGCGTTCTGCGGCTCCAGCTCGAGGGTGGTCACGCGGCCCTGCGCGCCGACGGCCCGCGCGCACCAGATCGTCGAGTACCCGGCGAGCGTCCCGAACTCGAGCACGCGGCGGGCCCCGGCGATGCCGATGAGCAGGCCCAGCAGCGCGCCCTGGTTGGCGGCGACCTCGGCGTTCGGCATGGTCGTGCGGGCACCGGACTCGCGCGCCGCGACCAGGGCCTCGTCCTCCCCCACCAGCTCGTGGGTGAAATAGGCGTCCACGGCGCGCCAGGCGGGCGCCGAGGCGTACCGGTTCACCGGGGTCGAGGCGGCGGCGGGCTCGTGATCGGGGGTGACGTCCACAGGGGTCATCCTGGCACGGCCCGCCGCCGCGCCGCCGGTCAGTCGGCGGCGACCATGGCGCGGCGCCAGGCGCGGGGCCCGCCCTCGGGCCGCGCCCCGATCTCGTGCACCACGACGGCGGGCCGCTCCTGCTCGGGGCAGGTCGCGGCCCATCGGCCGTCGGGACCGATCACGCCGCTCGGCGCGTGCGCCGCGCTCGCCGTCGAGGCGCTCCAGCCGATGCTCAGCCCGTGCTGGCGCGCCATGGCCAGCGCCGAGATCACCAGCCCGTAGGAGGCATCCGCATCGGCCGGGGCCTGGCAGGAGACCAGCACCGCGTCGGCTCCGGCGTCCTCGTAGCCGAGGAACACGTCGCCGAACAGGACCTCGAGGCCGGAGGCGAGGCCCAGACGGATCCCGTCCACGTCGATCGTGACCTGCGCGTGGCCGCGCTCGTACAGGTGCGCCTCCTTGGTGCGGGACAGGCGCCGCTCGTCGTACTGCGCCTCGATCGCGCCGTCGGGGCCGATGACCAGCAGGCTGCTGCGCGGGCGCGGCGCCTCGGCCGCCCGGGTCTGCACGCCGAGGACGGTGCGCAGGGACAGCTCCCGCGCCCCGCTGCGGATCGCGGCCACGGCGCGGTCGAGCTCGTCCCAGGCCAGACGGGACCAGTCGGCGTCGGTGATCTCCTCGCGGGAGCGGGAGAGCAGCCGCTTGTCGGGGAAGCAGAGCGTCGCCTCGGGCAGCTGGAGCAGGTCCGCGCCCCGGGCGCGGGCCTCCCGCATGAGGGCGAGGACCTCGCGGGCGCCGGCGCGGATCGCGGCGGCATCGGCCGGGTCGGTCCGCAGGGTCGTCTGCGCGACCGCGAGGCGGAGGGAGGGGGCAGGGGTGGTGTCGGTGGTGGGCACGTCGTCTCCTTCGGCGGAGCGGAGGTGCCGGAGGGCAGCCGTGTAGGACTCGCCGGTGCGCGCCATGCGGGCGCGCACGCGCTTCTTGCGTGCTCGATCTGCTGTCATCCGGAACTCCCGCGATGCCCCTGGCCCGCTCCCCAGCAGCCGCGGCCCGAGGCACGGGCGATCGATGACGGCGACCGGAGACAGGGTCCCTCTGCCCCGGGTGCACGTGGTGCCGGCCCGTGCTGGGGACGAGCCATCGGGGTTGGGCGTCGGACACGCCATGGCGAGCATAGCGCCGGGCGCGGGCTCCGCGAGGGATCTCAGCGGAGCTCGACGGTGCGTCCCTCGAGGGCGCTGAGGCGGGCGGCGTCGGTGATCTCCACGGTGTGGATCGCCTCGTCGAGGAGGACGGCCAGGGGCGCGCCCTCGGCGACCGAGGCATGCAGACGGCGGTAGAACTCGGCATAGTCGCCCGCAGCGCTGGGCACGGGAAGCGCGCCGTCCGCCGTGTGCAGGACGCCCCAGCGCTCGGGCTGCTCGCGCCCCCAGTCCGCGGCCGTCGCCGGGTGCTCGCCCCGCAGGATCGCATCGGTCTGCACGTCGCGCATGCGCGAGGTGTACGCCCCCTGCGAGCCCCACAGCACCAGCTCCCGCTCGGCCAGGTGGTTGATCTTGCTCGCCGAGACGGTGGAGTGGACGCCGGAGGCGTGGTGCAGGGCCACGACGAAGCCCGCGTCGACCTGGTGCCCCTCGACCTCGACCAGGTCCAGGTGGGCGTCCACCCGCGCGACCGGGCCGAACAGGTGCGTCATCTGGTCGACGAGATGGGATCCGAGGTCGCGCAGCAGCCCGTGCGCGGGGCCGACCTCGAGGGTCCCCGGCTCGTCGAGGTCGAAGCGGTTCACGGCGCGCCAGGGCGTGCCGATCGCCCCGTCCGCGAGCACCTCCGCGGCGGTGCGCAGATCGGTGTCCCAGCGGCGGTTGTGGAAGACGGTGAGCAGGCGCCCGGCCTGCTCGGCTGCCGCAGCCATCTCCCGGGCCACCTGCGCATCGGGCGCGAAGGGCTTGTCCGCGACCACGTGCACGCCGCGGGCCAGGGCCCGCAGCACCAGCTCGCGGCGGGTCTGCGGCGGGGTGGTGATGACGACGACGTCCACGCCGAGGTCGATCAGGGCGTCGAGGTCGTCGACGGCCGGCACGCCCGCCGCCGCGGCGGCGAGCTCGACGCGACGCTGCGGGGACCGGGTGACGACCCCCGCGATCTCCCAGTCGGGAACGGCCTGGATGTACGGCAGGTGGAACTTCTGGCCGCCGAAGCCGAAGCCGACGAGTCCGATGCGCATGGGGCCCCTCCAGGGACGAGTATTTGTCCGGACATACTAGGGGCGTCGGGGGTCGGACGCCAGAGGCGGCCGCGATCCGGCGCGGAGGGCGCGGCCCGTAGGCTCGTGCCATGGTGCGCATCCTCGTCACCGGCATGTCCGGCACCGGCAAGACGACCCTCCTGGCCGAGCTCGCCCGCCGCGGCCGCCGCGTCGTGGACACGGACTACGGCGGCTACGTGCTGCCCGAGGGCACCTGGGACGAGCCGCGCATCGCCGCGCTGCTGGCCGCGCACGAGGAGATCGTGGTCCAGGGGACCGTCGAGAACCAGGGCCGGTTCCGCGACCGCTTCGACCACATCGTCCTGCTCAGCGCGCCGCTCGAGGTCATCCTGAACCGGGTCGCCGCCCGCAGGAACAACCCCTACGGCAGCACCCCTGCCGACCGCGCGGAGATCCGGAGCCAGCACGCCGAGGTCGAGCCGCTGCTGCGCCGCAGCGCGGACCTCGAGCTCGACGCCCTGCGCCCCACCGCCGAGCTCGCCGACGTCCTCGAGCAGCTCCTGGGATCGGGCCCGCGAACCTCCCGCTGACCGCGCGATTCGCCCCGCACGCGGCCGCGAGGATGCGTACCCTGAGACCACCCGACCGACCCGCCCCATCCGGGAGTGACCATGCCAGCCCCTCGCGACACCAGCGTGATCGTGAGGGCCGCGCGCCTGTACTACGAGCAGGGCCGATCGCAGACGGAGGTCGCGCGGGAGCTGAACCTGTCCCGCTCGAACGTCTCGCGCATCCTCACGCAGGCCCGCGACCGCGGGATCGTCGAGATCACGATCCACGACCCGGAGGGCCCGCCCCAGCGCGACCAGGTGCTCGAGCTCGCCCTGCGCTCCGCGTTCTCCCTGCGCGAGGCGCATGTCGTCGCCGCCTCCCGGGTGGTGGGCATCGAGGTCGTGGCCCGGGAGGGCGCGGCCGTGATCATGGACCGCGCCGCCCAGGTGCGCAGCATCGGCGTGTCCTGGGGGCAGACGGTGCAGGACGTCGTCGCCCACCTCGACGCCCTGCACCTGCGGCCGCCGCCGCGGGTGCTGCCGCTGGTGGGCGGGCACAGCGCGCTGGACCAGCTCGAGTCCGGGGAGTCGGTGCTGCGCGTGCTCGCCTCGCGCCTGGGCGCCCGGCCGGAGACGCTGTACGCCCCGGCGGTGCTCGAGTCCGCGACGACGGTGCGCAGCCTGCGGGCCGAGTCCTCGATCGCCTCGGTGCTGGATGCGGCCGGGAAGGTCGAGCTGGCGATCGTCGGCATCGGCTCGACCGGCTTCCACTCCTCCCCTCATCTGGTGCGGCAGATGAAGCTGTCCGAGAGCGAGCGCATCGCCTTCGAGCAGCAGAACCCCGTCGGCGACGTCTGCGCCCGCTTCGTCGACGCGCACGGCGTGCCGCTGGGCCCGCCCGCGCAGGACCGCGTGCTCGCGGTGACCTTCGAGGAGCTCCAGGCGATCCCCGAGGTGGTGGGCGTGGCCGCCGGCATCGAGAAGGCCCCCGGGGTGATCGGCGTGCTGCGCAGCGGCATCATCGACACGATCGTGCTGGACACCGACCTGGCCCGCGAGGTCCTCGCCCGGGTGTGAGCGCCCGGTCAGCCGGCGAGCCAGGCGCGGGCGCGGGCCTCCAGATCGGCGTCGTCGCGCGCGGCGAGCACCTCGCGGACTGCGGCCTCGTCCTGCAGGCGGGCGATGAGGCTCTGCAGCGCGGCGAGCTGGCTGTGGGCGTCGGCGAGCACCAGCATCACCACCAGCTGCACCTGCACCTCGGCCCCGGAGGAGCCCATCTCCCCGAAGGCGACCGGCGCTTGCAGCGTCGCCACCGCAAGCCCGGGGCGCAGCACGTGCTCGGGGTCGGTGTGCGGGATCGCGGCGGGGACGATGGTGGGCAGGCCCGTCGGGTAGGCGGCCTCGCGGGCGAGGACGGCCTCCTCGAAGGAGCCGGTGACCGCGCCGGAGGCCAGGAGCCGGCCCGCGAGCGCGCGCAGCACGCCCTCGGCATCGGCCGCCGCGCAGCCGGCGATGGCCGCCCCGGGCAGGAGCGCGAGCGGGGACGGCACGGGCTCGGGCGCGCCGTCCCCGGCGGAGGCGCTCATGCCGACGGCTCCTGCGACCCGGCGGCGGCCGCGGCGCGATCCCGGCGGGCCATCGCGACGCGGATCGCGAGGACCGCCCCGAGGGAGAGGAGTGCCGCGACGAGCACGCCCGGCACGCCCAGCCGGGCGGCGGCGAAGAAGACGGCGGTGAGCGGGTTGGCGCCGTCCACGATCGAGGAGATCGTCGTCTGCCCCTCCTCGAGGGCGAAGCCGGAGGCGACGGCGACCTGCGTGAACGTCGGAGCGATCCAGGTGGCGACGAACAGGCCGGCGCCGATGAGGATCCCGCCGCCGATCACGCTGCGCACGATGTTCCCGCGGAAGATCGGCACCATCACCGCGACCACGAAGGGGATCGTCGCGAGGTCCACCAGCGGCAGCACGCGGTTGCCGGCCGGGGCGAGCGCCACCGCGATGAGCAGCGTGACCGGCACCAGGATCAGCGAGGTCGCGATCACCGAGGGCTGGCCGACGGCGACCGCGGAGTCCAGGCCGATGTAGAAGGTGCGGCCCGGGAAGCGCTTCTGGACGAAGGTGCGCGCCGCCTCGGAGATCGGCATCAGCCCCTCCATGAGGATCGCCACCATCCGCGGCAGCAGGAACATCGCCGCCGCGAGGGAGATCGCGAGGGTGAGGATCGCCGTCGAATCGGCCGCCGGATCGTCGAAGCCGTAGCCGAAGATGCCGATCAGCAGGCCCAGCACCAGGCCCATCATGAGCGACTCCCCGAACATGCCGAAGCGCTTCTGGATCGCCGCCGGGGTCGCGTCCAGCCGGTTCAGCCCCGGGATCGCGTCGAACAGGCGGTTCAGCGGGATGGCGAGCAGGCCGTACGGGGCCGAGGTGCCGTGCGGGAAGGAGATCTCCGGCAGCTGGAAGTACTTCTGGACGATCGGCGCGGTGAGGTCGGCGAAGGCCAGGACCAGGGCGAGGTGGACGGCGGCGCTCAGCAGCCCCAGCAGGAAGCTCTCGGTCACCGCCGCCACGAGCGCCCCGATCAGGGCGCTGTGCCAGTAGTTCCACAGGTCGATGTCGAAGGTCCGCGTCAGCCCGGTGACCAGCAGGATCACGTTCACCAGCAGGCCCAGCGGGATGATCATCGCCCCGATCGCGGAGCCGAAGGCGATGGCGGCGGAGGAGGGCCAGCCGACGTCGACCACGTCGAGGCTCACGCCCAGGCCCTCCGCCATGGCAGTCGCGGCCGGGCCGACCTGCCCGCCCAGCAGACCGATCACGAGGTTGATGCCGATGAACCCGATGCCGATGGTCACGCCGGCGCGGAAGGACTTCCCCAGCTTCAGCCCGAGGATCAGCCCGAAGATCGTGATGAGGACCGGCAGCACGACGCTCGGTCCCAGTCCGGTGAGGTAGCCCGAGATCGGGCCGAGGATGCTCTCCATGATGGCGCTCCTTGGGGCGGCGCTCGTCCTCGAGCGCAGGGATGAGGGTCCCGCCGGGCAGGCGCCCGCGGGGGCGGGCCGGGCTCGCCCGGTCGGTCAGGACAGCGCGGAGACGATCTCCGCGAGGGCGGCGTCCTCGCCGATGCCGGTCAGCAGCGGCAGGGCCCGCACCACGGGGACGCCGACGGTGGCGGGCACCTCGGTGGTGGCGACGATGAGGTCGACCTCGGGCGCGGGGCCCATGAGGTCCATGACCTTGCCCTGGGAGACGTCCGCCTCGATGCCCTGGGCGGCGAGGTGGTCTCGGACCTTCGCGGCGACGACGGTCGAGGTCGCGACGCCGGTTCCGCAGATGATGAGGACCTTCTTCATGGCTGCTCCTGGGGGTCGTGCGGGTCGGGCGGGTGTGTACGAGGGTAGTGCCGGGGCGGGGCGTGCACCTCGGGCGTCCGGGGAGGCGGACGGGCCGGGCTCGTGCTCCGCGGCGGAGCGACCGGGCGCCGGGGGCGGGCACGACCGGTCGTCCAGGAGCCGCGAGCCAGGCGATCGCCTGGCTCGCGGCCCTCGGACCGCCGTCCGTGCACGTCCTCGGCGTCGCCCGTCGCTACAGCGCGAGCCGCAGCGGGTCGTCCAGGAGGTCCTGGATGGTCTGCAGGGCGCGGGCGGCATCGGCGCCGTCCGCGACGCGATGGTCGATGCTCAGGCCGAGCTCGCAGGTCATGCGGGCGCCGAGGGTGCCGTCCGCCTCGACGACCGGGGCGACGCCCACGGTGCCGACGCTGAGCGCCGTCGCCTGCGGCGGGGTGATCAGGGCGTTGAACCGGTCCACGCCCAGCCCGCCCAGGTTGGACAGGGTGCCGGTGGCCGGCCCGAACAGCGACGGGTCGACCTTCCCCTCCTTGGCGGAGGCGCCGAGGGCGCGGACCTGCGCGTCCAGCTCCCGCACGCCCAGCTGGTCGGGCTCGCGCAGCACGGGCACCAGCAGCCCGCCGGGGGTGTCGACCGCGAGGACGATGTCCACGGTGGGGTTGCGCCTGACCCCGGTGCCGGCCCACGAGCCGTTCAGCTGCTCGTTCCCGCGCAGGAGCATCGCATAGGCGCGCAGCAGGAGCGTGGTCCAGCTGACGCCCTTCAGCACGCCGGTGCGGGCCCGTGCCGCGACGGACAGGTCCATCCGCCGGAACGCGGTGAACTGCGGGATCAGCGGGGTGGCGGCCATGGCCTGCGCGGTGAGCTGGCGGGTGCGGCGCTCGCGCGCGGTGCCCAGCAGCTCCTCCGGTGCGGCCTCGACCACGGGCGCCGCGGGCGCGGCCCCTGCGGCCGATGCCCCCGAGGCGGGAGCGGGCGTGCCGGCGGCAGGCGCGGCGGCCGCCGGGTCCTGCCGCTGCGCCCCGGAGGCGGTGATCGCCTCCTTGACGTCCTTGACGCGCACCGTCCCGTGCGGGCCGGTCGGGGTGATGGTCCGCAGGTCCAGGCCGTGGTCGCGGGCGAGCTTGCGGGCCAGGGGCACGGACGGCGGCATCGGCCCGTCCGGTGCCGCGGCGGGCGGGGCGCCGTCCGCCGCACCGCCGGCGACCTCCTCGGATCCCGAGGGCCCGGGCGGGGAGTCCGGCGCTGCGCTCGCCCCGGGGTCGGCGGCCGTGTCGATCCCGCCGGAGGCGTCGGCCCCCGCGTCCCCGCCGTCGCCGGAGAACAGGTCCCCGAGCAGGTCGTCCTCCTCGCTGGCGACGATGGCGATGTTCCCGCCGACGGGGACGACGTCCCCCTCGGCGCAGAGCAGGGAGGTGACGGTTCCGGCGGCCGGGGACTCGACCTCCATGTCGACCTTGTCGGTCATGACCACGGCGACGACGTCGCCCTTGGCGATCACGTCGCCCTCGGCGACGTGCCATTCGGTGAGGGTGCCCTCCTCCATGGTCATGGACATCTTGGGCATGGTCAGGGGGATGTCGGCCATGGTCACCACTCCCTCACGAGCGCGGTCGCCTCGCGGACGATGTCCCCGACCTGCGGGACGGCGGCCTTCTCGAGGTCGGGGTTGTACGGGATCGGGACGTCGAGGCCGCACAGGCGCCGCACCGGCGCCTGCAGGTGCCCGAAGGCCTCGGACTCGACGATGCTCGCGGAGATCTCCCCCATGAACCCGCCGAAGCGCACGGACTCCTGCACCAGCAGCGCCCGCCCCGTCTTCACGACGGAGGAGACGATCAGCGGCAGGTCCAGCGGCTTGAGGGTGCGGGGGTCGATGACCTCGGCGCTGATGCCGTCGGCGGCGAGCTGCTCGGCCGCCTCGAGGGCGCGCTGCACCTCGACGCCGGTGGCGACGATGGTCAGGTCGCTGCCCTCTCGCTCGATCCGGCCCACGCCCAGGCGGCCCACCGCGAAGGTCTCGGGCACCTCGAAGGTCTGCTTGTACAGCAGCTTGTGCTCGAGGACGATCACGGGGTTGGGGTCCTCGAGCGCGGCCAGCAGCAGCTCGGCGGCATCGGTCGCGTTCGAGGGCATGACGACCTTCAGCCCGGGGATGCACGTGAACCAGGCCTCGAGGGACTGGGAGTGCTGGGCGGCGGCGCCGGTGCCGGAGCCGCCGGGGGCGCGGATCACCAGCGGCACGGTCGCCTGCCCGCCGACCATGAAGTGGAGCTTCGCGGCCTGGTTGGCGATCTGGTCCATGGCCTGGGCGGTGAAGTCGGAGAACTGGATCTCGACGATGGGCCGCATGCCGGTGACCGCCGCGCCGACGCCCATGCCGACGATCCCGAGCTCGGAGATCGTCGTGTCGCGCACGCGCTCGGCCCCGAAGCGGTCGATGAGGTCGTTCTCCACGCCGAAGGCGCCGCCGTACAGGCCGACGTCCTCGCCCATGAGGAACACCCGCTCATCGGCCGTCATGGCCTGGGCCATGGCCTCGCGGATCGCCTCGGAGTAGGTCATCTCGCGCATGCTCATCGGGTGGCCTCCTGGAGCCGGGTGTCGGTGGCGTCCACGCCGGAGGGCGCGTACACCGCGTCGAGCAGTGCGGCAGGATCGGGCTCCTCGCCCTTGGTGCCGAAGACGACGGACTCGCGGATCGCGTCGCGGGCGGCGGACTGCGCGGCGTCCAGCTGCGCCTGGTCGACGAGGCCGGACTCGAGCAGCCGGTGGGCGAAGGCGGCGATCGGGTCGCGGCCCTTCCACTCGGCGATCTCCTCCTTGCTGCGGTAGCGGTTCTTGTCCGACTTCGAGTGGCCGCGCCAGCGGTAGGTGACGGCCTCGATGAAGCTGGGCCCCTCCCCCGCGCGGGCCCGCTCGATGGCGCGGGCGGTGGCCTCGGCGACCGCGACCACGTCGTTGCCGTCGACGGTCTCGCCGGCGATGCCGTAGCCGGCGGCCTTGGCCGAGAGGTCGACCTTGAAGGCGGACTTCGCGGACATGGACATGCCGTACTGGTTGTTCTCGCACACGAACACCACCGGCAGGTCCCACATGGAGGCCAGCGTCAGGGCCTCGTGCCAGGCGCCCTCGCCCACGGCCCCGTCGCCGTGGAAGCACACGGCGACCTTCCCGTTGCCGGTGAGCTGGTTGGTCAGCCCGGCGCCTGCGGCGATGGGCACGCCGCCGGCGACGATGCCGTTGGCGCCGAGGTTTCCGGTGGCGACATCGGCGATGTGCATCGACCCGCCGCGGCCGCGGCAGTAGCCGTTGTCCTTGGCCAGCAGCTCGGCCATCATCCTCCCGAGGTCCGCGCCGCGGGCGATGCAGTGCCCATGGCCGCGGTGGGTGGAGGTGATCTGGTCGCCCTCGACGAGGTTCAGGCAGGTCCCGGTGGGGATCGCCTCCTCGCCGATGGACAGGTGCATGGTGCCGTGCATCATGCCGCGGCCGTAGAGGTCCTCGACGGCCTCCTCGAACAGGCGGATCCGCCACATGGTGCCGAGGGCCTCGAGCGCGGCCCCGGCGTCCTCCAGGAGCGCGGTGCTCATCGGACCACCCCCGAGCCGATCAGGGCGTCCTGCATGCGGCGCATCGCGACCAGCGGCCGCGACTCGTCCAGCTCGACGTCGGCGTAGGTGAGGGCCTGCCCGGCGGGGACGTCCCGCACCAGGGTGGAGGTCGCGGCGAGCGCGATCGGCAGCAGGTCCGCCTCGCGGGCCTGGGCGGCGTCGTAGGCGGTGCCGTGCAGGTGGTGGCCGCCGATGCCCTCGAGCCGGGTGCCGGCGGCGAGGTCGGACTTCGCCGTCGCGATGACGTCGGCGCTCCAGGTGGTGGAGATGAAGGAGGGCCGGCGGTCCAGCACGGCCTCGCCGATCGACAGGGGCGCCTCGACGGAGGCCAGGTGGTAGGGGCGGTAGATCTGGAAGTAGTCGCCCTCCCCGGGCAGGCGCAGGTAGTGCAGCTCCTCGGTGACGACCTCGTTGTCGCTGCGGGCGATGACGAAGACGCCGGGGGCGACGTCGCCGGTCACGTACTCGACCACGGGCCGCTCGCCCTGGATGATCCCGCCCTCGGAGGCCGGGCGGAGCTTCTTCGCGAGGTCGGCGAGGTCCACGGCCTCGCCGTGCATGCCCGGCTCCTCGATGGCGTAGCCGGTCGCGTTGGCCAGCGCCGCCATCTCGATCTGGGTCTTGGTGCCGTCGGTGAAGGAGCACAGCATCTTGGGGTTCATGCCCTTGCGCCGCGCCTCCTCCTCGACGTCCTCGGGCACGTCCGTGGGCCGCATCGGGTTGTTCTTGCCCTTGCCGGCGACGACCACCTCGAGGCCCAGGTCCTCGGCGTACTCGACGAGCTTGACGCACTCGACGGGCTCGTCGCCGCGGCACACGGTGTAGACGGCGTCGCCGGCGGCGGCCATGCGCGAGAGCAGCAGGCCGACGGTCACATCGGCCTCCACGGTCATGAGGGCGACGTCGGTGCCGGCGAGCACGCAGGACAGCGCCACCTGGGCGGCGACGTCGGGGATGCCGGAGACCTCCACGACGATGTCCAGCGGCAGCTCGGCCAGGCGCAGCCCGTCGTCCAGGACGGCGGCCTGCCCGGCCTCGATGACGCGGGCGGCCTCCTCGATCGAGGCGGCGCGGACCACGTCGGTGCGGCCGGCCGCGGCGAGCGCCTGCTCGGCCCGCTCGACGGCGACGTCGGCCACGGCGGCGACCTCCATGCCGCGGGCGCGATGGACCTGGGCGACCAGGCCCGATCCCATCTGCCCGGCGCCGACGACGCCGACGCGGACGGGGCGGCCGAGGGCGGCCTCGCGCTCGGCCAGACGCTGTGAGTAGCTCATGCTGCGGATCCTTTCGGGGTGGTCGCGGCGGGATGCGACCGGCGGGCGGACCGGGCGGTCTCGCGGTACTGGGTGGTGGCCTGCTGGAGGGCCTCCTCCATCCACCGGCTGGTGGCGCGGGAGGGGGCGGCCTTCAGCGGGCCCTCGAGGAACTCGGCGCGGCGGAACCGCGCCAGGACGGTCGAGCCCTGCATGGTGCGGGCCTCGAGGATGCGCCGGGTGGTGGTGTCCACCGCGAGGATGACGACGCATCCGCGCAGGAATCCCTTGCCGCGCCCGGAGACGACGACCACGCCCGTGCGGTCGTGGGCGAGGGCCACCGCGCGCACGGTGCGGGAGTAGGCGCGGTGCTGGAGGTAGCTGAACGCGAACGACAGGAGGATCGCGGCGATCAGCAGGACGACGAATCCGAGCTGGTCCATGGGGTGCTCCTCGGGTCAGCCGCCGGCGCGGACGGTGATCCGCGCGCCGGTCTGCGGGGCGGGAGCGGGGCCGGTGACGTGCACTGCGCCGGGCAGCAGCTTCTGCTCCCCCGCGTCGACGTACAGCACCAGGTGCCCCAGCTCCCGCATGTTGCCGGAGGCCTGCTCGCCGATCTGCTCCACCCGGTACTCCGCGGGGCCGATGGCGATCACGTCGCCGGGCTCGATGTCGCGGGCGAGCTCGCCGGTATGGGCGTGGACGACGCTGACGTCGGCCAGGGCCGGCGGCACCGGCTCGCCGAACAGGATGATCACCCCGGCCTCGAACATGCCGGGGGCATCGGCGCCGATGCCGGTGACGGTCGAGGTGTACAGCTCGGTGGTCATGAGGGGGCCTTTCAGTTGACGAGGAAGCCGGCGAGGTAGGCGATGACGACGGCGATCGGCGAGGTGATCAGGCGGGAGAAGAGCACGGCGGGAACGCCGATGGCGACCGTCTCCGCCTTCGCCTCCCCGAGGGACAGGCCGACGGGGATGAAGTCGCAGCCCACCTGGCCGTTGATCGCGAACAGGGTCGGCAGCGCGTACTGCACGGGCAGGTTCCCGGCGCCGATCTGCGTGCCCATGAGCACGCCGACGACCTGGGCGATCGCGGCGCCCGGCCCGAGGATCGGGGACAGGATCGGGATGGCGGTGATGACGCCCAGCAGCACCAGGCCGATGGGGTTCTGCACCAGCGGGGTGACGCCCTTGGCGATCGCCTCGGAGATCCCGGTGTAGGTGACGATGCCGATGAGCAGCGACACGTACGCCATGAAGGGGATGATCGTCTGCAGGCACAGCTGGATGGCCTGGCGCCCGGAGGACAGCAGGGTGTTGATGAAGTATCCGATCGCGCCGCCGAACTTCACGACGATCCCGGAGAACCCGCCCATGCCGCCGCCGGCCATGGCGGCGCCGGTCGCCTCGATGCGCTCCTGCTTGGTGGGCAGGGCCGTCGGGGCGCCCGCGGCCGTCGCCCCGGCGGCCGATGCCCCCGCGGCGGGGGCCGCCGCGGCGGCGTCCTCTTCGGCCGGCAGCACGTCCTCGACCCCGACGGCGGAGACGAAGATGTCCTCGGTGATGAACTGCGCGAGCGGACCGGAGGGCTCGCCCGGGTAGACGTCGACGGTGGGGATGCGCTTGCGGGGGTAGACGCCGATGCGGGCGGTGCCGCCGCAGTTGATGACCGCGCACATCACGCGCTCGTCGTCGATGTGGTTGGTGAAGCCGTCGACCGCGGTGGCGCCGGTGAGCTCGGCGATCCTCGCGGCGACGGGGTGGATCCCGCCGCTGGTCACGGACAGGACGATGTCCTTGCCCTCGGTCGGGGTGAGGGTGAGGCCGGGGCCCCAGCCGCCGCGTCCGTGGCGGACGCGCACGCTGCCTGCGCTCATCGGGAGCCTCCCTGGATGCGGCCGTCCTGGTAGTCGGCGTCGAACTGGGCGAAGGTCGCGCGGTGCTGCGGGTCGCGGCGGATCATCACGGCGGTGATCCACTGGGTGACCATGCCGCGGATGAGGATCACGATGATGCCGACGAGGAAGTACAGGACGGCGAGCTTCGTGTAGGCCCCCGGGTTCACCGCGAGGACGCCGGCGCTGACGCCGGTCCACACGAAGATCTCCCCGGCGTTGGCGTGCGGGAAGAAGCTCGTCACCGGGTGCACGAAGGAGACGGCGGAGTCGTAGAAGGCGGGCTTGTACCGCTCGGGCAGGAAGCGCCCGAAGGTGTAGGCCATGGGGTTGGTGAGCATGATGACCGCGAGGATCGGCATCAGCGTGTAGCGGGTCAGGGCGTACTTCCCCGACCACTGCACGGCGCGGGTCACGCGGTCCTCGCCGATCCACGTGGTCACCGCGTACATCGCGGTGAGCAGGACGATCAGCAGCGGGAGGACCCCGGTCACGAGGCCCATGAAGCTGTCTGCGGAGGCTTGGAACAGGCCGATGAAGTGCTCGGCGACCCAGGTGACGGCCTTCATCACCGGGTTGTCCGCGCCGACGGCGGGCGCTGCGGGCTCGGCGAGGATCAGGCCGTCGGCCCTCTCCAGGGCGCCGGTCCCGAGCGGGACGGAGCGAGTCATGGTGAATCTCCTTCGATCCACGGGCGGCGCCGGCGGCGGCGCCTCGGACAGGGCGGTGGTGCGGTGGTGCGCGGGCGGGTCGGGCCCGACGCTGGGCACGAACGGTCGTCACATCTGTGACAACCAGAAGCACACCTGTGTACTCGTGCGGTGACATCGTGCCCTCCGGCACAGCGGGCGCGCAAGCCCCTCCCCGGGGGTAATCCGGGAAACGCACAGGTGTGCACATGCGGACGGGCCCGCCTCCTGCGCTGTGCAGGTGGCGGGCCCGGTCGGGAGGCGAGGAGCGGGTCAGCGCTCCAGGGCGGGATGGCCGGCGCGGCCGCTCGCCGCGGCGAGGGCGTCGCGCACGGCGTGGTAGGCCGGCTTGCGGGTGTAGTCCTCCCACATCACCGTCGCCGCCCCCTGGCCTTCGAAGGTGACCGGCACCCACGAGTAGGTGTCCACGAAGCCCCACAGCGTCAGGGACTCGCAGCCCTCGACGGACAGCGCGGCCTCGGTCACGCGCCGGTAGTACTCGGCCTGCTTCTCGAGCTGCTCCGGGGTGGGCTCCGCGCCGTCGGGCAGGTCCATGCGCACGTCGAGCTCGGTGACGGCGGTCCGCAGCCCCAGGTCTGCGAAGCGCTGGAGGTTGTCGGCCAGGTCGCCGGGGAACCCGTAGCGGGTCGAGAGGTGGCCCTGCGTGGAGAAGCCGTCGACCGGCACGCCGTCGGCCAGCAGCTCCTGGATGAGCGCGTAGTAGGCGTCGGACTTGGGGTTGATGCCGTCGACGTTGTAGTCGTTGAAGAAGAGCTGGGCCTGCGGATCGGCGGCGCGCGCCCAGCGGAAGGCATCGGCCACGATCCCGATGCCCAGCTCGCGGATCCAGATGTTCTGCTCCTCGCGCAGCCGGGCGTCGTCGTCGAAGATCTCGTTGGCGACGTCCCACTGGTGGATGCGCCCCGCGTACCGGCCGACGACGGTCTCGATGTGCTCCTTCAGCAGCGCCCGCAGCTCGTCCGCGGAGAAGCCGCCCTGCTCGAGCCACTCCGGGTTCTGGTTGTGCCACAGCAGGGTGTGCCCGCGCACGACCTGGCCGTGCTCGGCGGCGAAGTCCATGATCGCGTCGGCCTCGTCGAAGCGGAAGGTCTCGCGGTCCGGCCGCAGGAAGTCCCACTTCATCTGGTTCTCCGCCGACAGCGAGGTGAACTCGCGCCCCAGGAGCTCGCGGTAGGTCGCATCGTCCGTGAACGGCGGCGGGTAGTCCTGGCTGTCATGGTGCCCGCCGCCGGCGACCGCGGTGCCGATCCGGATCGCCGACCCCGCCGCGAACGCCAGGGTGTCCTTCTTCGCCAGCCCCGGCGCGGTGCCGCGGCCGGGCGCCGCGTCGCCCCCGCCCGGGGCGGCGGCCGCCGAGCCGGCGACCAGCGTCCCTCCGGCGATCGTTCCGGCGGTGACCGCCGCGGCGGTGAGGATCTCGCGTCGCATCATGTCGTCTCCTTCGACTCGGGGCAGGCCCCTTCGGGCCGATGCGCTGCGCGGCGTCGCCGGGCCGGAACGTCCTCCATGACGTCACCTCTCGCCCGCTCCCGCCGCAAAACTTTTCGGGAACTTTTATGTCCGGGAGGAGCCTAGAGTGACCCGGCCCACGCGTCAAGGCGCGCACGACCGCGCGCCGGCGGACGCCTCGCGACCCGTCGCGCGCTCAGGCGCAGAGAGCCCGAGGTGCAGCCCGGGCGATCGGGGACGGCGGCACCCGCGCCCGCTCCAGGGGGGAGACGGATGATCGTGTCCGCGCCCTGGAGGAATTGCAGGCCCCTGTTCCACGGAAAGCGATGTCCTGGAACAGGGGCCTGCAATTCCTCGAGTCTCGCGGTCGCCCTCCCCGACCGCGGCCTCGCCGCGACCGGCACGCCCGCCGCGCGAACGAGGGCGCGCATCGCGCGCGCCGGCGGGTCGGCGCGGCCCGGGCTCAGAGCTCCGGAGGGATCTCGAAGGGGCCGATGCCCAGGGGGCGGGAGCCGGGGTCGGCCAGGAGCCACGCCGCCACGCCCGCGGGGTGCACCTCGTAGGAGGGCAGGTCGCGGATCGGCAGCCAGGCGGTCCCGACCTGGGCGCCGTCGGGCGCGCTGCCGAGCCCGGGCTCCTCCCCGGCCTCGAGCTCCGCCCAGAACGCGACGTTGACCTGCTGGAACGTGAGGTGCGTGCGGTCCGGCGCCCAGGTGCGCACCTCGTACACCAGCGCCGCCCCGTGGACCCGGACCCGGGCGCCGATCTCCTCGAGGCACTCGCGGCGCAGCGCCTCCTCCTGGGTCTCGCCGAACTCGTGGCCACCCCCGGGCAGGTCGAAGATCTCGCGCTCGCGCCCGTCGGCGCCGCGGACGCGGGACCGGTTCATGAGGATCGCCCCGTCGCGGACGATCATCGCCTTCACCGCCGCCCGCGGCGTCCGCCCGGGGCCGCTGGTCACGGGGTCAGCGCCCCTGGTGGCCGCCGAAGACGGACGGGTCCGGGCCCTGGCGGCCGGCCTCGCCCCGGTGGAGGGCGGTGATCGCCGTGACCTCCTCGGAGGTCAGCTCGACCTCGAGGCTCGCGAGGTTCTGGGCGATGCGCTCGGGGGTGACGGACTTGGGGATGACGACGTTGCCCAGCGCCAGGTTCCAGGCGAGGACGACCTGCGCGGTCGTCGCGCCGTGCGCGGCGGCGATGTCCTCGACCACGGGGTCGGTGAGCTCGCCGCCGCCCTGGCCCAGCGGGGACCAGGACTCGGTGACGATGCCCTTGTCGGCGTGGAGGGCGCGCAGCTCGGGCTGGGCGAAGTACGGGTGCAGCTCGATCTGGTTGAGGACGGGCAGCACGCCGGTCTCCGCCTCGAGCAGCGCGAGGTCCTCGGCGCGGAAGTTCGAGACGCCGATGGAGCGGATGCGGCCCTGCTCCTGCAGCTCGACGAGCGTCCTCCAGGTCTCCACGGCCAGGCCCACGCCCGGCGCGGGCCAGTGGATGAGGTACAGGTCCAGCTCCTCGAGGCCGAGGTCGGCCATGGTCGCGTCGAAGGAGGCGAGGGTGGCCTCGCGGCCCTGGTCCTGGTTGGGGACCTTGCTGGTCACGAAGATCTCGTCGCGCGGGATGTCGGTGGCGGCGAGCGCCGCGCCCACGCCCTTCTCGTTGTTGTAGCCGCGGGCGGTGTCGATGTGGCGGTAGCCGGCCTCGAGCGCGTGACCGACGACCTCGGCCGTCTCCTCCGGGCCGACCTGCCAGACGCCGAAGCCGAGCTGCGGGATGGAACGGCCGTCGTGGAAGGTGATCGCGGGCGTGCTGGGCATGATGCTCCTCGGGGACGGGCCGCGGCCGGGCGCCGCGGCGGCACGGACCCGGTCAGGCTATCGCTTTCCCATCGGCCGATGAAGACCTGCGCGGGCGGCCCGCGACCGGGGGCGGGCGCCCCGGCGTATCGTGGACCGACGTGACGAGCACTCCCCCGCAGACCCCGCCCCTCCCCGTCGGCATCCCGGCCCCCGCCCCGCTGCACGCCCCGCGCTGGGCGCTCCCGGCGGCCGTGGTCGGCGGCGTGATG
Source organism: Brachybacterium phenoliresistens (assembly GCF_039530785.1). Lineage (NCBI taxonomy): Bacteria > Bacillati > Actinomycetota > Actinomycetes > Micrococcales > Dermabacteraceae > Brachybacterium > Brachybacterium phenoliresistens. Next base: position 27,913 of record NZ_BAAAOW010000006.1, read on the forward strand.
GGGGCGCTGCAGTCCCGCATCAACGCCGATCTCGCGGCGGAGCTCGAGGACGGCTTCACCGCCGCCGCGATCTCCTTCGGCAGCGGGCTGGTGATCATCCTGCTGCTGCTCGTGGTGATGCCGCGCGTGCGCGAGCTCTCGCGCGGGTTCTGGCGCGACCTGCGCTCGGGCGGCTTCCCCTGGCCGCTCGCGCTGGGCGGCCTGGGCGGGGCGACCTTCGTGCTCGGCCAGGGCCTGAGCGTCGGCCTGATCGGCGTGGCGCTGTTCATCGTCTGCGTCGTCGCCGGCCAGACGGTGACGGGCCTGGTGGTGGACCGGGTGGGGCTGGGCCCCGGCGGGGTGCGGCACCTGACGCCCACCCGCGTGGTCGGCGCGATCATGATGGTCGCCTCGGTGGCCCTGGCGATGTCCGGCGGCATCGCCACCGAGGCCCCGTGGTACCTGCTCGCGCTGCCGATGGTCGCGGGCGTGGCGATGGGCCTGCAGCAGGCTGTCAACGGCCGCGTCTCCCAGCACAGCGGCCACTTCATGGTCGCGACCCTGGGCAACTTCATCGTCGGCACCACCGCGCTGGTGCTCGCCGCAGGAATCCATGCCCTCGTGGTCGGCGCCCCGCAGCCGCTGCCGACGAACCCGCTGCTGTACTGCGGCGGCGCGATCGGCGTCGTCTTCATCGCGATGGCCGCGCACCTGGCCGGGCCGCTGGGCGTGCTGACGCTGGCGATGGCCACGATCTCGGGGCAGATCATCGGCTCCGTGGCGCTGGACGCGCTGGGCGGGCAGGGGCACCTGACCCCGGCGACCATCGGCGGCGCGGTGCTGACGCTGCTCGCGGCGCTGGTGACCGCGGGCCTGCGCCGCCGGAGGCCCGTCGCGGCCTGACGCCGGCTCAGCGGCCGCGCAGGTGGTCCAGGAGGCGGGCGGTGAGCTCGGGATCCTGCGGCAGCTCCTGCGCGTCGAGGTGGGTGATCGGTGCGACCAGGCGGGTGCTCGAGAGCAGCCAGGCGCCGTCGGAGGCGGCGACCTCCGCCGGGGTCATCAACCGCTCCCCCGTGCTCGCGCCCTCGGCGGCCAGCAGCGCGAAGGCGGAGGCCACGGAGGTGCCCTGCAGCACGCCCGCGCTGACCGGGGTGGTGGAGAAGGCCTCGCCATGGCGGACCAGCAGGGTGGAGGTCGGCCCCTCGAGGGCGTAGCCGTCGGTGGAGACGAACAGGACGTCGTCCGCGCCGCGCCGCTTCGCCTCGCGCACCGCCGCCATGTTCCCGGCGTAGCTGAGGGTCTTGGCGCCGGCCAGCAGCCAGGGCGCATCGGCGACGACGGTGCTGGGCAGGCCGCGGCTGAGCGCGGCGACGCGGATGCCGGCGCGCTCGCGGGACCAGTCGACGGATTCGCGGGCGTGGATCCACGCGCTGGGCCGCCCGGAGCCCTCGTTCCCGCGGGTCATCACCACGCGCACGGACAGCTCGGGGACGTCCGCGTGCTCGTGGACGGCGAGCGCGAAGGCCTCCTCGAGGATGTCGAGGTCGGGGGCGGGCAGCTCGAGCATCTCGGCGCTGCGGGCCAGGCGCTGCAGGTGGGGCCCGAGGTTCTGGGGAGCGCCGTCGAACACGCCGACGGTCTCGAAGACGCCGTCGCCGCGGGTGACGCCCAGGTCGATCACGGTCAGCTGCGCCGCGGCCTCCTCGGCGACCGCGTAGGGCATGGCGTGCGTGCCGCCGCCGGCGACTCCGGGGACCAGGACGAGGACGGGCTGGGCGGACATGCGATCGGGCCTCCTGTGCTCCGCGCGCTCCGGGACGGGCTCCCGGTGCTCGCGGGCCCCAGGCTACTCGTGCCCGATGGACTCCGAGACCAGCACCCCCGGGGGCAGCGTCACCGGGGCCGGCAGGGCATGGAAGGTGCCGAGGTCCTCGCCGATCCGCCAGCCCGGCTGGACCGGCACCGGGCAGGTGAAGAACCGCGGCGGCCGGATGGGCCCGAGCGGCGTTCCCGGCACGATCGGCTGCGGACCCCCGACCAGGGGCGGGTCGACCCGCAGGAGGGGCGGCTCGGGGGCGACGAGATGCGGCCCTCCGATGATCGGCGGCAGCTCGACCCGCGGCAGCTCGACCGGTCCGAGCGGGAGGCCCGGCAGGGCCGGGACGTGCCGCGGTCCGCCCGCATCGCGGGGCCCGTCCGGGGAGGAGGCGGCGTCCTGCTCATCGGCCGCGGCCGCGAGGGCGAGGCTGCGCCGGCGCAGCAGGTGGGCCGCGTCGGCGATCGCGGGGCGCACGCGGAAGGACCATTCGGTGCGGAAGGCGTCGGCATCCGGGCCGGTCCAGGTGACGCCCTCGATGAGGGCGCGCAGCCGGGCCTCGAGGTCGTGCAGCATCTCGGCGCGGCGGGCGACGAGCGAGGAGCCGTCGCGCAGGGACTCCGTATCGGCCCCGTAGAACGTGGTCATCCCTGCTGCCTCCTGCGCTGCTCGTCTCCCCTGCCCCTGCAGGTCGAGCGTACGGCGGGGACGCGGGCGGGGCCATGGGGAGGAGTCCCCATGGCGCCGCCCGTCGGAGGAGCCCGGGACTCAGCCGCGCTCGCGCGCCCGCTGCACGAGCAGCCGGTGGAAGCGCGTCTCCCCCGAGACCTCCGGATGGAAGGACAGGCCCAGCAGGCTCCCCTGCGCGACGGCGACGGTGCGGCCGTCCTCGAGGCGGGCCAGCGCTCGGGCGGAGGGGCCGATCTCCTCGACCACGGGCGCGCGGATGAAGGTGGCCCGCACCTCCGGCGGGTCGAGCGAGGGCACCTGCAGCCGCGTTTCGAAGGACTCCGCCTGGCTGCCGAAGGCGTTGCGGCGCACGGTCACGTCGAGCCCCCCGAAGGTCTCCTGGCCGGGGGCGCCGTCGAGGATCCGGTCCGCCAGCAGGATCAGCCCCGCGCAGGTCCCCAGCGCCGGCAGGCCGTCGGCGATCGCGGCGCGCAGCGGGTCCCGCAGCCCGAAGGCGCGGGACAGCCGGTCGATGACGGTGGACTCCCCGCCGGGCAGCACCAGGCCGTCGACCTGCGCGAGCTCCTCGGGGCGGCGCACCAGCCGCGCATCGGCCCCGAGGTCGGTGAGCACGCGCAGATGCTCGCGCACGTCGCCCTGCAGGGCGAGCACGCCGACGCGGACGCTCATCGGCCGCCGCCGATCCGAGGGGCCGAGGGGGCGGGGAGGTGCTCATGCATGCGCGCCAGGGTAGCGCGAGGCCCGGCCTCGGGGCGGCCCGGCGCCATCACGGTTCATCCACGGGCACCACCCCTTGTGTACGAACGTCCTCATCGTGGGTAGACTCCCCCGCGACGGCGCGCGCCGTCCCCCACCGAGGAAGGCAGAGCACCGCCCATGTACTCGCTCCTGCTGGCGATCATCTACATCGCCTTCATCAGCCTGGGACTCCCCGACTCCCTGGTCGGGGCCGGCTGGCCCGTCATGCACCAGGACCTCGGCGTCCCGGTGGCCTTCGCCGGCATCATCACGATGATCATCGCCGGCGGCACGATCGCCTCGAGCCTGGCCTCGGAGCGGGCCACCCGCCGGCTCGGCGCCGGGTGGGTCACGGCGATCAGCGTCGGCATGACGGCGGCCGCGCTCGTGGGCTTCTCCACCTCGAGCGCGTTCTGGATGCTGTGCCTGTGGGCCATCCCCTACGGCCTGGGAGCCGGCGCGGTCGACGCGGCCCTGAACAACTACGTCGCCCTGCACTACGCCGCCCGCCACATGAACTGGCTGCACAGCTTCTGGGGCGTGGGCGCGTCCATCAGCCCGTTCATCATGAGCTACGCCCTGACCTCCGACATGGGCTGGACCGGCGCCTACCTGACCATCGGCGTGGCCCAGGCCGGGCTGACCCTGGTGCTGCTGCTGAGCCTGCCGCTGTGGGGCAGGGCGAGGCCCGCCCCCGAGCCCGATCCGGCCGATGTCGCAGGGGAGGTCGGGCAGTCGCGCGCCCACGTCCCGCTGGCGACCGCTCTGCGGATCCCCGGCGTCCCCCTGGTCCTGACCGCCTTCTTCGCCTACTGCGCCCTCGAGAGCACGGCGATCCTGTGGGCCTCGACGTACCTGGTCAGCGAGCGGGCCGTGGTCCCCGCCACGGCGGCGGCCTTCGCCTCCCTGTTCCTGCTCGGCATCACCGCCGGGCGCTTCCTCACCGGCCTGTTCGCCGATCGGGCCGGGGACCGGCAGCTGATCCGCGGGGGCTTCCTCACCGTCGCCGCCGGGATCGTGCTGATCGCGCTGCCGGTGGGCACCGACATGCTCGCCCTGGCGGGACTGGTGATCGCGGGCCTGGGCTGCGCGCCGATCTATCCGGCGATCATCCACTCCACGCCGGTGAACTTCGGCCGCCGCAGCTCGCAGGCGATCATCGGCATCCAGATGGCCGCCGCCTACACCGGGTCGACCCTCGCGCCGCCGCTGTTCGGCGCGCTCTCCAGCGCGACGGGGATGTGGACGTTCCCGGCCATGCTGGGCGTGCTGGTCGCGCTGGGGCTGCTCATGTCCGAGCGCTTCAACCGGCTCGTGGCGCGCCGGGACCGGGACGGCGCCCGGACCGATGCCCCGCTCGACGGGGCCGAGGCGGCGGACGCCGGATCCCGTCCCGCTCCCCGCTGACCGGCGGCGCCGGGGCCCCGACGCTCGCTCAGGCCTTCCCTGCGGCCGAGGTGTCCACGCAGATCACGCCGCGGTTCCCCTCCTGATCGGCGATGACGGTCAGGCCCGGAGCCTCGCTGTCGTCGACGATGCTCCCGCCGGCGGCGAGCACGGCGGCGATCCGCTGCTCACGGACCTCGGCCGCCACGTAGACCTCGAGGTGGAACCGAGGCTGCGGGGCATCGTCCTCCTCCGCGTCCCCGAACCAGAGATTCGGCACCCGCCCCGTCGGATCGCGGATCTCGTCGCTCGGCGAACCGTGCCCCTGGGACTCGGGGGTCCCGGTGAGCAGGGCCGCCCAGACCGGGGCGATCCGCGCGGAGCGCGCTGTGTCCAGTCCCAGCTCGATCTGGCTGACTGCGGCGGGATCGGCCTGCAGCCCCTGCTCGGCCGCGATCCCGGTGATCCGCGCGGCGAGGTCGAGGTCCTGCTGCGTCACCCATTGGACGACGAGCTCCGAGCCGTCACCGGGGCGGAAGATCGCATCGTCGCTGACCAGGACGAGGTCGACATGCCCCGTCCCCATCGCCGCGCGCGGGTGATGCCCGATCTCGTCGCCCGCGGCGGCGACCGCGACGAGGAACTGCGCACCGACGGCGAAGTCCTCGATCCGATACCGGGCGTGGAGCCCCTGGGCCAGCTTGCGCCAGTCCGCGAGCCCGGCCGCGGCGATCGTCTCCCCCGTGAGCATGTCCATGCCCGGGGACCCTACTCCCGCCGGTGCGCCGCGACAACGGCGCGGAGCTCGCGCGAGGCGACCGCGGTCATCCCTGGTTCAGGAACCACCGATGCCCCGACGGGTCGCGCAGGACCGCGAGGCGACCGTGCGGCGTGTCCTCCGGCGCGCGGTCGACCCGGGCGCCTGCGGCCGCGGCCCGCGCGACCACGGCGTCGACGTCCTCCACGTCCAGGTGCAGGCTGACCGCCGCCCCGCGGTGGGGATCCGGCGGTGCGACGCCGGCCTCCTCGAACGCGTCGGACATCATCAGACGCGCGCCGCCGACGCTCAGCTCGACATGCCCGACGCGGCCGTCGTCCATGACGATCGGGTCGACGCTGACCTGCGCGCCGAGCACATCGCAGTACCAGCGGACGGCGGCCCGGCTGTCGGGCACGCAGATGTAGGGGGTGATCTCAGGCATGGCCGGCTCCTTCGTCGTGGTCCGCCTCCATCATGACGGACCGGCCCCCAGGTCGCCGGTGCCGACGACCTCGGTGCACCGCGGCTCAGCGGCACTGCCACTCTGCAGCGCCCACCAGCGGTCTCGGTCAGCGCAGAGGGTTCAGGAGGAGGTAGCCGTCGACGCGGCACAGGGCATCGCCGGCGGGATCTTCGGGCAGCGCGTGGCCGAGGTTCTGGGCGCGGACCTCGGAGATCCATTGGTCGTGCTGGTACTCGTGGTTGATGATCGCGGTCAGCATGTGGCCGGCGATGACGGTGAGCTGGTCGGGTGCTCCGACGCGGCCGGCGGCGATCGCGCCGACCCTGTCATGGACGCGTTCGGCCACGGTGGTGCGGAACCAGCGCAGCCGGTCGATCGTCGGCAGCGCTCCGCGGAACTGCTCGGGGTTGGCTGAGTCCATGATGCCGTCCAGGTCCGGGTCGGGGCTCGGCTCGGCAGCGGTGAGGTTGCGGATCATGAAGTGTGCGACGTGAGCCTGGTGACCCAGGTGCCAGCCGATGGCGGAGGAGTTCTCGTGGGGCCTCCAGACCACCTCGTCGGGGGTGAGGTCGCTCCAGAGGTCCTCGGTATAGGCGCAGGCGCGGTCGTATTCAGCGAGCAGTTCGGTCAGCGGCTTCAGATGGTCGGTCATGGTTCGGGCCTTTCGATGCGGGTCTGCGGGCGGATGCGGCAGGTCTGCGGCTGCGGATGGCCTCGGCGGCGTGGAGTCCGGCGAGGATGGCCCCCTCGAGGTGGCCGGCGTACGCCGGTGCGGTCTCGGTGGCCGCCCAGTGGATCCGGTCGTGGACCGGGCGCTGGAACGCAGGGTGACCGAACGTGCCGGTGCCGACGTCGGCCGTGCGTCGCGGCTGCGTGAACCGCTCGGCGCTCCAGTCGGCCGTGCGGACCTCTCGCGGGCGGGCGGCATCCGTGCCGAACAGCCTGATGAGCTGATCCTGGAAGACGGATGCGATGCCGTCGTCGTCCTGCACCGGCAGTCCGGCGGCCGGAGCGAATCCGAAGATCGCGGCGGGGGTGCCGTCGGGGCCGCTGTGGTCGTGGAACTCCCGGAAGGGGCCGGCGTGGCTGATGGCGGAGCCGGAGAGTCCTCGGAACCGCCAGAACGGCTCGTCGAAGACGGCGACGGCCTTGACCACGCCGCCCATCCACACCGCGGTCCGCTCGGCGATGCGTCGCAGTCCGGTCGGCAGGTCGGGGGAGAACGTGATGGTCTCCGCGGCCAGCGCCGGAGGCACGGCCAGGACCACGTGCTCGGCCTGGAGCTCGCCCGACCTCGCCCCGACCCGCACGCCGTCCGGACCTGCGACGATCGACTCGACGGGATCCTCCAGGCGGAGGGCTCCGGCGGGGAGGCGCCGGGCCTGTGCGTCCAGGAGGCTCTGCGCGCCGCGGGTGAACCGCGACGCGGGGGCGTCGACGGGGTTGCCGTCCAGCCGCTGCACGGCGCGCGCCTCGTAGAGGGCGTCGCCGACGATGTGCTGGGGGAAGGTGCCGATCCCGAGCCGGTCCGTCATCGTCCGGATGCAGGGTTCGTCGGACCAGAACCAGGTGGCTCCGAGATCGATCGCCCCGCCATCGACGGACAGGGAGCGGGCGCGACCTCCGATGCGGTCTCGGGCCTCCAGGACGGTCACGGCCAGCCCGGCCTCGGCGAGAGCGATCGCGGCGCTGAGCCCGGCAGCTCCCCCGCCGACGATGGCGACGTCGACGCGCGTCGGCTGCACGCCCGCGGTCACGGCGTCGGCCCTTCCGGATGGGGGCGGCGGACGATGAGGAGCGCCGTCAGCGGAAGAAGGGCGCCGATCGCCAGGATCGAGAGGACCGAGAACGAGGTCGCCGCGAGCAGCGGTCCCGCGGCGAAGGCCGCGGTCGCGCCGCAGAGGTTCGACAGCGCATCCACCCCTCCCTGGGACGCCGCACGCGTGGCGACCGGCACGACGGAGCTGAACAGCGCGGACCCGGCCACGTTGATGAACGACCACCCCAGGCCGAGCAGGATCAGGGAGCCGATGATCCATCCGGTGCCGTCCGGCCGCGCCGCTCCGAGGACCAGGGAGGCGAGAAGGATGAGCAGGCCGATGAGGATCGTGGCCCGATGGCCGAGACGGTCGGTGAGCTGGCCCACGACCGGCGAGAAGGCGTACATGCCGACGATGTGGAGGCTGATGGTCAGGCCCACGATCTCGACCGAACCGCCCTGGTGGGTGATGTGGACCGGCGTCATCGTCATGATCGCGACCATGACGATCTGGGCGGAGACGATCGCCAGGACCGCGTAGCGCGCTCCGGGGTTGACCCGCAGCTCGCCGAGCATGCGGGCGATCGCCCCTCGTCCGCGCGGTCCGGCGGTCGGGACGACGACCTGACCGTGCGCCGCCAGCAGCGGGTCCGGCCGGAGCAGCGCGAAGGCCACCGCTCCGGCGATCGCCATGCAGACGGCGGCGACGAGGAACGCGCTGGCATAGAGGTCGAGTCCCACGGCGTCGCTGATGAGCCGTCCCGGCACGGCGAGGTTCGGGCCGAGCACGGATCCGATCGTCCCTACCCAGACGATGAGGGCGAGAGAACGCCCCTGGCGCTGCGGCTCGGCGAGGTCCGTGGCGGCGAACCGGGCCTGGAGGCTGACGGCGAGACCCGCTCCCATGAGGAACAGCCCGATGAAGAGGGGGATGACGAGCCGGCCCTGGGCGGCGACGACGAGCAGGGCGCTGCCTGCCGCGGCGGTCCACCACCCGGATGCGAGCGCGAACCGCCGTCCGCGGCGGGCGGCGAGGGTGCCCAGCGGCACGCCCATGAGCGCGGCGCCGAGCGTGCTGGCGGTCCGGGCGAGGCCCGCCCAGGCCTCGTTCTGGGTGATGTCCCCGGCGACGAGGATTCCGATCGAGGGCGCGACCCCGACTCCGACGGTGCCGATGATCTGCATGAGGACGAGGACGACGAGGGTGCGTCGCTGCAGACGGCTGCGGCCCGGCGAGCGGGTGAGCGGCGCGGCGGTCATGCGCTCGCCTCCTCATCGGGCCCGGTCGCGGCGAGGACGAGGCGGAATCGGGCCTCGCCACGGCGGAGAGCCTCCAGCGCGACCTGGGCCTGGTGCAGCGGGAGCACCTGGGAGACGGGCCGGATGCCGTGCTGCACGGCGAAGGCCATGGCCTGCTCGGTGTCGGCCGGGCTGCCGGTGAGGTGGCCGGTGACGGTGAGGGCGTGCATCACCATCGGTGCTACCGGCAGCTCGAGGGAGCCGGCGTCGACGCCGACCAGGATGAGACGTCCCCGAGGGCGCAGGCCCGTCAGGAGCTCGACGAGGGGCTCGGTGGACGAGGCGGTGCTGATGATCGCGTCGGCCCCGCCGAGGGCGTGCAGCGCCTGGCCGGGCGGCGTCGCGGCGCAGTCGAGGTACTCCTCGGCCCCGAGCTCGCGCGCGAGCTGCTCCCGCTCCGGACCGCGGGCGATCGCGATGACCTCATGGCCGCTCCGCGCGGCGACCTGGAGGGCGAGGTGGCCCAGACCGCCGATGCCGAACACGGCGATCCGTCCCCCGGCGGGGACGCCCGAACCGCGGACGGCGTTGAAGGCGGTGACCCCGGCGCAGCCCATCGGTGCGGCGTCGACGAAGGAGAGACCGTCGGGGATGCGGGCGAGAGCGTCGGCAGGGACGAGGAGCCGACGGGACCAGCCGCCCGGATAGCTGATGCCGGGGATCCGGCGCTCGGGGCAGTGCACGACGTCCCCGCTCCGGCATGCGCGGCAATGGCCGCAGCTGCCGCCGAACCAGCCGACGGCGACCCTGTCGCCGATCCGCCAGCGATCCACGCCCTCGCCGAGCTCGACGACCGTCCCGGCCGCCTCGTGGCCCGGCGTGACCGGGAGGTCGACCCCGTCCGCGGCGGCCGTCCCGAGGTCGGCACGGCACAGGCCGCTCGCGACGACCGCGACGGACACCCAGCCCGGAGGCGGCGGCCGGACCTCGACCTGGTCGGCGACCAGAGGGCCGTCTGGTGCGTGGACCCGGATCGTCGTCGCCGTGCTCGCCACTGCGTTCCTCCTCTGTTCCGACTGCGCTGCTCCGGCAGGGTAGGCGCGGGCAGACGGTCCCCGGTAGGTGACGAACGGGAATCGGGGGATAACATCTGTGTATGGCCGAACGGATGAGCACCGAGAGCATGCGCTACGTCCGAGCGGTGGCGGAGACGGGGTCCTTCAGCGCGGCGGCGAAGGCCTACGGAGTCACGCAGCCGGCGCTGTCCAACGGGATCGCCAAGCTCGAGGCCTCACTGGGCGAGAAGCTGTTCGACCGTTCGCCCCGGGGCGTGACGCCCACCCCGTTCGGGGAGACCATGCTGCCGCGGATCGAACGGGTCCTGGCCGCGCTCGATGACGTGCACGCCGAGGCCGTGCGGTGGAACGCGCCGAGACCCGGGTCGATCCGCGTCGGCGTCTCCCCGCTCATCGACCCCAAGCTCGTCGCCAGCGCGTATCGCGCCGTCTGCGACGAGCCCGGCCAGGACGTCCGACGCCAGCTCGTGCTGCGGGAGGCGAACATGAGCGAGCTGCGCGAGGCTCTCGTCGAGGGCGAGCTCGACATCATCGTCGTGCCGTCCGTGGAGCCGATGCCGCGGTACGAGCACCGGGTGATCGACTCCGAGCCCCTGGTCCTCGTCGAGCCCCACCCCGGGGAGGGCCCGGCTCGTCTGGACGACCTCGCCGGCCGACAGCTGATCCTGCTGCCCGACACCTGCGGACTCACGACGTTCACCCACAGCCTGCTCACGGAGCACGAGCTCGCGGTCACCGCCTACCCGGGCGAGGCGGGCAGCTATCGCGTCCTCGAGGAGTGGTCCCACCTCGGCCTGGGGTCCGCCATGCTGCCCAAGTCGAAGCTCGCGGCTCCCGACGCCCCGCACCGCGAGGTCCTCGACGCCGACGGCCGCGTCGTCGAGATCTTCTACGAGACCGTCTGGGACCCGAGCTCGCCGTTCGCCGACGAGCTGCGCGCCCTCGCCGACCGCCTCGTCCAGCCGAAGGACTGACCCGCGCCGCGCCCCTTGGTCATACACGTCGCCTATGACCGCACTCGCGGAACGCGCAGGCTTACCTCGCCACCGACCTGTTCACCCGGGACGTCGTCGGCGGGCACTCGCCGACGCTGAAGGCCGAGCCCGAGATCCGGATCCACGAGAACTCCTCCTCGGCCTGCTCGATGGCCAAGGCCGGTCTGCATTCGCTCACCCAGCACCTGGGCATGGAGCTCGCTCCGCACGGCATCCGGGTGAACGCGATCGCGCCCGCGGTCGTGCGGACCCCGATCTACGAAGGCTTCATCCCCGAGGACGAGGTCGACAGCGCCATCAGCGACTTCGACTCCTTCCATCCCATCGGCCGCGTCGGCACGCCGGAGGAGGTCGCCGAGATCGTCGCCTTCCTCCTCTCGGACGCCACGGACTGGGTCACCGGCGCGATCTGGGACGCCGACGGCGGAGTCATGGCAGGACGGAGCTGAGCAGTCGGCGCGAAGGGCGCCGGATCGGTCGGCGACCGGGTCCAGGACGGAAACGGGCCGACGCTCCCGTCCTGGCACGGGTCACCAGCCCCGTTCGGCCAGCCGGTGCGGAGCCGGGATGTCGGCGACGTTGATGCCGACCATCGCCTCGCCGAGCCCGCGCGAGGCCTGGGCGATCACCGCCGGGTCGTCGTGGAAGGTGGTGGCCTTGACGATCGCGGCGGCGCGGGCGGCGGGGTCGCCGGAGCGGAAGATCCCGGAGCCGACGAACACGCCGTCGGCGCCCAGCTGCATCATCATGGCGGCATCGGCCGGGGTGGCGACGCCGCCGGCGGTGAACAGCACGACCGGCAGCGAGCCGGCCTCGGCGACCTCGCGCACCAGCTCGTAGGGGGCCTGCAGCTCCTTCGCGGCGACGAACAGCTCGTCGGGGTTCGAGGCGAGGGTGGCCTGGAGGTCCGCGATCTGCGCGCGGATGGTGCGGATGTGCTTGGTCGCCTCGGAGACGTCGCCGGTGCCGGCCTCGCCCTTGGAGCGGATCATGGCCGCGCCCTCGGTGATGCGGCGCAGCGCCTCGCCCAGGTTCGTGGCCCCGCACACGAAGGGGACCTTGAAGGAGCGCTTGTCGATGTGGTGGACGTAGTCCGCCGGGGAGAGCACCTCCGACTCGTCGATGTAGTCCACGCCCAGCTCCTGCAGGACCTGCGCCTCGACGAAGTGGCCGATGCGGGCCTTGGCCATGACAGGGATGGAGACGGCCTCGATGATGCCGTCGATGAGGTCGGGGTCGCTCATGCGGGCCACGCCGCCCTGCGCGCGGATGTCCGCGGGCACCCGCTCGAGGGCCATGACGGCCACGGCGCCGGCGTCCTCGGCGATGCGCGCCTGCTCCGCGGTGACGACGTCCATGATGACGCCGCCCTTGAGCATCTCCGCGAGGCCGCGCCCCACCACGCCCGCTCCGGTGATCTCCTGTGCCATGTGCCCGCTCCCGCCGTCCGACTTTGATCTATGCCAAAACAGATCATGACCCATGTCGAAGCCGGGCGCCAGCGGGCGTCCGTCCCGTGGACGGCGCGGGGCACCCCTAGACTCGACCGGGTGAGCGAGCAGACCAGCACCCCGGCGGCCGCGAGGATCGCCGGCAGCACCGCGGCGGAGATCGCCGACAGCGTGCGCGAGCTCATCGACCGCGGCCACTTCTCCCCCGGCGACCCGCTGCCGCCCGTGCGCGCCCTCGCCGAGCGCCTGGGGGTGAACCGCAACACCGCTGTCGCCGCCTACCGGCGCCTGGCCCGCTCCGGCGCGGTCGTCTCCCAGGGCCGTGCCGGCACGCGGGTGAGCCGCCCCGCCCCGCCCGCGCAGGAGGGCTACGCCGCCGCCGGGGCGCTGCGCGACGTCGGCACCGGCAACCCCTGCCCGGCGCTCATCCCCGACCTCGCCCCCGCCCTGCAGTCCGCGGCCGGGCGCCCCGTGCTCTACGGCGAGGCCGTGATCGACCCCGGCTTCGAGGCCTGGGCCCGCTCCTGGATGGCGCCCGATGTCCCCGTCGAGGCCGATGCCCTGCGCCTGACCCTCACCAGCGGCGCGGTCGACGCGGTCGAGCGCCTGCTCAGCCAGGCCCTCATGCGCGACGACGCGATCGCCCTGGAGGACCCCTGCTTCCTCGCGAGCATCCAGACGGTGCGCCTGGGCGGGTACCGCGCGGTCCCCGTCCCGGTGGACGCCGAGGGCATGACCGTCGAGGGGCTGCGCGCCGCGCTGGACCAGGGGGTCCGCGCGGTGGTGTGCACGCCGCGGGCCCAGAACCCCACGGGCGCCTCCCGCAGCGCGGCCCGCGCCGCGGCGCTGCGCGAGGTCCTGGCCGAGCATCCGTACGTGCTGGTCATCGAGGACGACTACTACTCGATGCTGTCGCGCCACCCGTTCCACACGATCATCGGCCCGGAGCACCGGCGCTGGGCGCTGGTGCGCTCGGTCTCGAAGTTCGCGGGACCGGACCTGTGCCTCGCCGTCGCCGCCACGGACCCCCGCACCGCCGAGCGCCTGGCGCTGCGGCTCGGCTCGGGGACGACGTGGGTCAGCCACCTCCTGCAGCGGATCGGCCACGCGGTGCTGCGCGACCCGGCCGCGCTCGCGCTCATCGAGCGCGCCGGGGCGCACTACGCCGCGCGCAACGCGGACTTCGCGGGCCGCCTGGCTCGCCACGGCATCGTCGTGCCGCCCGGGGACGGGCTCAGCCTGTGGGTCCCCGTGCCGGTCCCCGCGCGCCAGGTCGCCGATCGGCTCATGCGCCGCGGCTGGCTGGCCCGCACCGGGGACGAGTTCCAGCTCGACCCCGAGTCCGGGCCCTCGCACCACCTGCGCCTGACCGTCCACGACCTCCCCGAGGCCGATGCCGAGCAGCTCGCCGCCGACGTCGCCGCCGCGGCCGCGGAGGCCGGCTGAGGTCCCATAGCCTTCTCGAACCAGCTCGGGCAGCAGTATCGCGTGGCGAGATCTTCCGCAAGACCCGGCGTCGCGCTGGAATCGGAACCTCACGGCCAACGGGCCCTAGGGGTCACGTCCACGCACGATCAGTCCCCCGCCGCCCCGTCGACTCAGGACCGCGATTCCTCGAGGCCGAGGATGTCGGCGGCAGCCCACAGCCGCGACGGACCCCAGATTATGTAACAAATAGGCAACTGTGGTTGCACCTGCAGTCACGCACGATAGAGTCACGGCAGGCGGTAGAAGCAGCACCGAAACACGCGGGGATCATGTTTCGCAAGTCCACCATTTCGGAGCGTGCATGCGGCCACGGATTCAGTGAATACGAAGCACCCCCGGACCACGGTTGCCATCGGCCCACCTCGGCGCGAATGGAACATCTGGATCACGGGCAGAGCCGGATTCACCGAGCAGCACGCAGCTTCGAGCACGCGAACCGGTGAGGACATCGTGGCCGCCTGCTGATGCAGGATATGGGCCCGACCGGGCCGCCGATGTCACCGAAAGGATTGAATTGCATACAGTAGTAGCCTCGGGATTTCTCACAGGAGCGAGAATTGCAGGCGAACCCGACCCGGAGGGAATTGACAGCGGGGTCGTCCTCAATTTCGAGTCCTCGTCGATGCTCGGCGGAGAAGTCAAGACTTTGTACCACGTCGACTGGTGGTGCAGCCGGAAAGCAGCTATGGCCTGGACCGAACTCTGGAGGAACTCCGAGGCACTCGACGTCGGACCACTGTGCTTCTTCGGTGGTGTCGCACGAATTCTTACAGGCACTGACGGCGTAACCCGCACCCACGTCTCTGCGCAATTCGTTGCCCTCGACATCGAAGTGGCCCGCTGACCGGCTGGGGATCACGTGGCCCGATCTGCTCTCCTAACCGAGAACCCCGGACTCCGCGGCCTGCCGCATCTGCGTCTGCGCGGAGCGGACGACGGCGAACGCCTCCTTGAGGTGGCCCCGGTCGAAGGCGGTCATCGCCTCGGGCGTGAGCTCGTCGGTGAGGATCAGCCCGCGCTCGCGGCGGGCCTGGCGGTGGCGCAGGCGGATCTCGCACAGGAGGGTCAGGGCGTTGTCGAGGTCACGGGCGGTCGCCGGCGGCAGCAGCCCGGCGCGCTGCGCGGCCTCGAGCCGCCGCGGGGACGCCGGGTCGATGCTCCCCGCGGCGAGGCCGTAGACGCGGGCGATGTCGACCACCGGGTCGATCCCGCCGCGGGCGATGTCGAGCACCTTCTGACCCTCCCCGTCGCGGCTGAGCACGAAGGTGCGGAAGAAGCCCAGCGGCGGTGCGACCTGGACGGCGTTCGCGGCGAGGGCCCGTACCAGGGTCCCGGGGCGGCGCAGCCGGGAGCGCAGCTGCGCGAGGAGCTCCTCGGCGAGGTCCTCGTCCCCGTGCAGGGCCCGCAGGTCCAGGAGGGCGGAGACCTCGCGCAGCTCCTCGCGGTCGGCCTCCTCGATCCACCGCTGCAGGTACTCCCGCCAGGGGCCGATGGGCTGGCGCCACCGCGGGTTCACGGCCAGGGGCCCCTCGCGCTGCTCGACGCCGCAGACCTCGAGCCCGCTGGTCACGCGTCGCGCGAGCTCGGAGAAGTACTGCTCGGCATCGGCCAGGGCGAACTCGTCGCCGGGGTCGAGGTCCTCGAGGACCAGGGCGCTGGCCTGCCCGCTGCCGAGGGACCATTCGCCGCGGGCCTGCGCCCCCACCGCCAGCCAGACGTACCCGCACGGCGGGGTGCCCAGGCGGCGCTCGGCGAGCGCCAGCAGGCGCCGCGTGCAGGCGTCGACGATGCTGGTGAGCACGTGGGTGACCTGCAGCGGCGGCAGCTCGGCCCCCAGCAGGGCGCCCTGCAGCTCCGGCAGGCCGCTCATCATGGTCGACAGCTCGATGATCGACTCGGCCTGGGCGACCCGGCCCGCGAGCGAGATCGCGGCCATGCTGTGGTGGTCGCGGAAGAGGTCCGCCGCCGAGACGATCCCGATCACCCGGCCGCCGTCGGTCACCGGCAGGTGGCGGATGTCGTTCTCGAGCATCACGACCATCGCCTCGTAGCCGGAGCGGTCCGCCGCGATGGTGCAGGGCTGCGGCGTCATCACCTGGCTGACGGGGGTGCGCAGGTCCCGGCCCGCGGCGACCACGCGGGTGCGCAGGTCGTGGTCGGTGACCACGCCGAGCAGCTCGCCGCCGGCGCTCACGCAGGCCAGGGAGGTGTCGTGGGCGTTCATGGCCGTCGCGGCCTCGCGCACCGTGGCTCCGGGCTCGACGTGCACCACCGCCCGGGTGACGAGGTCCCGGGTGCGGGCCGCGGTCGGCACGCCCACCGCGTCGACGACGCCGGTGCGGGTCATCGCGTGCTCGAGCCGCTGCGCGCTGCCGGCGAAGGCCGCCCGCACCTCGGGGACATCGGCCGCGAGCTGGGCGAGGATCGCCGCCGGGAAGCGGTAGAGGACGGTGTCCTCGAGCGCCGTGGCCCGGTAGGCGGTGGGCTCGTGCGCGGTCGCGGACCGCCGGCCGAAGAACTCGCCCTCCCCCAGCCGCGAGCGCAGCGCCCCGTCGCTCTCGCGCAGCTCGACGGCGCCGTGGCGCACCAGGTGGACGTCGGTGTTCCTCGCCCCGGCGGCGAAGATCTCCTCCCCGCGCCGGACCCTGCGGACCTCGCCGGCGGCGGCGATCGCCGCGGAGACCTCCGGCGGCATGCGGTCCAGCGGGGGGCACTGCGCCAGGAAGTCCTGCGAGACGCTCACCGATCACCCTCCTGCCAGGAGTCCTGGCGGATCATCCGCCACAGGCCGCGCAGCTGGGCCTCCATGTCGTGGGTGCGGTCCAGCAGCCACTGCTGCTGGGCGCCGTCGGCCGCCCCGATCAGCAGGCCGGCGGCCTGCTCGAGGTCCAGGTGCGGGCCGAGCTCGCCCCGCACCTGGTGGTCGCGCAGCGCGGAGACGAGGACGCGGCGCATCCACGCCAGGCGCTCGGTGAAGAACGCCTGGGCGGGATGGCCGGGGATCGTCGCCTCGGCGGAGAACTCGACGTAGAGCTGCACCAGCCCGGGCACCTGCGCGTTGTGCGAGATGATGGCGATGAACCCGTCGATGCCGGACTCCGGGGTGACGAACTCCGCCGCGTCCCGCTCGTCGCGGGCGCGGAGGATCTCGACGTAGAGGTCCTCCCGCGAGCCGAAGTAGTGCATGAGCCCGGTCTGGCTGAGCCCCACGGTCTCCGCGATCATCTTGTTCGTCGCATTGCGGCAGCCGGTGCGGGCCACCACCTCGAGGGCGACGTCGAGGATCTCCCGCCGTTTGGCGATGCCTTTCGCATAGGGGCCCCGGCTGCTCATGCCCTCAGGGTACAAGTCCGGCTATCGGACCCCCTTGATGAAGAAGATGACGATCGCGCCGGCCAGCGCCGAGCCGCCCGCGACGAACAGCAGCAGCGTGTAGTTCGGGTACGCGCCGACGTAGATCAGGGCGCCGCCGATGACGGGGGCGAGGGTCTGCGGCAGGGCGTTGGCGATGTTGAACACGCCCAGGTCCTTGCCCGCGTCGTCGGGATTGGGCAGCACGTCCGTGACCAGCGCCAGGTCGACGCCCACGTAGATGCCGTAGGCGAAGCCCAGCAGCACCTCGACCAGGAGGAACTGCGTCTCCGTGCTCACGCCGGCCAGCAGCACGGTGCCCAGGGCGAACAGCATCGTCGAGGACCAGACGAAGATCTTGCGCCGGCCGAGCAGGTCGGAGACCTTCCCGGCGATCCAGGCGGTCGCCACCAGGGCCAGGGTGTAGACCAGGACGCTCTGGGTGATCAGGCGGACGGTCTCGCCCTCGTCCAGCCCGAGCTCCCGCTGCAGGAAGAAGAAGCGGAAGGTGGTGAACATGAAGCTGCCCAGGGTGACCAGGAAGCGGGACCACCAGGCGAGCGCGAAGTCGGGGTAGCGGCGCGGGTCCACCCAAAAGGTCTCCGCCCACTCGCGCAGGGTCATCCGCGGCGGGGAGACGGGCAGCACCCTGTCCGGCAGCAGGAACGCGAAGACCACCATCGCGACGATCGCCAGCAGCGAGGGGCCGATGAACATCACCGGGATGTTGTCGATGAACAGCTCGGCGACGTAGGTGCCGCCGAGGATGCCGACGTTCTGCGCGATGCCCAGCAGCGCCGTGATGCTCCCGCGGCGGAACCGCGGCACCTGGTCGGCGATGGTCGCCACGAACGGCGCGAGCGTCATGTTCGCGCCGATCTGCGCGATGCCCCAGCCGAGGGTCGCCAGCAGCAGGCTCGGGGCGAGGCCCATGACGGCCAGGCCGACGGTCATGATGCTGGTGCCGGCGACGATCCAGGGACGGCGGCGCCCCCACCGGGACCGGGTGTGGTCCGAGAGCCGCCCGAAGACGACGTTCGCGACGACGGCGCAGGCCGCGCCGACGCCGGCGAGCACGGCCAGGGCGCCCTCGGCGCCGTCCTCCGCGATGACGCCGGCCCCGACCAGGGAGTTGATCTTCAACCCGACGCCGACGATCGCCGGGCCCAGCAGTGCGACGAAGAAGACGAACTGGGCGAGGATGAGGCCGATGACGTAGCGCCGCGGCGGCGGCTGCGTCGGCTCCTCGAACCAGTGGTGCTCTCCGCGCAGCCGCATCGCCGCTGTGACGCCGGACGGCGTTCCCGCCGCGGATCCGCTCGTGGTCATGACTGCCTCCATCGGCCCGGGGACGCCGTCGGACCTGCGGGCGTCCCGTGTGACGGCGAGTATGCACCCGAATCCCGGAGCATGCACGCTTTTCGCCGGATCCGCTCCGTGCCCGGGATCTCTTGACCGCGAAAACCTGGAGGGATACGGTTTCTCGATCACCCCGGCATCCGACGACGGCCCCAGGAGCACCCATGAGCGAGCACGTCACCTCCCGCGATCTCACCCTGGAGGAAAAGGCGTCCCTGACCAGCGGCCGCGACTTCTGGTCCCTCGAAGGCCTCGAGCGCCTCGGCGTCCCCTCGATCATGGTGACCGACGGCCCGCACGGGCTGCGCAAGCAGCGCACCGGCGGGGACCACGTCGGCCTCACCGACAGCGTGCCGGCCACCTGCTTCCCGCCCGCCGTGGGCCTGAGCGCCGCCTTCGACCCCGATCTCGCCCGCCGCGTGGGCGAGGCGCTCGGCCTCGAGGCCGCGATCGAGGACGTCGCCGTCCTGCTGGGCCCGGGCATCAACATCAAGCGCTCCCCGCTGTGCGGCCGGAACTTCGAGTACATGTCCGAGGACCCGATCGTCTCCGGAGAGATCGGCGCCGGCCTCGTGCAGGGGATCCAGTCCCGCGGCGTCGGCTCCTCGCTCAAGCACTTCGCGGTCAACAACCAGGAGACCGAGCGCCTGCGGGTCTCCGCCGATGTCGACCCGCGCCCGCTGCGGGAGATCTACCTGCGCGGCTTCCAGCGCGTGGTCCGCGACGCGCAGCCGTGGACGGTCATGTGCTCCTACAACCGCATCAACGGGGTGTACGCCTCCGAGGATCCGTGGCTGCTCACCGACGTCCTGCGCGGCGAGTGGGGCTTCGAGGGCGTGGTCGTCTCCGACTGGGGCGCGGTCGACGACCGCGTCGCGGGGCTGCCCGCGGGCCTGGATCTCGAGATGCCCTCCAGCGGCGGTCGCACCGACGCCCAGCTCGTCGCCGCCGTGCGCGAGGGCCGACTGGAGGAATCGGCCCTCGACCTCGCGGCCGATCGCCTCCTGGAGCTGATCCGCCGGGCCCAGGAGCGCCCCGCGCAGCCGGGTCCCCTGGACGTCGACGCCCATCATGCGCTGGCCCGCGAGGTCGCCGGGCGCGCCATCGTCCTGCTGAAGAACGAGGACGCGCTCCTCCCGCTCGCCCCCGAGGCCCGCCTCGCCGTCATCGGCGAGTTCGCCCGCACCCCGCGCTACCAGGGCGCGGGCTCCTCCCAGATCACCCCCACCCGCCTGGACGTCCCCCTCGAGGAGATCCGTGCGCTGTCCCGCGGCGAGGTCGGCTTCGCCCCCGGGTTCACGACCGACGGCTCCGGCGACGTCGCGGCCCTGCGCGCGGAGGCGGTCGAGCTCGCCGGGAAGGCGGAGGTCGCAGTGGTCTTCCTGGGCCTGCCCGACGCCGCCGAGTCCGAGGGCTACGACCGCGAGCACATCGACCTGCCCGCCGATCAGCTCGCACTGCTGGACGCCGTGCTGGAGGCGAACCCGCGCACCGTCGTGGTGCTCTCGAACGGCAGCGTCGTCGCGCTGCCCTTCGCCGACCGCGTGCCGGCGATCCTCGAGGGCTGGCTGCTGGGGCAGGCCGGCGGCGGCGCCCTGGCCGATGTCCTCCTCGGGGCGGTGAACCCCTCGGGCCGGCTCGCCGAGACCATCCCGCTGCGCCTGGAGGACACCCCCGCCTTCGGGAACTTCCCCGGCGAGCACGGGCACGTCCGCTACGGCGAGGGGCTGCTGGTGGGATACCGCTGGTACGACGCGAAGGACCTCGCGGTGCGCTACCCCTTCGGCCACGGCCTGTCGTACACGAGCTTCGCCTACGGCGAGGCGACCGCCGCCCTCACCGCCGCCGGCGACATCGCCGTGACGGTGCCCGTGACCAACACCGGCGACCAGGCCGGCCGCGAGGTCGTGCAGCTCTACACCGCCCTGCCGGGCTCGTCGGTGCAGCGCCCCCCGCGGGAGCTGAAGGCCTTCGCGAGCGTGGAGCTGGCACCCGGCGAGACCCGCCCGGTGGAGCTCCTGGTGCGCCGCGAGGACCTCGCGCACTGGGACGTCCGCGTCGAGCGCTGGATCGTGGAGGGCGGGACGTACACCCTCGAGATCGGCGCCTCCAGCCGCGACCTGCGCGCCGCCGCGAGCATCGAGGTCGAGGGGGATCCGGTGGACCTCCCGATCACCCTGTCCTCGACCTTCGAGGAGCTGCTCGCCCATCCGGTGGCCGGGCCCGCCCTGCAGGCCGCTCTCGACGCCCGCTACGGCGACGCGGACTCCCACCTGCTCACCATGATCGGCAACTTCCCCGTCGACCGGCTCGACGGCTTCCCGCTGCCGCGCGCGGAGCTCGAGGAGATCGTCGCGGCCGCCCGCTGAGCGCTAGGAGCGCGGCACCAGGCACACCACGAGCCCGCCCTCGCGCCAGAGGAGCTGGTGCTCGAGGGGGTCGCCGTCGATCTCGGCGTCGATGACATCGAGCCCCGTGCCCGCCGGCGCCCCGCGGAGGTCGCCGACGGCGACCGTCCCCTCCGGCAGATCGGCACCGGCGGTCGGGGCGGTCATCGCGCGCAGCGGGGCGTCCTCGGCGGCGCCCGTGCCCAGCAGGGCGTCGAAGAGATGCTCGTCCATCAGGGCGTGGGCCCGCTCGGCGCGCTCGCGCTCGTCCTCGGGGCCGTCCGCGTCCAGCGCCGCGAGGGTCGCCTCGAGCGCATCGGCGTAGCGCTGCAGGTAGCCGGCCAGGTCCGGGGCGGCCAGGCGCAGGGCGAGGTCCTCCCCGATGCCGTAGACCGCGCCGGGGGCGCCGTCCTCGTCCAGGGTGAGCACGACGGCGACGTCCGCTCCCTCGTGCAGGGGGTAGTAGCTGGTCGGTGGGCCGAGCAGGGTGTACGGGCCGACGTCCGCGCGCTCGGCGACCAGCAGGGTCAGGCCCGCCTCCCCGTGCACGGTCAGGCCGCCGATCTCCTCGACGACCTGCTCGAGGGCCGGCGGCGGGTCCCCGGCATCGACCTCGATCTCGCCCTCGGCGGCGAGGCCGGGGATGAGGGTGACGTCCCGCTCGTGGGTGCGGGCGAGGGAGCCCAGGCGCTCGATCACGGGGCGCAGCGGGGCCACCGGCAGCACGCCCGCGGTGTCCGGCCAGGACAGGCGGCGGGGGTCGAGGGCGCTCATGCGGTCACCTCCCGGCGGTGCGCGGCGCGTCCCGGGCGGGTGCGCAGCACGCGCGCGGCCCCCCGGTGCTGCGGGAACGCCGCGAGATAGGCGGCCTCCCAGTCCCGGGCGAAGGCATCGGCCTGCGCATCGGGGACCAGCGCCCAGACGCTGCCGCCGAATCCGGCGCCGAAGGCGCTCGCGGCCACCGCGCCGAGGGAGCGGGCGGTGCGCTGCAGGGCGATCGTCTCGGGGACCTGGTTGCCCAGGTGCTGCTCGGCGGCGGCCTGGGACTCGTCGACCAGGCGTCCCAGCTCCTCGAGGTCGCCGTCCTCGAGGGCGACGGCGGCCGCGGGCACCAGGCGCTCGGACTCGGCGAGGAACTGCTCGAGGCGGCCGGGCAGGTAGTCCTCGCCCGCGACGAGCCCGGCGATCGCGGCGGCCGAGGTGGGGGCGGTGGCGACGGCGGCGGCGAGGGTCGGATCCATCCGGGCGCGGTCCAGGTTCCAGCGGCGCAGGATCTCCGCGGCGGCGAGGGAGATGCGGTTGTAGTCCTCCCGGGCGGCGCCGGTCTTGTGCGCCTCCACCCCGCTGACCGCGATGACGAGGCAGTGGCCCTCCGGGAAGGGCACCTCCCGCTCGCGCTGCACCGGGCAGAAGGAGTACTGGACCAGGCCGCCCTCGGGCACGCAGAGCATGGCGGTGTGGTCCTCGCTGCCGCCGAAGGTGCCCACGCCGCGGTCCCCGGCCAGCTCCCCGAAGCTCTGTCCGTTCTCGAGGGTGCCGAGGTACTCGGCCAGGTGCTCGCGGTCCGGCACGGCGCGCACGAAGCGCGGGTCCTGTGCGATGCCCGAGAGGTCGATGAGCACCAGCGCCAGCCCCACGATCAGGGCCGAGGAGCTGGACATGCCGGCCGCGGGCGGCAGGGTGGAGGTGATCTCGACCTCGGCGCCTCGCAGCATGCCCGGGAAGTTCGCGTCCAGCCGCGCGGCGACGGTGCGGACGTAGCCGCTCCAGTGCCCGTCCTCGGCCGGCGCGGCCGCCGCCGGGGCGTCAAGGTCCAGCTCGACCGCGTCCTCGGCCAGGGAGGAGACCACGCGCAGCACGCGGTCCTCGCGGGCCCGGGCCGTGACCGTGTGGCCGAGGTCCACGGCGGCGAGCAGGGAGCGGCCCCCGGCGTAGTCGGTGTGCTTGCCCAGGAGCTCGACGCGGCCGGGCACGAACCAGGCGCTGGTGGTGAGCACGGGCGAGGCGGAGAGGCTGGTCACAGGGCGACCTCCACGGTCGAGAGAGCGTCCTGCACGGCGGAGACGTCCGCGCGCGAGGACATGTCCAGGACGCCGACGGCGGCCGGGACGACGGTCACGGGCTCGCCGTCCGCCACGAGCAGGCGGACGGCGTCGATGATCTCGAGCTCGCCGCGGGGCGAGGGCTCGACGCGGCCGCAGGCCGCGAAGATGGCGGGGGTGAACAGCCAGGCGTTCATGGAGATCGGCGCGTCCTCGCCGAAGGCGGCGAGGGTCTGCGCATCGGGCTTCTCGACGACGTCGGCCAGCAGGCCGTCCGCTCCCCTGCGCACGAGCGCGAAGGCGCGGATCCGCTCGGCGGGGATGTTCGAGCGCTCCAGCAGGGCGGCGCGGTCGAAGCCCAGCAGGGCGCTGCCCGGGGCGCCGGCGAGCGCCCGCAGCGCCTCGGCGGGGTAGTAGTTGTCCGAGTTCAGGACGATCACCCGGTCCTCGCCGGCGAAGTCGCGGGCGGCGGCGACGGCATCGGCGGTGCCGCGCGGCTCCTCCTGCACGGCGGTGCTCACGCGCACCCGCCCGCCGGAGGCCGCGGCGGCGTACTCGCGCAGCACCTCGTGCTCGGGGCCGATGACCAGGCAGACCTCCTGGATCCCGGCATCGGCCAGGGCGGAGATCACGTAGTCGAGGAAGGGCCGCCCGACGTCCATGAGGGCCTTCACGCCGGAGGCCGCGACGGCGGCCTGGGCGGAGCTGAGCTCTGCCGCGGCATCGTCGCGGCGCATGCGGGTGCCGAGCCCTCGGGCGAGGATGACGGCCTTGGTCGGGGCGGGGGGCGGAGTGCTCACCCGAGGATTGTACGGAGGTGCCTGCCCGGCGCGTGGGCCGCACTGCGCGCGTCCGGGGTCGGCGTGCCATCCTGGCCCTTCCTCGTCGCCTCTGTTCGGAGGTCCCCATGGGACGTGAGATCGGCTCCACCAGCTACACCCGCGCCCAGCGCACCGCGTACCGCCTCGAGCTGCGCCGCAACCTCGATCTGTTCGAGTCCTATCTGGACACCGCCGTGTTCGTGGTGGACGGCACGATCGGCATGGAGCTGGAGATGAACCTCGTCGACGAGGCGCTCCAGCCGGCGCTCACCTCGGTGGAGGTGCTCGACGAGCTCGCGGACGAGGACTACGTCCACGAGATCGGGCGCTACAACGTCGAGGTCAACCTCCCGGTGACCCATCCCGGCGGCGGCGGCCTGCAGCGCCTCGAGGAGGACGTCGAGGACCGGATGCGCCGGGCCGATGCCGCCGCCCGCGCCCACGGCAGCCGGATCGTGCCGATCGGGCATCTGCCCACCATCTCCGAGGAGCTGCTCTCCGGCGAGTCGTGGCGCTCCCCCGGCGCGCGCTACGACGCCCTGGACAAGATCGTCCTCGAGGCGCGCGGCGAGGAGATCCATCTCCGCATCGAGGGCGAGGGCCGCGGCCTGGACGCCCTGTTCGACTCGATCTCCCCCGAATCCGCCTGCACCTCGATGCAGCTGCACCTGCAGGTCGCCCCGGAGAAGTTCGCGGCGGCCTGGAACGCCGCGCAGGCGATCGCCGGACCTCAGGTCGCCCTCGGGGCGAACGCCCCCTTCCTGCTGGGGAAGCGGCTGTGGCACGAGACCCGCATCCCGGCGTTCGTGCAGTCCCTGGACACCCGCCCGCCGGAGTACGCCGAGCAGGGCGTGCGCCCGCGCGTGTGGTTCGGCGAGCGCTGGATCACCTCGATGTTCGACCTCTTCGAGGAGAACGTGCGCATGTTCCCGGCGCTGATCCCGGAGACGCGGACGATGGCCGAGGAGCCGCTGCTGACCGAGGGGGCCGCCCCGCGCCTGCACGAGCTGATGCTGCACAACGGCACCGTCTGGCGCTGGAACCGGCCCATCTACGATCCCGGCACCGACACCCCGCACCTGCGGCTGGAGAACCGCCTGCTGCCGGCGGGGCCGACGTCCCTGGACATGGCGGCGAACGCGGCGTTCTTCTACGGGCTGGTCCACTCCCTGCTGGGCGAGCGGCGGCCGCTGTGGTCGCGGATGAGCTTCGAGCAGGCCTCCGACGCCTTCCTGGCATGCTCCCGGTGGGGCCTGGAGGCGCGGATCCGCTGGCCGCGGATCGGCCGGGTGCGGGTCGCGGACCTGCTGGTGGACCACCTGATCCCCCAGGCCATGGACGGCCTGAAGGATCTCGGGGCCGATCCGGCGGTCGCCGCCCGCTACGGCGAGGTGCTGCTGGGCCGCGCCCGCACGGGACGCAACGGCGCCCGCTGGCAGATCGACACCGTGGGCTCCCTCGAGCTGCACGGCGCGAGCCGCCCCGAGGCTCTCGCGGAGATGACCCGGCTGTACATCGAGGGGGTCTGGTCCGGCTCCCCCGTGCACGAGTGGCCGATGCCGGCGCGGCGCCGCTGAGTCAGCCCGCCTGGGCGATCGCCAGCGGCAGCACCGGCCCGGAGCCGGCGCGGCGCAGCAGCCGCGCCGCCACGGTCATCGTCCAGCGGGAGTCGATCACGTCGTCGACCAGGAGGATCGGGGCGCCGTCCAGCCGGGCGAGGGCCTCGGCCAGCTCCGGCCCGACCTCGAACCGGTCCCACAGCGCGGCGACCCGGAAGGCGCTGTTGCCCCCGGCGCGGGGCCGGCCCTCCGTCTCCCGCAGCGACAGCTGCGGCAGCAGCTCCATGCGGCCGATGCCGGCGATCCCCGCCGCGAGGGAGGACACCAGGCGCGGCCGCGAGACCGAGGCGATCGGCACCACGGCCGCGGGCCGCTGCTCCCAGTCCCAGTCCGCGAGGACTCTCACGACGCCCTCGCCGACGTCCCGCGGCACCTCGGTGTCGAGCGGCACGCCCTCGGCGTCGGCGGCGAGCAGCTCGCGCAGCCGCCCCGCCCAGCCGAGGTCGGACATGCGGGCCAGGACCCGGCCCTCCTCGGCGCGCTCTGCGGCGGGGATCTTCCCCGAGACGGGGCCGCCCGAGGGTCCGCGCACCTGGAGGCGGTCCAGACCGCTGGGCCACTGCAGGCGGGGGGCCACGTCCACCCCGATCCGGTCCAGCACGGTGCCGACCCGGGCGCGCTGGGCCTCGGTGACGGCGCCGGGCGCCGGGAACCAGGCCCCGGCGCACACGTCGCAGCGGCCGCAGGGGGTCGCGGCCCGGTCGTCGAGCTGCCGGGCGAGGAAGACCATCCGGCAGGTGCTCGCGGACTCGTAGGCGAGCATCTGGTCCTGCTCGTGGCGGCGGGCCTGGGCGATGCGGGCGTAGCGCTCGGCGTCGTACTCCCAGGGGCGCCCCGTCGCGCGCCAGCCTCCCGGGGCGGGCTCGACGGCGCCGTCGACGGCGAGGACCTTCATGAGCAGCTCGAGGGTGGTGCGGCGCAGGTCCACGCGCGCCTCGAGGGCGGCGGTGGACAGCGGGCGGTCCGAGGCGGCGAGCGCGGCCAGCACGGCCTCGGCACGCTCCTGCTGGGGCATGGAGGCGGTCGCGAAGTACTCCCAGATGCGCGGGTCCTCGGCCCCGGGCAGGAGGAGGACGTCGGCCCGGTCGGTGCCGCGGCCCGCACGGCCCACCTGCTGGTAGTAGGCGATCGGCGAGGAGGGCGCGCCGAGGTGGACGACGAAGGAGAGGTCGGGCTTGTCGAAGCCCATGCCCAGCGCGCTGGTGGCGGCGAGGGCCTTGACCCGGTTGTCCTTGAGATCCGCCTCCAGGGCGACGCGGGCGTCCGGGTCGGTGCGGCCGGTGTAGGCCTTCACCGCGCGGCCCGGGGCGTCCAGCAGGGCGGCGACGTCCTCCGCGGCGGAGACGGTGAGGGTGTAGATGATGCCGCTGCCGGGCAGCTCGTCCAGCACGGCGGCGAGATAGGCGAGGCGGTCGCGGTCCTGCGGCAGGGACAGCACGCCCAGGCGCAGGGAGTCGCGGGTGAGCGGGCCGCGCACCGTGAGCACGTCGGCGTGCGAGCCGTCGCGGCGCCGGCCGATCTGCTCGACGACGTCCTGGACCACGCGCTCGTTGGCGGTCGCCGTGGTCGCGAGCACCGGCACGGAGTCCTCGAGCTCGGCCACCAGGTCGCGGATGCGCCGGTAGTCCGGGCGGAAGTCGTGGCCCCAGTCGGAGATGCAGTGGGCCTCGTCGATCACCAGCAGGCCCAGGCGCTCGATCAGCCGCGGCAGCTGCTGCTCCCGGAAGCGGGGGTTGACCAGGCGCTCCGGGGAGACGAGGAGCACGTCGACGGCATCGGCCGCGAGGTCCTCCTCGATCTGCTGCCACTGCGTGGGGTTCGCCGAGGAGATCGCGACCGCCCGCACTCCCGCGCGCTGCGCCGCGGCGACCTGGTCGCGCATCAGGGCGATCAGCGGGGAGACGATCAGCGCCGGACCGCGCCCGCGGCGGCGCTGCAGCAGGGCGGAGAGGAAGTAGACGGCGGACTTCCCCCAGCCGGTGCGCTGGACGACGAGGGCGCGGCGGCGGTCCGCCACCAGGGCGGAAATCGCCTCGAACTGGCCGTCGTGGAAGCGGGCGTCCTCCCGGCCGGTGAGGTCGCGCAGGGCGGCGAGGGCCTCCTCGTGCAGGGCGTCGGGTGTGCTCATGCCCCGAGTCTGGCAGAGGCCGCCGACGCTCAGCGCAGCAGGGCCCTCCGCCGGGGAGAACCCGGGGCTGGGGAGGAGGAGCGCAGCGCGTCCAGCGTCAGGATGGCGCACAGGACGAGGAACGCCAGCAGCGCGGCGCCGCTGACCCCGTAGAGGAGGTCGGTCAGCACCGTGTGGAACTCCGCGCCGGAGGATCCGTAGGTGTCGGCCAGCGCCATGCCGGGGCCGAAGGAGGCCATCGCCAGGGCCGGGGCGCCCAGCACCAGCAGCCCCAGGTGCGTGAGGGCGACCGACAGCCAGGTCATGCGCCGATGCACGAAGGTCACGCTCATCACGGCGACCGCCGCCAGGCCGCCGACGGTCAGCATCACGATCGCCGGGAGGGTCATCATCGGCGCCTCCCCGGCGGCCGCGAGGTCGCCGTGGATCTGCGCCAGGGAGCGGCCGGGGACGCCCTCGAGCGGGCCGAGCACGAAGATCTCCAGCAGGGAGGTCACCGCATAGGCGAGGATCACCAGCGTCCCCGCGATCGCCGTGATGCGGGCGGCCCGCTGCTGCTCGTCCCGATGACCCTGCGCTGCGCTCATGTCCCGCACTCTTCCGCTCCCGGCCGATGCCGACAAGGGACTTTCGTCCCCCTGCACACCATCGCCACAGGTCGCACCCATCTCCCGTCCAGAATCCGTCTCACCAGCCGAGCACCGCGTCTCACCGGCGTACCCTCGGCGCATGTCCACAGCATCTCCCTCCCCCGAGGACCGCAGCGCGCGGGTGGCCGTGACGGTCTTCCCCCTGCTGGTCCTGGCCGGCGCCGGCCTCGGCTTCGCCCTGCCCGGTCCCGCCGTCTCCGTGCTGCCCTACGTCAACACCCTGCTCGCGGTGATCATGTTCGGCATGGGCCTGACCCTGACCCTCCCGGACTTCGCCCTCGTGGCCCGCCGGCCGCTGCCCGTCCTGCTGGGCGTCATCGCCCAGTACGTGATCATGCCGCTGGTGGGCCTGGGCGTGAGCGTCCTGCTGCAGCTGCCGCCGGAGCTGGCCGCCGGCGTGATCCTCGTCGGCTGCGCCCCCGGCGGCACGGCCTCCAACGTCATCGCCTACCTCGCGAAGGCGGACACCGCGCTCTCGGTCACCATGACCTCGATCTCCACGCTCCTCGCGCCGCTGCTGACCCCGGTGCTGACGCTGTGGCTGGCCGGCCAGTACATGCCGGTCGACGGGGCGGCGATGGCGCTGTCGATCGTGAAGATCGTGCTGGTGCCGGTGATCCTGGGCCTCGTGGTGCGCCTGCTGCTGGGGCGCTTCGTCGACCGGATCCTGCCGGCGCTGCCGTGGATCTCCGTGGCCGCGATCGCCGTGGTCGTCTTCGCGGTGGTGGGCAACAGCGCCGCGCTGATCGCCTCGGCGGGGCTGCTGGTCCTGCTGGCCGTGATCCTGCACAACGGGCTCGGGTTCCTGCTGGGCTACGGGATCGCCCGGGCCCTGAAGCAGCCGATCCGCTCCGCGCGCACCGTCTCCATCGAGGTGGGCATGCAGAACTCCGGGCTCGCGGCGGGGCTGGCCGCCCAGTACTTCTCCCCCGCGGCGGCGCTGCCCGGCGCGGTGTTCTCCATCTGGCACAACCTCTCCGGGGCGCTGCTGGCCGCGATCTACCGCCGCACCGACGCGGGCCGGGCTCCCAGCGCGCTGGCAGACTCCGCCCAGTGAAAATCCCGCCGGATGGGGTTATCTGGTCTCAACGCGTTCCCGAGAGGAACCCGGCCGACTGAGGAGGACGCCGGGAACCGCTGACCGGGACGCGGGGGAAAGGGATGGCCCCGGCTCGTGGGGACGAGCCGGGGCACTTTTCTGTCCGCTCCCTCAGCCGGCGAGGGCCGCCTCCGCGGGCGGGGCGCCGCGCCGGATCACCAGCGCGCTGCCCACCGCGACCAGGACGATCACCCCCGCGAGGGTCACCAGGGCGATGACGGGATCCTCCCGCAGCAGCTGCGGGATCGCGCGGCCCGGCGCGAGCGTCGCGAAGGCGAAGGCGATCGCGGTGCCGAGGTAGGACCCCACCATGAACCCGCGGTGCGTGGGCACGACGCCGCGCCGGATCGCGACGATCGCGATCACGAGGCACACGAGGGTCCAGATCGCCAGCCCGTGCAGCCACGAGAAGCCGTCGGGGGCGATGAGGAAGCTCGTGGTGCAGGTCAGCACCATGGCCGTCGCCCATGCGGTGCCCAGCACGCGGTGCGCGCGGTCGCGGCGACGGCGCAGGATCTGCAGCGGACCCAGCACGATGACGAACAGCGCGCAGGTCGCGTGCACGGCGATGACCGGGATGAAGGCGTCCATGGCCTTTAAGATAGTCGCGCTATCCATGACGCGCCATGAGGATAGTGCGCGGTCCTCGCACTATCCCGGAGAGGACACGATGCTGCTCCAGGAGCTCTCGCGCACCAGCGGCGTCAGCGTCGCGAGCATCAAGTACTACCGCCGGGAGGGGCTGCTCCCTCCCGGGGAGCGCCTGACCGCGACCCGCTTCGACTACGGGCCGCGCCATCGCGACCGCCTGGACCTGATCCAGGTGCTGCGCGAGGCCGCCGGCAGCTCCATCGCCGAGATCCGCGCCCTGTGCGCGGTGCTGGACGACCCCGACCGCCCGATCATCGCCGCGCTCGAGATCGCCCAGGCGCTCGCCCTGCGGGTCCCCGCGCAGTCCCTGCGCGACGAGGTCCCGCAGGACGAGGACCCGCGCATCGCCCCGCTGCTGGCCGAGCTCGGCTGGCCCGACGTCCCGACCGTCCCGCGGACGGCGCTCGATGCGCTGCTGCGCGAGATGCGGTCGATGGAGATCCCCGTCTCCCCCGAGTCCCTGCTGCGCTATGCCCGGCCGATGGCCCGCATCGCGGCGGAGGACCTCGAGGACATCCGCCGCCCGGGCGGCGCACCGCAGGAGGAGGCTCCCTCCCCCGACGTCATCGTGATGCGCGCCGTCGTCGGCTCCCTCGCCTTCGCCCGGCTGCTGGTGGTGCTGCGCGCCCTCGGGCACGCCTCCCTCACCCTCAGCGACGCAGGTCTATCCCGAACACACGACGGATCTGCGCCACCGCGTGACGGGTGAAGCGCACATCGGAGGGCGTGCTGGCCATGGGCACGAACAGCCCCGGATGATCCGGATGGCTGACCCGGCCGTGGGTCGAGCCGGAGGCGATCACGAAGCCCGCCTCCTCCATCCGCGCCAGCAGCTCCCGGCGGGTGGTGGGATGGCGGGTCCCCAGGCCTCGCCGCGCGGAGGGCCCGGAGGTCGGCAGCGCCGTCTCCGGGGTGCGCTCGAACTCCTCCGGCCGCACCGACAGTGCGTACCGGGTGGCGAACACGCCGATCACCGCATTGTCCAGACGGCGCACCTGCACCGTCAGCCCATCGCGCTGGAAGTGGTCGCTGACCCCGCCGTCGGCGGTCCAGGCGTCCTGCGGATCGGCGACCGCGTGGACGATCTCCTCGTGGGTGACATTCTCGGCGCCGACCACCCGCAGGATCTCCTCGCGCACCCTCAGCGGCCGATCGGCGTAGCCGGGCTGCGGCGGCGCCGCCGGGCGGGGCAGCTCGACGGTCCGGGCCCGACGCTTCGGCGCCGGTGCCGGTGCCGGCACGGGCTCCTGCTCCGGCTCCGGCTCCGGCGGCGGGCTCGTGCGGCCCGTCGCGCTCCAGTCCACCGGCCGCACCGCCCGGGCAGGGTCCGTCCGCCCGCGCAGAACGCGCGGGGTGGGGCGGGGCGGGGGCGTCGGGGCGGGCACCCGTCCATGGTGCCGCATCGGCCGCCCCCTCCGGTACGGTGACCCCGTGCACAGCAAGACCGCCCTGGCAGGAACCGCCCTGGCCCTGATCCTCCTCGCCGCCTGCAGCGGCCCGCAGCAGGACCCCGTCCCGACCGCCGCCGAGGCCCCTCCCGCGGTCTCGGACGCCGGGGGCGCATCGGACGCCGGCGGTGCATCTGCATCGGACAGCGGCGGCGCGACCCCCGAATCCGCCGCGCACCGCTACGCGGTCACCCCGCCCGCACAGCCCGTCGAGCTCACGGACGACTGCACGGGAGAGGGCATGCATCGCACGGCTCTGGGCGAGAGCGCAGACCCGGCCCTGCCCGAGCGCTCGGGGACGGGCCTGGACGTCGTCCTGTCGGGCGTGGATGCGCAGGGGCGGGCCGAGCTGACCGCCGCCGTCGACGGCGGGGACCCTGCGCCGATCGAGCCCGCCGCGGTCGGCGACACGATCATGATCGAGGACTGGACGATCTCGGTCACCAGCATCTGCGCGGACGAGGTCGAGTTCGACCTGGTGAACTGACAGCGGGATCCGCCGGCCCGGCTGTCACAGGCGGGCGGGCTGTCTCGTCGGAGGGGGCGAGGGCCGCACCGGGCGGCCCCTTCGCAGGAAGGTCCCTCATGTCCCGCATCGACATGGCCACCGTCGCCCCGGACGGGTTCCGCGCCGTCCTGGGCCTGGAGAAGCACTGCCGCCAGGCGCTCCCCCAGGAGCTGTACGAGATCGTGAAGCTGCGCGCCTCGATCGTCAACGGCTGCTCGTACTGCACCGACATGCACTCCCGCGACGCCATCGCCGCCGGCATCCCGGTGGCGAAGCTGTTCGGCGTCGCCGCCTGGCACGAGTCCCCGCACTTCGACGCGGCGCAGCGGGCGGCGCTGCGCCTGACCGATTCCGTGACCCGGCTCGGCGAGGACGGCGTCCCCGACGAGGTCTGGGACGAGGCGGCCGCGCACTACGATGCGTCCATGCTCGGCGAGCTGGTGCTCGCCATCGCCACCATCAACGTGTGGAACCGCTTCGCGATCTCCACCCGCAAGGAGCCGGAGGCCTGAGACGGTGCACGAGCCGGGAGCCGAGGACTGGCCGGAGATCTGGGCGCGGGAGCAGCGCGGGCTGCTGGCCCTCGCCTACCGGATCCTCGGCTCCTGGGCCGATGCCGAGGACGCCGTCGCGGAGGCCGCCGCCCGGGTCGCCTCCCTCTCCGCGCCGCAGCGCGCCGCGGTGCGCTCCTGGCCCGCCTACTTCACCCAGGTGGTGACCCGCCGGGCGATCGACGTGCTGCGCTCCGCCGCCCACCGCCGCGAGACCTACCCCGGGCCGTGGCTGCCGGAGCCGATCGCCGCGGAGGACCTGCCCGAGGACGCCGCCGCCCGCCGCGACATCGCCTCGATCGGGATGCTGCACCTCATGGAGCAGCTGCGCCCCGAGGACCGCGCCGCCTACGTGCTGCGCCACGCGCTGGACCTGCCGTATCCGCAGATCGCGGAGGTCCTCGGCACCAGTCCCGCGAACGCCCGGCAGATGGTCTCCCGCGCCGGCCGACGGCTGGACGTGGGCCGGCCCCCACGCACGGACCGCGCCCGGGTGGGCGTTGCCCTGACGGCGCTGGTCGACGCGGTCGCGCACGGCGACGTCGAGCGGACGATCTCCCTGCTCAGCGATGACGTCACGCTGTGGGCCGATGGGGGCGGCGTCGTCCAGGCGGCCCGGAACCCGCTGTTCGGGCCCGAGCGCGTGGCGCGGTTCCTGGTGGGCATCGCGGAGGCGAGCCGGGCGGAGGGCCGGGAGATGACGGCGGAGCCGGCGGTGGTCAACGGCGAGAGCGCCGTGATCGTGACCCTGCGCGGGCGCCGCAAGCTGCTGCACGTCGAGGTGGGCGACGGCGGGATCCGCGCGGTGCGGATGATCGCGAACCCGGAGAAGCTGGGGCGGATCCTGCGCCCCGAGCACAGGGCACCGACAATCGACGCGAACGATCCACAATAATCACGACCAGGGCCCGCCGGTCCTCCCCACGACGCACATATCCACATTTTCCGGCCGATGCCCGGAAAGCCTTCCCTCGGGCATGCCGGACGCGTAGAATAGGGGGCATGGGATACGCCGGAGCAGGACCAGGAAACGGGGACGGAGAAACCATCTCCCCGTCATTTCCTGCCGCCGGCATCGACCCCGGGAATATCGCGGTGATCATCCAGGACGACGACCCGCCGTCCCCCGCGGACTACGACCGGATGGACGAGCAGCTCCTGCGCGAGAGCACCTGGACCCCGGACGGCTGGATCGCCCCGGGCGAGGAGGCCGCCCTCGAGGAGGCCGCCCTCGAGCAGGTCGCCCGCATCGACCGGGCCGTCACCGACCTCCTCCACCTCCCCCGCGGCCTGGCCCTCCTCGCCGACCTCGCCGAGGACCTCCGCTCCGCCCTCACCGCCCCCGGCACCACCACTGCCCCGCCCCCGGCCACGGGGCCGGCGCCGGTCGCGCCCGCCCTCGCCGACACCGCACCGGACAGCCCCGAGGAGTCCCTGGCCCTGGTCGCCGCCCTCGCCCGGACCCGCACCCGCCTCCGCGCCCGCGAGGACGAGATCCTCGTCGAGACCAGCGGGCGGATCCGGGAGGACAACGCCGCCCTCGGCAAGCAGGGCCGCCACCTCGAGGACGGGATCATCCCCTCCATCGCCTTCGCCCAGCGCACCAGCACCCACAAGACCTCCCGCACCCTGGCCCGGGCCCGCCGCATCGCCGAATCCATGCCCCACCTCCGCCGCGCCCAGCAGACCGCACGGCTGAGCGAGGAGGTCGTCTCCGCGATCGCCGGGGCGCTGCACGCCGAGACCCCCGCCCGCTGCCGCGACATCGACGAGGCCCTCCACACCCGCTACCAGGACCTCGACGGCCTGGGAACCCGCGCGATCACCGCCCTCGTCCGCGACCTCCTCCAGCAGCGCTCCCCCCGCGAGGAATCCGTGGCCCGCGCGAAGAACGCCGCCGCCCGCCGCCACGTCACCACCCGCGCGACCGCCGACGGGATGGGCGTCCTCCACGCCCACCTGCCCGCCCTGGCCATCGCCCAGATCGAGGCGACGATCCAGGCCACCGCCGAGACCGCCCGCGCCCACGGCAGCCAGCTCGGCATCAGCGCCCTGCGCGCCGACGCCCTCCTCGAAGCCGTCAACCGCCTCCACGACCAGACCGTCCACCAGGACACAGTCCCCTCGCAGGGCGAGACCTTCCCCGAGACCGACACCCCGCTGCCCCTCGCCGAGCTCACGCACACCACCGGCCCGGCCGCCGGCCCGATCGACATCGACGCGATCCGCAACATCGACCGGGCCGTCACCGACGCGGGCGCGTTCGGCCTGCTCGGCACCGCCCGCGGCCCGGACCTCACCGAGCCCCCGACGCTGCAGCGCCCCGCCCGCCGAGCCCACGGTCCCACCCTCCGCGTGAACGTCATCATCACCGACCGGGCCCTGCTGGGACGCGACGACGACACCGAACCCGCCCAGCTCTCCGGATACGGGACCGTGCCCGCCCACGCGATCCGCGCCCACCTGAGCGGCCAGCCCTACGACAACGGCCCCGAGAACAGCCGCATGACCACCCGGCAGCGCGAGGCCGCCGCCGCGCATGCCGTCGCCTGCGCCGAACTGCGCCGTATCTGGGAACACCCCGCCAGCACCGAGATCATGGCCATCGAGAAGACATCCCGCGCATTCCGCGCCACCCTCCGCGATCTGATCATCACCCGCGACCACATCAGCCGCGAACCCTATTCCAACGCCACCACCCGCGAGATCGACCATATCGACCGCCACAGCGACGGCGGAAGAACAGCCCTCGACAACGGACAAGGCCTCGACACCCGCGCCAACCACGCCAAAGAAGAAGGCCGCTGGACCACCATCCGCCACGGCGACCCCACCACCCCCACCGGCACCACCGTGGAATGGACCAACCCCTACCAGGTCCGGGCCCCCTCGCCCACCCCGCCGACCCACCGCAGGCCCTGACGGCGGTTCAGCGCGCGGTCGCGGCCGTCCCCTCGACGCTCAGCCCCAGCTCCGCATGACGGCCCCGGTAGATCGCGGTGCGCAGCTCGATGGCATAGGCATCGGCCGCGGCCATCCCCAGCTCCCGGGCCACCGCGATCTCCGCCTCGACGTCGTACGGCACCCGCACGAAGGACAGGGAGAACGGCGCAGGGTCCGCCCCGCCCAGCTCGCCCTCGAGGATCGCGTAGGCGGCGGTCGGCTCGTCCAGCGGATTGCCGACGCTCCCGGCGTTGAACAGCGTGAGCCCGTCCTCGACCTCGACATACGTGTCGTGGATGTCGCCGTAGCCGACCACGCTCGGCACCGGGCCGTCCCCCGTGAACGGCGTCGCCCGGAACATGTCCCGGAACTGCTCGGGGCTGTGGTGGTAGTGCACGCGGGTGAACTCGTCCGTCGAGGAGGCATGGAACAGACGCACCCGTCGCCCGCTGATCAGCAGGTCGTGGTGCCCGGGCAGCGCCCCCAGCCAGGCACGGTCCTGCGCGGTGAGCTCGTCGTGCCACCAGCGGACATCCTCCGGCAGCTGATCCCGGGGCCCGTCGAGGAAGGCATCCCAGTTGCCGCGCACCGTCACCTGGCAGCGCTGCCGCGTCAGGGCCACGGCCTCGGAGCCGCGCGGCCCCTTGCCCGCCACGTCGCCGAGGTTCAGCACCGTGGAGATGCCCCGGCGCGCGATGTCCTCCAGCACCGCGCGATAGGCGGTGAGGTTGCCGTGGACATCGGACAGGACGGCGACAGAATCCAGCTGCGGGCTCATGACCGGCACTCTACGGTGGGTCCATGACGAGCTTCGTGTCCCACACGACCATCGACTGCCGCAGCGCCTACGAGCTCTCCGAGTTCTGGCGGGGCGTGCTCGGCTACGAAGACATCCCCGAGGACCCGAACCTCCCCGGGCACGAGGAGTGCATGATCCGCGACCCGCAGACGCACCACCAGCTGCTCTTCATCGAGGTGCCCGAGCCCAAGACCATCAAGAACCGCCTCCACCTGGACCTGCGCCCCCGCACGGGCACCCGGGATCAGGAGCTGGCCCGGCTGCTCGAGCTCGGCGCCACCGAGGTCGCGGACCTGCGCGGGAAGCACGGGCCCGGCACCGGCTGGGTCGTGCTGGCCGATCCCGAGGGCAACGAGTTCTGCATCCTCCGCTCGGAGGCCGAGGCGGCCGGGCAGGCCTGAGCACCGCGGGATACCGTGGTCCGATGCTCCGCGCACGCCGACTCGATGCCCGATCCCCGCATGACGAGGACGCGCTCCAGCAGCTGCTCGACTCCTCCCCCGGGTACAGCATCCGCGTGACCGGCGCCGCGCCGACCCCTCGGGCCGCCCACGAGATCCTCACGGCGCGACCGCCCGAGCTCGAGGCCGGCCGCAAGGTCGGGATCGGCCTGGAGGACGGGGCCGACGGCACGCTCCTCGCCGTCGCGGACGTCCTGCACGGCTGGCCGCGCCCGGACGTCGCGCACATCGGCCTGCTCATCGTCCGCGACGAGGCACGGGGCCGCGGCATCGGCCGGCGCATGCACGAGGAGATCCTCGAGCTGGCCCGGAGCTGGGGCGACGTGCGCACCCTGCGGATCGGCATCGTCGCCGCGAACGCTGCCGCGGCCGGACCCTTCTGGGAGCGCCTCGGATACGCGCCCACCGGGGAGACCGCCGCCTACGCCTCGGGCCCGGTCGTGAGCACCACCGCGATCCACCAGCGGCCCCTGGACCGATGAGCGCCCATCGCTTCGACCTCGCCCGGATCGGCGAGGGGCTGCCCGTCGCCGGGGCCGTGCCGGAGCTGACCGACGCCGCAGCGGAGGGGGCCGTCGTCGTCCTCGCCCCGCCCGGCACCGGCAAGACCACCGTGGTGCCGCCGCTGGTCGCGAACCTCGTGGCCGGTCGCACCCTGGTCACCCAGCCCCGCCGCGTCGCCGTGCGCGCGGCGGCGCGCCGCGTCGCCTCCCTGGACGGCAGCGAGCTGGGCGGTCCCGTCGGGTTCACCGTCCGCGGGCAGCGCGCGGTGGGCCGGGAGACCCGCCTGGAGATGCTCACCCCGG
Organism: Brachybacterium phenoliresistens; assembly: GCF_039530785.1. NCBI lineage: Bacteria > Bacillati > Actinomycetota > Actinomycetes > Micrococcales > Dermabacteraceae > Brachybacterium > Brachybacterium phenoliresistens. The sequence continues at coordinate 65,376 of NZ_BAAAOW010000006.1, forward strand.
GAGTGCTGCTGCGGCGGCTGCTGGCCGATGCCACGCTCGACGGCGTCGACGCGGTGGTCCTCGACGAGATCCACGAGCGCTCCCTGGACTCCGACCTGCTGCTGGGCATGCTCGCCGAGGTCCGCCAGCTGCGCGAGGACCTGCTGGTCGTGGCGATGTCCGCGACGCTCGACGCGGACGCCGTGGCCGGCCTGCTGCAGGCCCGCACGGTCGCCGTCCCCTCCGTGCTGCATCCGCTGGAGGTGGAGCATCGCCCCGGTCCGGCCCGGCTGGACGCCCGCGGGGTGACCCGCGGCTTCCTCGACCACCTGGCCGATGTCACCGCCGAGGCCCATGCGCGCCATGGGGCCGATGCCCTGGTGTTCGTGCCCGGCGCCCGCGAGGTCGACGAGCTGGCCCGCCGGCTGCGCGCACGGACCCCCGGCACGGAGGTCCTCCCCCTGCACGGGCGCCTGCCCGCGGCCCAGCAGGACCGGGCCACCGCGGGCCGCGGCCCCGGCGACGGGCCCCGCATCGTCGTGACCACCGCCCTGGCCGAGAGCTCCCTGACGGTCCCCGGCGTGCGCCTGGTCGTCGACGCCGGCCTGTCCCGGGAGGTGCGCCGCGACCGCGGCCGGGACATGGCGGGCCTGGTGACGGTGAGCGCCTCCCGGGAGAGCATCGTCCAGCGGGCCGGCCGCGCCGCCCGCCAGGGCCCCGGCACGGCGGTGCGCGCCTTCTCCCCGACGGACGAGGCGCGCATGCCCGCCCGCTCCCTGCCGGAGATCGCCACCGCCGACCTCACCGATGCCGCGCTGCTGCTGTCCGCCTGGGGCACCCCGGGCGGCCGGGGCCTCGCCCTCTGGGACGCTCCGCCGCCGGAGGCGATCGCGCAGGCCATGACCGCCCTCCGAGAGATGGCGCTGACCGGCGACGATGACCGGCCGACGGCCCTGGGCCGGCGCGTGGCGACGATGCCGGTGGGCGTGCGGGAGGCGCGGGCCCTGCTCGAGGGCGCCCGCGCGCTCGGCGATCCGCGCGCGGCCGCGGAGGTCGTCGCCGCCGTGAGCGACGACCATCGGGCCGAGGGCGCGGACCTGGAGGGGCTCCTGCGCGACCTGCGCGCCGGCCGCGCCCCCGGCACGCAGCGGTGGCGGCGCGAGACGGACCGCCTGACCCGCATCGCCGGGGAGCGCAGCACCGCCGATGCCGCCGGCGGCGGCGCGGGGACCGTGCTCGCCCTGGCCCGCCCCGAGCGCCTCGCGCGCCGCGTCGCCGAGGGATCGCGCAGCTACCTGCTGGCCTCCGGAACCCGCGCCGCCCTGCCCGAGGGCAGCACGCTGATCGGCCGCCCCTGGATCGCCGTGTGGGAGGTGCAGCGGGCCGAGGGCCGCGCGGCCGACGGCACCGGCGCGGTGATCCGCCTGGCCGCGCCGGTCACCGCGGAGGAGGCCGAGCACCTCGCCGGCGGGCTCCTGCAGCGGCGCCGGAGCGTCCGCATCGACGCGCAGGGGCGGGTGGTCGCGCGGGAGGAGAGCAGCCTCGGCGCCATCGTGCTCGCCTCCACGCCGGTGCCGGCGACGGCCGCCGATCGGGCCCCGGCGATCGCCGCGAAGCTCCGCGAGGACGGACTGGACGTGCTGACCTGGTCCGATGCCGCCCGCTCGCTGCGGGCCCGGCTCGCGCTGCTGCACCGCGAGCTCGGCGACCCGTGGCCCGCCGTCGACGAGGCGACGCTGCTCGCGCGCCTGGACGACTGGCTGGGCCCGGACCTCGCCGCCCGCCCCCGGCTCGAGGCGGTCGACGTCACCACGGCCCTGCGGCGCCTGCTGCCCTGGCCGGAGGCGGCCCGCCTGGACGCCCTGGTCCCCGAGCGCCTCGCCCTGCCCGGAGGGCGCTCGGCCCGCATCGACTACGCCGACGGACGCCCCGTCGTCGCCGTGAAGCTGCAGGACCTGATGGGAGCACACGTGGCCCCGCGGGTGGTCGACGGCCGCGTGCCGGTGCTGTTCCACCTGCTCTCCCCCGCTCGGCGCCCCCTGGCGGTGACCGACGACCTCGCCTCCTTCTGGGCCGGCCCGTACCAGCAGGTCCGCAAGGAGATGCGGGGGCGCTACCCCAAGCACGCCTGGCCCGAGGACCCGCACGCGCCCCGATAGGATCCCGGGGTGCTGCGACTGCTCCGGATGATCGGCCTCGGGTTCCTCCTCGCCGCGGGGGTGACCGCCCTCGTCGGCCCGCCCGGAGCGGGATGGTGGGGCGTGCCCATCGGCCTCATCCTCGTGATCCTCACCAGCGTCCTCCTGTCGATCGCCCGGACGACGGGCGGCCTCGCGGCGGCACCGCCGGAGCTCGTCCAGGCGGCCCTGGCCGCCGGGCGCACCGGCACCGCACGCATCGACGCCCTGCGGCAGACGGGCACCCGGATCAACGACCAGCCGGTGTGCGTGCTCGAGCTGACCGTCCAGCCGCGCCACGGCGCGGCCTTCCGCACCCGGCTGCAGGACATCGTCCCGCTCACCGACATGCCCGCCCACCAGCCCGGGATCCGGCGTCCGGTGGCGCTGCTGCTCGAGGGCGAGCCGGACCTGCAGTTCGTCGACGGCCAGGTGCCCCCGGCGGCGGTCCAGGACGTCCCGCCCGCCTCCGAGGCGATCCCCCTGCGCCTGCCGCAGCCCGGCCCCCTGCGGGCCGACGGCACCCGCATGAGGCCCCTGATCAGCACCTCCCGGCGCGGCCGGCCGCTGCGTGCGCTCGCCTTCACGCTGGTCATGCTCCTCACCGCCGGGCTCCTGCTGCTCCCGCAGCGCGCCGCCGTCGAGCAGACCCTCGCCGCCCTGCCGGAGGGCCGTCTCCACCTGGATCTGCGCAGCCCCGACGGGATCGACGCGGCGCTGCGCGCCGTGCAGGAGGGCGCCGGGCACGACCGCGTGATGGACGTGGTGATCATGGAGGACCTGATCGTCGTCGACGCGCCGGTCGCGGCCGGAGAGGTGAACACGGACGAGTGGACCTACCGCCGCGGGCACCTCGAGCGCACCGGCCCCACCCTCATCCAGCCCGACGTCGCGCAGGAGCAGTTCGCGGCGGGCGACGTCGCCTGGGAGACGCTGTGGCCCGCCGCCCGACAGGCGGCCGCCGAGCAGGGGCTCGAGGATCCCGGCGACGTCAGCTTCTCCGTCTCCCGCGACCTCGCCGAGGACGGCGAGTGGACCGGCCCGGTGCTCGTGCGCTTCTCCGTGGGCGACGAGTACACCGAGACCTTCTACGTCATGGAGGCCGACGGCACCGGCCTGCGCGCCGCCTAGGAGCCGGCGATCACCATCGGCACGATCATCGTGGCGACCAGCGCCGCCTGCATCGCGTCGTAGGAGCGCCGCACCGCGTCCAGGGTGGGGACGCCCTGGCTGATCTCGTCGATCCGGTCGCGCAGCTGGCGCCGGGTCACGCCCGGCAGATGGTCCCGCAGCAGACGATGCGCCACGTCCAGCGCCCGCAGCACGCCGAGCACCGCCGCGTCCCCCGCCGTCGGCTCCACCTCGCCGCCCACCGCGGCCGCCAGGTGCGCGCGCAGCGCCTCCTCCTGGTGCCCGTCGACCGGCACGACGCGCACGCCGAACAGGCCGCGGCGCTCCTCGAGCACCCCCTCGGCCACGAGCTGCTCCGCCAGCAGGTCCGTCGGGTCCAGCCGCCGATGGCCCACGAGCGCGCTCAGCCGCTTCCCCTCCAGCTCGCCGAGCCCGGCCAGCACATGGTCCAGCGCAGGGTCCCCGACCGGCGAGGCATCGACCACGCGCACGCGCGGGTCCTTCCCGTCCTCGAGCTCGACCCGGCGCAGCAGGACGAGGTCCGTGACCGCGCCCGCGGCCAGGGGCTCGCGCCGCCCCACCGAGAGCTCCGATCTGCCGGCATCGGAGGTCAGCAGCAGGAACAGGGCCCGGGCGATGGTGGTCATGGCACCATCGTCCCCATCGGCGCCGCGCCGCCGCGACCGACGATGGTCGAATCCGGCCCGGGACGATCCTCCGTGCCGGTCACGGCGGCTCAGTCCCGGACGACGGCCCACGCGGCGTCCGCCACGAGCTCGACCCCGACCGGGGTCCCGACCTCGAGGGGCTCCTCCCGGGGCCCGAGCGTGCGCCGGACGACGAGGGTCCCCGCGGCGGTCTCGACGTCGTAGTCCATGTGATCCCCGCCGAAGCTCCCGCCGAGGATCCTGCCCGAGGAGGGATCGAGCTCGTCCGCCGGCGCATCGGGCCCGGCGACGACCCGGAGCGCCCGGGCGTGCGCGAGCACGAGCGCCTCCTCCCGGCCGTCGGCGAGGCGCGGATCCGCCGGGACCCACAGCTCCCGTCCGAGAGGGCGCACGAGAATCCTCCCCGGGGCGGTGCCCAGCACGGGGCAGGGCAGCAGGTTGGGCACGCCGATGCGCTGGGCGACCCAGGCGTCGCGGGGTCGCCGGTAGACCTCTCGCGGTGCCCCGATCTGCACGAACCGCCCCTCGCGCAGCACCGCGAGGCGGTCCGCCACGGCGAGCGCCTCCGCCCAGTCATGGGTGACGTACAGGGTCGCCGTGCCCATCCTGCGGTGGGTGCGGAGAATCTCGCGGCGCAGCGACACCCGGGCCGCCGGGTCGACGTGGGCCAGCGGCTCGTCCACGAGCAGCACCTCGGGACGGCTGACCAGGGCCCGGGCGAGGGCCACGCGCTGGCGCTGCCCGGCCGAGAGCTCCTGCGGGCGCCGCCGGGCGAGATGATGCAGGTCCAGGGCGGTCAGCGCCGTCTCCAGCTGATCCCGGGCCAGGGTCCCGCGGGCGGCCGGGAGCGCCAGGGCGACGTTCTCGGCGACGTCGAGCTGGGCGAACAGCGCCGGCACCTCGAACATCATCGTGACCCCGCGGCGGTGCACGGGCACAGCGGTCATGTCCCGCCCGTGCAGGAGCACCCGACCCTGCGGCAGCGGATCGAGCCCGGCGATCTCCCGCAGCAGCGTGGTCTTCCCGGCGCCGGAGGGGCCGATCACGGCGAGCAGCTCCCCGGGGGCGACCCGCAGGTCGCCGCAGGGGGCGCCGAGGATCTCGAGGGCGGGGGTCACCGGAGCCTCCCGGCCGCGGCGGCGCCCCCGGCCAGGGCGGCGATCGTGATCGCGACCAGCAGCGTGAGGACGAAGACGGGCGCGAGCGCGGCACGGTCCAGCAGGTCCAGCGCGAGGGCGGGGACCATCGGCGCATCGGGCGCGGCGACCAGGGCGACCGGGGTCACCGAGACCATCATGCGCACGAGGATCGCGGCGCCGACGACGGCGACCAGGGGCGCCGCCTGGGGCAGGACCAGCCGCAGCAGCCGGCGGCGCCGGCCCACCCCGAGCACCTCGGCCGTCTCGGCCTCGCCGCGCGGGATCTGGGCACGCCCGGCCCGGGCGGCGACGTGCACCAGAGGAGCGGTCGAGGCGGCGAGGACCAGCACGATCGCGATCGAGCCGGAGCCGAGCGAGGCCCCGCCCACCAGCGGGGGCAGGGTCCCCACCGGGGTCGGCGTGCCCAGGCGGTAGGCGAGGGAGACGGCGAGGCCGAGGGTCGTGCCCGGGAGCACGAGCAGCATCAGCTGCAGCCCGTCCAGCAGCGCGGCCCGCCGCGGTGCGCCGCGGGCGGCGAGCCCCGCCGTCACGAGACCGGCCGGGACGGCGACCAGCAGGGCCAGCAGGGCGTGCTGCAGGGTCGATCCGAGCGCTGCGACGGCGCCGTGGCCCAGCAGCTCCCCGGGAGCGAGGGACGAGCGCACCGCCGCGGCCGTCAGGAGCGCCGCGATCACCGCGAGGACGAGGACGGTGACCGCCCGGGCCGTGCGCAGGATCGGCGAGGGCGGGAGCGCCAGCGCCGGGCCCGCCCCGTGACCGCGCCACGGCTCGGCGAGCGGGCTGCCCGTGCGCGCCAGCAGGAGCAGCAGGGGCAGCACCGGCAGGGCGAGCAGGACGGCGACCAGGGCCGCGGTGCCCTCGTCGCCCCAGGCCATCACCTCGAGATAGGCCGTGTGGGCGAGGGTGGGGACGCGGCCGCGCAGGACGGCGGGGACGGAGGGATCCGCGAGCGCGGTCACGAGCATCACCACGGCGACCGCCGCGACGGGCCGCAGCAGCGGCGGCAGCAGCACCAGGCGCAGCACCCGTCCCGTGCCGCCGCCGTGGACCAGCACCGCGTCGACCAGTCGCGGGTCCACGCCGCGCCAGGCGAGGCGCGCCGCGGCATACGGATACGGCAGCAGCGTGGTCGTGAGCGCCAGCAGCATCCCGGGCGCGCCCGGCAGCGGCGGCAGCAGATCATGCAGCAGCCCGCTGCGCCCGCCGACGGCGAGGACCGCGGCCGCCGCCGTGTACGGCGGGATCAGCAGCAGCGACAGCAGTGCCGCATCCAGCAGCCGCCTCGTCCGCGGCGGCAGGCAGCGGGCCGTGAGCGCGCTGCCCAGCCCGCCGAGCAGGGCAAGCAGCGTGGCGCCGCCGGAGAGGGCCAGGGAGATCGCGGCGGTCCGGCCCAGGCCCGGCGGGAGCCCGGCGTGCAGCGCGACCAGCGCCTCGGCGAGGATGCGCAGCAGCGGCCAGCCCACGGCGAGCACGGCGGAGGCGAGCAGGGCGAGGGCGAGGGCGCCGCGGGCCGCCCTCACGCCGGGACCTCGGCCGCGAACCAGTTCAGCAGGGCGTCGCGGCGGCCGGCCCGCTCCTCCAGCGGGGAGGTCAGCACGGGGACGCCCAGCTGCCCGCGCACCTCGTCGAAGGACCCGGGCAGGCCCGGCTGCGTGGGGACCTGGTGGATGCCGGAGGCCGCCCCGGAGCGCTGCCCCTCCTCGGAGACCGCGCGGTCGACATAGCGGCGCGCCGCCGCGGGATGCGGGGCATCGGCGAGCACGGCCACCGCGCCGACCTCGTAGCCGGTCCCGTCCCGCGGGAGGATCGTGGTGACCGGCGCGCCGGCGGCGGCGGCCGCATCGCAGTAGGGCGCGAAGCTGATCCCGACCGCCGCCTCCCCCTCGGCGACGACCTGGACGGGTGCCGTGCCGGACCGGGTGAACTGCGGGATCTGCGGGTACAGCTGCGCGAGGTACCCCAGCCCCTCCTCCTCGCCGAGGCGGTCCCGCTGCACGAGCATCGTCGTGTACGCGGTCCCGGAGGTGCGGGGAGAGGAGGCGCTGACCCACCCGGCGAGCGCCGGGTCCAGCAGGTCGTCCCAGCTGCGGGGCACCTCGGCGCCGACCTCGTCGAGGCGACCGGCGTCCACGCACAGGCCCAGGAAGGACACGTACACGCCGGTCCATCGGCCCCGGGGGTCGCGCACCTGCGCGGGGATCCCCTCGGTCCGCGGGGGCAGGTAGGGGGCGAGCAGCCCTTCCTGCGCCGCGGCGACGTACATCTCGGAGCCGCCGCCGTGCCAGACGTCGTACTCGGGCAGCCCCTCGCCGCGGCGGATCCTCTCGAGGGCCTCCGAGGTGGGCAGACGGTCCATGGTCACGGCGATGCCGGTCTCCTGCGCGAAGTCCTCCGCCCAGGCGCTGCAGATGGCGGCGTCGTTCGAGCACAGCACGGTCACGGACGCCGATGCCGCGGGGGCCGCACAGCCCGCGGTCGCGAGCAGCACGGCCCCCAGCGCCGCGAGGGCGGCGCATCGGCGGAGGATCCTCATGACCCTGCACGATAGCGGCGCGTCAGGAGTGCGCCCGCCGCATGAGCTTCTTCTCCTCGCGGCCGATGACCGCCATGATCGCGACGACGCCGAGGGCGCAGGCGGTCAGCACCGCGAAGGCGACGTCCCAGCCGAGGTAGCGGACCATGAGGCCGACGCCGGAGGATGCGAGGGTCGCGCCCAGCAGGTAGCCGAACAGTCCCGTGAACCCCGCCGCGGTCCCGGCGACCTCGCGCGGGGAGAGGTCGATCGCCTGCAGGCCGATGAGCATGACCGGCCCGTAGATGAGACCGCCGATCACGGCGACCAGCACGATCGAGACCCAGATCGGGGCGCTCAGCGGCAGCAGCCAGTAGGCCATCAGCGCCACGGCGACCAGCGCCATGAACAGCATCCCGGTGCCGGAGCGGTAGCCGCGGAAGATCCGGTCGGAGATCCAGCCGCAGGCGAGGGTGCCGAGGATGCCGGCGAGCTCGAAGGTGACGAAGCCGGTGATCCCGTCGCCGATCTCGGCGCCGCGGACGTCGGCGAGGTACACCGTGACCCAGTTCAGCACGCCGTAGCGCAGGGCGTAGACGAAGACGTTGGCGACCGCGAGCAGCACGATCACGCGGTTGGTCAGGACGTGCGTGCGCACGAAGCGCCACATGGACGGCTTCTCGTCGCCGTCCGCCTGGATCGACACCTTCGCCGGATCGTCGCGGTACTCCTCGATGGGCGGCAGGCCCTCGGACTCGGGGGTGTCGCGCATCAGCCAGAAGGCGACGGCGGCCACGCCCAGGGCGATCACGGACGGGAACCAGAACGCGGCGCGCCAGTCGTCCGCCGTCCAGCTCAGGGCCGCCGCGGCGGCGACGCCGAGGCCGGCGGCGCCGACGTTGTGGGCGGTGTTCCACAGGGAGGTCTTCCAGCCGCGCTCGTTCGTGGAGAACCAGTGCACCAGGGTGCGACCGGACGCCGGCCAGCCCATCCCCTGGAACCAGCCGTTGACGAACATGACCGTCGCGAAGACGGCGATCGAGCCGGAGACCCACGGGACGGTCGCGACGAACAGGTTCACCAGCGCGCTGAGGGCCAGGCCCAGCGGCAGGAAGTAGCGGGCGTTGGAGCGGTCCGAGACCGTGGCCATGAAGAACTTGGAGAGCCCGTAGGCGAACAGGACGGCGTTGGCGATCAGGCCGATGCCGAGCTCGTCGATGCCCGTGTCCTCCATGAGCAGGGGCGCGACCAGGGAGACGTTGTTGCGGATCAGGTAGAACCCGGCGTAGCCGATGAAGATCCCCATGAACACGCCGAAGCGGCGGCGGGGGTAGACCCGGCGGACCTCCTCGTCGCTGAGGCGGGGGGCAGGGGGCGGGGCGGCGAGGAACCCGCGGCGCGTCGTCGCAGCCGGCTTCGTCGGGGCGGACATCGTTCTCCTTCATCGTCGGGGAGGGACGATGCCACCCTGTCAACGGCCCGGTGACCGCGGGGTGTCGGACGGTGACGTTCGGTGACGATGCTCGGCGGACAGGACCCGCAGCCGGTACCCCTGGCCGCGGACCGCCTCGATGAGGTCCTCGGGCGCGCCCTGGGAGCGCATCTGCTGGCGCAGCCGGTACACCATCGACTTGACCATGTCGCGCCCGCCCTCGGCGCTCGCGGTCCCCCACACGTCGCGCAGCAGGGAGCGCAGCGGCACGGGCCGCCCGGCCTCCTGGGCGAGTCGGGCCAGCAGCCGCAGCTCGGTCTCCGGCAGCTGGATCGGGGCCCCGTCCCAGCTGGCGCTCCCCGCGTCCCGGTCCACGCGCAGCGCCCCGCAGCGCAGCGCCCCGCGGCCGCCGGGGACGGCGGCGGTGCGCCGCAGCACGGCCGTGACGCGCAGGGCCAGCTCCCGGGGGCTGAAGGGCTTGGTGAGGTAGTCGTCGGCCCCGGCGCTGAGCCCGGCCACGCGGTCGTCGACCTCGCCGAGCGCCGTCAGCAGGATGACCGGCAGCTCGGAGGCGTCGCGCAGGCTGCGGCACAGCTCGATGCCGCTCTCCCCCGGCATCATCACGTCGAGCACCACGAGGTCGACGTCGCCGCCGGCGAGCACCGCGCGCGCCGCGGCGGCGTCCCGGGCGATCACGGTCCGCAGGCCCTGCGTCTCCAGGGCGAAGGAGATGATCGCGGTCATCTGCTCCTCGTCGTCGACGACGAGGATGCGCGGGCTCGGCTCCGCCATCTCAGCCCTCCTCCCCGCCCGGCGCGGGCCAGGGCAGCACCACCATGATGCGGGTCCCGCGGCGGCTCAGGGTGTCCACGACGATGCGGCCCCCGTGGGCGTCGACGATCCGCGTGATGACGTCCATGCCGATCCCGGTCCCCTCGGGGTGGCCGCTGCCGCCGGGGGCGAACAGGGCGTCGCGGGCCTGCTCGTCCATGCCGGCGCCGTCGTCGGCGACCTCGATGACCGCTCCCTCGACGGTCTCGTCCACGCGCACGGACACGCGCGCCTCCGGGCCGGCATGGCGGATCGCGTTGCCCAAGAGGTTCCACAGGACCTGCCGGATCATCCCCGCATCGACCTCGAGGACGAGCGGCCCGCCGCGGCTGTCGAGCTCCACCGGGCGGCGGCGGATGCGTCGCAGCTCGAGCACGGTCTCGCGCGCGAGGGCACGCACGTCGACCGCCGTGCAGTCCAGGGCCGGGGTGCCGGCGTCCCACCGGGCCTCGAGCAGGAACCCCTCCGCCATCCCGATCACGAGCGTCGTGTTGTCCACGATCGTCGCGACGAAGGAGCGCTGGCGGCGGTTGAGCGGTCCGGGGCTCTCCTCGGCGAGCAGCTCGCCGGCGCCGCGGACGAGGGCCAGCGGGGTGCGGATCTCATGGGAGAGCATCCGCACGACGGCGCGGTCGGCCGCGACGGCCGGAGGCGGCGCGGCCGCCGCCGGACGGCGCGCACGGCCCAGCAGCAGCCCTGCCGCCGCCCCGATGAGGAGTCCCAGCAGCCCAGCCCCGAGCACCGCGTCCATGCCCCGGACCCTACCGTCCCGGCGCCCGTAGACTTCCCCGGTGCGCTGCCACCACTTCGACGCGGGCACCTGCCGCTCCTGCACCCTGCTGGGCATGCCGCGGGCGCGTCAGGTGGCGACCTCGCGCGAGCGCATCGAGGCGCTGCTGGCGCCGTTCCTCGCCCCGGGGACGGTGTGGGACGCGCCGATCCTCAGCGCCGACGCCGGCTTCCGGGCGAAGGCGAAGATGGTCGTCACCGGCACCGCGCAGGACCCGGTCCTCGGCATCGCCACCGGCGTCGACCTGGTGGACTGCCCGCTGTACCCGCCGAGCGTCGAGGAGCTCCTCGAGCAGGTCCGGCGGCTGATCCGCCGGGCCCAGGTCCCGCCGTACGACGTGGCCCGCCGGCGCGGGGAGCTCAAGCACGTGCTGGTGACCGTCTCCCCGGACGGCGAGCTGATGCTGCGCCTGGTGCTGCGCAGCCCCGGCCCGCTCGGACGGATCCGCGAGCACCTGCCGGCCCTGCTCGCGGCCGCCCCGCGGCTGCGGGTGGTCAGCGCGAACATCCACCCCGAGCACAAGGCCGTCCTGGAGGGCGCCGAGGAGGTGCACCTGGCCGGGGACGACGCCCTGGCGATGCCCACCGGCGACGTCACCCTGCGGGTGCGCCCGCAGTCCTTCCTGCAGACCAACACCGAGGTCGCCGGCGCCCTGTACCGCCAGGTCGCGGACTGGGTCGACGAGATCGCCCCGGCGACGCTGTGGGACCTGTACTGCGGGATCGGCGGCTTCGCCCTCCACTGCGCCCGGTCGAGCGAGGTCACCGGGGTGGAGCTGTCGGCCCAGGCCATCGAGGCGGCCCGCGAGGCGGCCGCGGCCGCCGGCCTCGCTGCGACCTTCCATGCGGCCGATGCGACCGCCTGGGCGATCTCCGAGGCGCGGCGCATCGGGCCGCCCGATGCGGTGATCGTGAACCCTCCGCGCCGCGGCATCGGCCCCGACCTCGCCGGGTTCCTCGAGACCTCCGGCGTGCGCGACGTGATCTACTCCAGCTGCAACCCCGCCACCCTGGCCCGCGACCTCGCCGCCATGCCCGCGCTGCGCATCGTCGCCGGGCGCCTGGTGGACATGTTCCCGCACACGGAGCACGAGGAGGTCGTGGTCCGTCTGCGCCGGATACAGTGAACGGATGAGCCCGCTGCGCGTGGCCGTCCTGTCCCTGGGCGGCACCATCTTCATGTCCCAGGACCCGGCCGGATCCGGCGCCGCGCCGGGCACCGACGGGCACGCCGCCGTCACCGGCATCGTCGTCGACGGGGTGGCGGTCGACCACCACGAGGTCGCGAACATCGGCTCCCCGTCGATCCGGCCCGCCCACCTGCGCGAGGCCCTGGATCTCGCCCGGGCGGCGGTCGACGCCGGTGCCACGGGCGTCGTCCTCAGCCACGGCACGGACACCCTGGAGGAGTCGGCCTTCCTGCTGGAGCGCTACTGGGACCGCCCCCAGCCCCTGGTGCTCACCGGGGCGATGCGGGCCGCGAACGCCCCGGGGGCCGACGGCCCCGCCAACCTGCGCGACGCCGTGCGGGCGGCCGTCGCCCCCGCCGCCCGGGCGCTGGGCGTGCTGGTGGTCATGGATGCCCAGGCCCATGGCGCCGACCGCGTCTCCAAGCTGTCCTCCCGCTCCATCGGCGCCTTCGGCTCGGAGCCGTCCGGGCCGCTGGCCGTGGTCGCCGAACGGGACCTCCACCTGCTGCATCGGCCGCTGGGCCGGGCCGCCCTCATCGGCGGGGACCTGCCGCGGGAGCTGCCGGCCGTGCCCGTGCTGGCGCTGGGCATCGGGGACGACGCCGCGCTGCTGGACGCCGTCCCCGCCGGCGCGCTCGCGGGCCTCGTGCTGGTGGGCTCGGGCATGGGCCATGTGCCCGCCTCGGCCATGGACCGGGTGCGGGCGCTGGTCGCCGCCGGCACCGCCGTGGTGGTCGCGACGCGGACCCCGCGCGGCGGCACCTCGGACCGCCACTACTCCTACCCCGGCAGCGAGGTGGACCTCCTCGCCGCGGGCGCGACCATGGCCGGTCTGCTGCCGGCGCACAAGGCGCGGCTGCTGCTGCAGGCGCTGCTGGCCGACGGCGCCGGGGCCGCGCGGATCCGTGCGGCCTTCGCCGACTTCGCCGTGTGAACACCCCGACAGCCACGGCGCCGCGAGCAGTGACACACTGGGAGCATCGGCCTTCGACCCAAGGAGCACCTATGAGCGTCCCCCTCGATCCCGCACCGTCCCTGCAGCAGTACGCGCATCCGGAGAAGCTCGTCACCACCGCCTGGCTGGCCGAGAACCTGGGCACCGAGGGCCTCGTGGTCGTCGAGTCCGACGAGGACGTGCTGCTGTACGAGACGGGCCACATCCCCGGCGCCGTGAAGATCGACTGGCACCTCGACCTCAACGACCCCGTCACCCGCGACTACGTCGACGGGGAGGGCTTCGCCGCGCTCATGGGCCGCAGCGGCATCTCCCGGGACACGACCATCGTCGTCTACGGCGACAAGTCGAACTGGTGGGCCGCCTACGCCCTGTGGGTGTTCGAGCTGTTCGGCCACCCCGACGTGCGCCTGCTCGACGGCGGCCGCGCTGCCTGGCAGGCCGAGGGCCGGCCGATGACGAAGGACGCCCCGGAGCCCGCCGCCGCCGACTACCCGGTGGTCCCCCGCGAGGACGCCCCGATCCGCGCCTACCGCGAGCAGGTCCTCGACTTCCTCGGCGGGCAGCTGGTCGACGTGCGCTCCCCGCAGGAGTACACCGGCGAGCGCACCCACATGCCCGACTACCCGCAGGAGGGCACCGTGCGCGGCGGGCACATCCCCACCGCGCATTCCGTGCCGTGGGCCCGCGCCGCCGCCGAGGACGGCCGCTTCAAGGGCCGCGAGGAGCTCGAGGCGATCTACCTCGCCGAGCAGGGCTTCGACGCCTCCGCCCCGGTGATCGCCTACTGCCGCATCGGCGAGCGCTCGAGCCACACCTGGTTCGTGCTGCGCTACCTGCTGGGGTTCGAGGACGTGCGCAACTACGACGGCTCCTGGACCGAGTGGGGCAACGCCGTGCGCCTGCCGATCGCCGTCGGCGAGGAGCCCGGCGAGGCCCCGGCCCGATGAGCGCTCCCGCCCCGCTGCCCGCGGCCTTCGCGGAGATCGTCGACGACTTCCAGGCGCTCGGCGGCCGCGACCGGCTGCAGCTGCTGCTGGAGTTCTCCGAGGGACTGCCGGCGCTGCCCGAGCGGTACGCCGAGCACCCCGAGCTGCTCGAGCCCGTGCCGGAGTGCCAGTCGCCGATCTTCCTGGTCACCGAGGTGGAGGGCACCGGCCGGGAGGCCACCGCCCACCTGTTCTTCTCCGCCCCGCCGGAGGCGCCGACCACCCGGGGCTTCGCCGGGATCCTCGCCGAGGGCCTCGAGGGCCTCACCGTGGGCGAGGTGCTCGACGTCCCCGCCGACGTCACCGAGCAGCTGGGCCTCGCCGAGGTCGTCAGCCCCCTGCGCCTGCGGGGCATGGCCGGCATGCTGGGCCGCATCAAGCGCCAGCTCGCCGAGCGCGCCGGGGCCTGAGCCCGCCGTCCGACCTCCCCCTCCCCCGGCGGCGAGTGCCGCCTCACGAGCCAGATCGGCCCGGATCCGGTTCGTGAGGCGGCACTCGCCGCGGGGCGGGCGGGAGGTCGCGGCGGGGCACCCCTTGCGTCCCGCGAGTTAGCGATATATCGTGATGCTACGCGATATGAAAGGATACGATCATGCATACCCATCATGACCACCACGAGCGCCCCGACCGCGGGCGCCGGCATCACGACGAGGACTGGGGCAGGGAGCTCCCGGGCGAGGGGCCGCGCGTCGGCCGCGGGCCCCGCGGAGGCCGCGGCGGCCGGGGCTTCGGGCCGGGCTTCGGGCCGGACTTCGGCCCCGGACCGGACGGCGAGCGCGGCCCGCGCCGCGGCGGCGGCCGCGGGCGCGGCGGCGGTCCGCATCGCGCGCCCCGCGGGGACGTGCGCACCGCGGTGCTGCTGCTCCTGCAGGAGGAGCCGATGCACGGCTACCAGCTCATGCAGACCATCGCCGAGCGCACCGGAGGGCGCTGGAGCCCCAGCCCCGGCGCCATCTACCCGACCCTCAGCCTGCTGGAGGACGAGGGCCTGGTCGCCACCGAGAAGGAGGGCGGGCGCAAGCTCGCGAGCCTGACCGACGCGGGCCGCCGCCACGTCGAGGAGAGCTCCTCCTCGTGGTCGAACCCGTTCCCGGGGCAGGACCCGCACTCCGACGAGGAGCGCGTCGATCTGCGCTCGCTGATGTTCGAGCTGCGCGGCGCGGTCCGCGAGGTGGGCCGGGCCGGCAGCGAGGCGCAGATCGCCGAGGCCGCCGAGATCCTCGAGAGCGCGCGGGCCCGGATGTACCGGATCCTCGCGGGCGAGACCCCGCCCGCGACCGGGTCCTGATCAGGCCGGGACCGCCACGACCGCGGCGACCACGAGGGCGCAGACGGCGACCAGCAGGGCGTCGCCGCGCCCCAGGGGCACCGGCCGCCAGACGGTGCGGGGCCCGTCGGTCAGGCCCCGGGACTCCAGGGCGAAGGCCAGCCGCTCCCCGGAGCGCAGCGAGCCGACCAGCAGCGCGAAGGCGCAGCGGCCCAGCTGGCGCGGGGACAGCCTCTCCCGCCCCGACCGCACGAGATGCGCCCGGGTGATGGTCCGCCAGCGCCCCGGCAGCTGCTCGAGCATGCGGTGCCCGGCCATCAGCGCATAGGCGATGCGAGGGCTCAGCCGCGCATGCTGGACCAGGGAGACCATGAGGGCGCGCGGCTCCGCGGCCCGCGCGAGGATCAGCGAGGCGGTGCCGATGGCCAGGGCCCGCAGGCCCAGCGCCACGCCGATGATCAGCCCCTCCGGGGCGGGGCGCGTGAGCGCGTTGACCACCACGATCCCGGCCGCGAACAGCACGAACGGGATCTGGGCGAGCGCCAGGCGTCCCGGAGGGAAGCGGGCGCCGGCGAGGGCGGCCAGCAGCAGCAGCGCGTACAGGACGCCCAGCCGCGGCACGTCGTGCAGGAACAGGGTGACCACGCTGGTGGCCAGCACCAGCCCCAGCAGCACCGTCGGGTTGCGGCGCGCGAGGTAGGCGGGCCTCATCGCAGCACCCCGTCCTCCAGGCGGAGCACCCGGTCCGCCCAGCGATGCGCCGTCCGAGCGTCGTGGCTGGTCAGGAGGACGGCGGCCCCGTCGTCGGCGGCGTCGCGCAGCAGCCGCATGGTCCGCACGGCGGCCGCACGGTCCAGGCCGTACCCGGGCTCGTCGGCCAGCAGGACCTCCCGGCCGTGCAGCAGCATGGCCCCGATCGAGAGCAGCCGCTTCTGCCCGCCGGAGAGCCGGTAGGGGCTGGCCTCGGCGTGCTCGGCCAGTCCGATCCGCGCGAGCATCGCCTCGACGCGATCGGCCGCGCCGACGGGCAGGCCCTCGGCGAGCTCGGCCCGCACGGTGGCGGCGACGAACTGGTCCTCCGGGTTCTGGAGGACGAGGCCGGGCCGCGGGGAGCGGGAGGCGAGGGACTCCAGGAGCGTGGACTTGCCGGCGCCGTTCGCCCCCATGATCGCGACCATCTCCCCGCCGTGGAGGTCCAGCTCCAGGCCGCGCAGCACCGGCCGGCCGCCGCGGGACACATGGAGGTCGCGCACCGTCATCCGCGCGGGCCCCAGGGGCACCTCCCGGGGGAGCCAGCAGCCCTGCGCGGCCAGGCGCGGGCCGTGCCGGGCGAGCACCGCGGCGGTGGGGCCGTCCTCCAGCACGCGGCCCCGCTCGTCCAGGGCGATGGTGCGCGGCGGGAGGCCGGCCAGGCCGCGCTCCCCCGCCCAGTCGTCGAGCCGGTGCTCCACGAGGATCACGGCGACCTCGGCCGGGAGGCCCTGGACGGCGCGGCGCACCGCCGCGACCCCGGCGGCGTCGAGCATGGCGGTCGGCTCGTCGAGCAGGAGCACCGCGGGGCGAGCCGCGAGGGCGGCGGCGAGGGCCACGCGCTGCAGCTCCCCGCCGGAGAGCTCGGCGGTCTCCCGCTCCTGCAGGTGCGCGGCGCCGACCTGCGCGAGCACCTCCGCGACGCGGGGGCCGATGTCCGCGGGCCGCCACCGGCGGTTCTCCAGCGGCAGGGCGACCTCGTCGGCGACCCGCGAGAGGCACACGCCGGCGACCGGGTCCTGCCCCACGAAGCCGACGCGGTCCGAGGTCGCGGCCACGCCCGCGCGGATCGGGTCGATGCCGTCGATGGACAGGGCGCCCTCGACGCGGCCGTGCACGTGCTGCGGGACGGCGCCGGCCAGCGCCCGCAGCAGGGTGGACTTCCCCGCGCCGCTGGGGCCGAGCACGAGCACGTGCTCGCCGGGGCCGATGCTGCCGCTCCAGGGGCCGACGCCCCCGCCGCCGGGCAGGACGATCTCGAGCTCCTCGGCGCGGATCATCGGCGCACGAGCTCGTCCGCGGCGACGGCGGGGCGCAGGTTCGCCAGCACGCCGGTGCGCTCGAGGGCGCGGACGATGCCCCGCGCCAGCAGGCCGCCCAGCAGGGCGCCGCTGAGCAGCTGGAGGGTCAGGCGCAGCGGGAGGATGTCCTGGCCCAGCCAGCCGAAGCGGACGGCGGACCAGAAGAACACGAGGCCCGCCCCGCACAGGCCGGAGGCGAGGAAGACGGCCGCGCCGTAGCGGCGGTAGCGGGTCAGGGCGAAGGGGATCTCCGAGCCGATGCCCTGGATGAGGCCGGTGATCAGCAGCAGGGGCCCGGCGGGGCTGCCGAGGAAGACGACCTCCACGGCGGCGGCGAGCAGCTCCGCGATCACGCCCACGAAGGGCTTGCGGAGGATCGCGAGGGCGATCGGCGCGACCAGCAGCCAGCAGCCGATGAGCAGGTTGCCGGTGAGGTCGCCGAGCGGGCCCATGAGGATCGACAGCGCCGTCCAGGCCTGCACGAAGACCCAGTACAGGAATCCGAAGACGACGCCGAGCACGACGATGACGACGATGTCGCGCAGGGTGAGGCGCGCGGTGGGGCGATGAGCTGCCATGTCAGGGGTTCTTCCCGGGCGATGGCACGGGCGCGGACGGCGGTCGTCCGGCGAAGCTCCCTGCGCCGGCATGATCCGGATCAGGTTCTACGGTCGGAGTTGGAGAACTCCCTCTCAGCCCAGCTCACTGGACTCCCGTGCTCGGCGCGAGTATAGCCGCGCTCAGCTCTCGTCGACGATCTCGGGCTTCTCGTCGGAATCGACGGGGACGTGGTCGTGCCGGCAGATCGCGGCGTTGCCGGGGGCGTGGTGCATGATCGCGTGGGCGGTCGAGCCGAAGCGGCGGCGGCCCTCGCCGTGGTGGCCGACGACGATGATGCGGGCGCTCTCCGCGGCCGCGAGCAGCCCCCGCGGCACGGTGCGGTCCTCGAGGACCTCGCCGGTGACCTCCACCCCGGAGTCCGCGCCGAGCTCCTCGCGCGCCTGGGCGAGCGCGGTCTCGACGATGGCGCGGGCGGCGTCCTCGCTCACGGCGGCGTGGCCGTCGACCACGCGCTGGACGTGGACGATGCGCAGCGGCGCCCTGCGGATCCGCGCCAGGCGCACCCCGGAGGAGACGGCGCCGAGGCCGGCGTCGGATCCGTCGACGCCCACCAGGACGGGGCCGTCGGGCTCCTCCT
Source organism: Brachybacterium phenoliresistens (assembly GCF_039530785.1). Classification (NCBI taxonomy): domain Bacteria; kingdom Bacillati; phylum Actinomycetota; class Actinomycetes; order Micrococcales; family Dermabacteraceae; genus Brachybacterium; species Brachybacterium phenoliresistens. The sequence goes on from NZ_BAAAOW010000006.1 coordinate 83,705, forward strand.
CGGAGCGCACCACGAGCACGGGGCAGCCGGAGTGGGTGACCAGGCCCAGGCTGACCGAGCCCAGCAGCATGCCGAAGAAGCCGCCGAGCCCGCGGTGGCCGACCACCAGCAGGCGGGCGGTGCGGGAGGCCTCGCCGAGCACGACCCGGGCGTGGCCGGTCACCAGCGAGGTGCCGACCTCGACGCCGGGCGCGGTCTCGCGGGCGAGGTCCGCGGCGTCGGAGAGCAGCCCGAGGGCCTGGTTGCGCAGCCCGCTGCCGGCGACGCCGTCGACGGGGTCGACGTTCTTGCCCAGCAGCGGCCAGATCCAGGCGTGGACGATCCGCAGCTCCCGCCCGGCGTCCCGCGCCAGACGGGCCGCGTAGCGCACGGCGATCCTCGAGGCCTCGGAGTCGTCATGCCCGACGACGATCTTCCCGGTGAAGTCCATGACCCCAACCTACTCCGCGAGCATGACCTGCGTCACCTCGACCCCTTGACAACCTACAACCCTTCGGTTGTAAGTTGGGGGCGTGCACGAGACCGAGGAGGACCGGGCGGACGCCTGGTTCCACGCCCTGTCGGACCGCACGCGCCGGGACATCCTGCGGCGCGTGCTGGCCGGCGAGTCCTCCGTCTCAGCACTCGCCCGGAAGTACGACATGAGCCTCACGGCCGTGCAGAAGCACGTCGCGGTGCTCGAGAGGGCCGGCCTCATCACCCGGCGTCGGGCGGGCCGGGAGTCCCTGGCCCGCGGCGACGTCGAGGCGGTGCGATCGGTCCAGACGCTGCTCACCGAGCTCGAGGCCGTCTGGCGCGGGCGCATCGCCCGCATCGACCAGCTCCTCGAGAGCTCAGCCCAGGAGGATTGACCCATGCCCGTCACCGACGTGACCCACGACCTCGACGCCCTCACCCTCACCCTGACCGCGCGGTTCGCCGCGCCGATCGACCAGGTCTGGGACGTGTACGCCGACCCGCGCAAGCTCGAGAAGGTCTGGGGTCCCGAGACCTACCCCGCGACCGTCGTCGACCACGAGCTCGCCCCCGGCGGCCGCGTCACCTACTTCATGACCGGCCCCGAGGGCGACAAGCACTACGGCTACTGGGAGGTGGACGCGGTCGACGCCCCGCGGTCCTTCACCTTCCGCGACGGCTTCGCCGACGAGACCTTCGCGAAGAACCCCGAGCTGCCCGAGTCGACCAACGAGTTCGTCTTCTCGGAGGTCGACGGCGGCACCGAGGCGGTCTACACCTCGACCTACGCCTCCCGCGAGGGGCTCGAGCAGGTGCTCGCCATGGGCGTGGTCGAGGGCGCGACCAGCGCGATCAACCAGATCGACGCGCTCCTCGCCGGTGGTGCCACGTCCACAGACTGATCGAGACGACCACGAAGACCAGCGAGGCGACGGCCGTGCTGGTCAGGTTCACCATCACGAGCGGAGCGATCGCCCCGGCCAGCAGCGCGTTCAGCACGAGCGAGAAGAACGTCGACAGCGAGGCGGCCGCTCCCCTCTCGTGGGGGAACAGGTCCAGGATCTCCAGCTGGATCGGGGAGAACATGAGCGCCACCGTGAAGGCGATGAGCATCGGCCCGATCACCGCGACCAGCAGCCCCGCCCCGAGCTCGCCGTCGTAGGCGGGGGCGATCAGGGTCAGGACCACGTTGACCAGACAGGTGACCACGGTGGCCGCGAGGGCGAGGGTGATCAGCCGGGTCCGGGGGACGATCTCCGCGACCCGGCCGGTCACCCAGGCGCCGGCCATCATGCCGATGATCAGCGGCACGAACAGCACCCAGAAGTCCTGCTCGCCCAGCCCCAGCAGGCCGGTGACGAAGATCGAGGCGCCGGCGATGTACAGGAACTGCGCCGCGAAGGCGAAGGCCGAGGCGATCGCCAGGCGCAGCATCGTGCCCGAGCTGCCCACCCGCAGCAGCGAGGCGAGGATCGCCCGCACCTTCAGCGGCGTCCTCTCCCCCGGCGGCAGGGTCTCCGGCAGCAGCGCCGTGAGGACGATGACCGCGATCGCGTACAGCGCGATCGCCCAGAACACGAGGCGCCAGCTGCCCAGCAGCAGCACCCAGCCGCCGAGGATCGGCGCGAGCGCCGGGGCGACGGAGAAGATCATCATGATGCTCGCCATGAGGCGCTGCGCCTGCGGCCCGGAGAACAGGTCCCGGACCACGACGCGGCTGACGATGGTCGCCGCGCCCGCGCTCGCGCCCTGCACCAGGCGCAGCGCGATGAGCACCTCGAGGCTGGGGGCGAAGGCGGAGGCGATCATCGCCAGGGTGTAGATCGCCAGGCCCCCGAGCATCACCCGCTTGCGCCCCAGCGCGTCCGAGAGCGGGCCGTGGAAGATGCTCATCACCGCGAAGGAGGCGAGGTAGGCGCTGACCAGCTGCTGGAGGGCCACCTCGTCGCGGCCGAACTCGGCGCCGATCCTCCCGAAGGCCGGGAAGATGGTGTCGATGGTGAACGGCCCGATCATCGCCAGCAGCGCGAGGGTCGCGGTGAGGCGGGCCCCGGCCTTCGCACGGGTGGGGGGCGGGGCGGCGGCGGCAGAGGTCACCGCACGATCCTACGCGTGCGGATGCGTGACGTACCGGCGCAGGTCCTCGGCGGTCTGGCGGAGGTGCGCGGCCATCGCCTCCCGCGCCGCGGCACCGTCCCCGCTCGCGAGCGCCGCGCGGACCCGGCGGTGCTCGACGATCGCGTGGGCCTGGATCTGCGGCACGGCGCTGGTCTCGGCGCGCGCCGCGGCGAGCACCGCGGACAGCGGCTCCATGAGCACGGGCACGAAGGGGTTGCCGCTGGCGGCGAGGACCACGGCGTGGAAGGCGAGGTCGGCGCGCACGAAGGCCTCCACATCGGCCGCGGCCGATGCCTCCTCCATGGCCGTCACCTGGGCGTCCAGCGCGGCGAGGTCCTCGGGGCCGATGCGCTCGGCGGCCAGCTGCGCGGCCCCGCACTCGAGGATCCCCCGCATCTCCAGCAGGTCGCGCGAGATCTGGGCGGGATCGCCCTGGGTGCTGAGGGCCTGGATCACCGCGGGCAGGGAGGTCCAGCTGCGGGTGGGGTTGACGTAGGTGCCGCGGCCGCGCTCGATGCGCACCAGCCCCTGGGCGTGGAGCACCTTGATGGCCTCGCGCACCGTCACGCGGCTGACCTCGTACTGGGAGACGAGCTCGTGCTCGCCGGGCAGGGGGGCGTGCTCGGGGAACTCCCCCGCGACGATGCGCTCGCGCAGCGAGTCCAGGACGTCGTCCACCAGCAGCCGTCGTGCCATCGTGCGCCTCCTCTTGCCAGCGGCGATTCTCGCATGCCACACTCGTTCCTGCCAGATGTCAGACATGTGACAGGTTCGAATCCCCGTGACGAAGGAGTCCGCCATGGCCGCGGCGCAGCGCATCCTCGTCGTCCTCGACGACGACCCCACCGGCACCCAGTCCGTCCACGACCTGCCGGTCCTCACCCGCTGGGAGGTGGCGGACCTCCGGTGGGCCTTCGACCAGGCGCCCGCGGCGGTGTACGTGCTGACCAACTCCCGCAGCCTCGAGCCGGCCGATGCCGCGCGCCGGAACGAGGAGGTCGCCCGCGCGGCGCTCGAGGCCGCCGCGCAGCGGGGCGTGGACATCGGCTTCGTCTCCCGCTCCGACTCGACCCTGCGCGGCCACTTCCCCCTCGAGACCGACGTGCTCGACCGCGTCCAGCGGGAGGTCACCGGCGCCGGGGCCGATGCGGTCGTGCTGGTCCCCGCCTTCCCCGAGGCCGGGCGCGTGACCATCGACGGCACCCACCACCTGCGCGCGGCCGATGGCACGCTGACCCCCGCCGGGGAGTCCGAGTTCGCGCGCGATGCCAGCTTCGGGTACACCGCCAGCCACCTCCCCGGCTGGGTCGAGGAGAAGTCCGCCGGGCGGATCCGGGCCGCGGACGTGCGCGTGCTGGACCTCGCCCTGCTGCGCGGCGGGCCGGAGGGCGTGGCCGCGGCCCTGCGCGAGCCCGGCACCGCGCCCCGCTGCGTGGTGGCCGACGCCGAGCACGAGGACGACCTGCGCGCCCTCGCCGCCGGGCTCGAGCTCGCCGAGGCGCAGGGGCTGCGGGTGATCCACCGCGTCGGCCCGCCGTTCGTGCGCGCCCGCATCGGCCAGGAGCCGCGCAGCCCGCTCACCGCGGACGAGGTCTACGCGGGACAGGATCCCGCCGAGCGCACCCCGGGCGGGCTCATCGTGGTGGGCTCGCACGTGGGCCTGACCACGCGGCAGCTGGAGCGGCTCCACGCCGGCCACGGCGCCGCCCGCACCGTCGAGCTCGACGTGCCGACCCTGCTGGAGGAGGACTCCCGCGCGCAGCACCTGCGCGACCGCGTCGCCGAGATCGTCGCCGCGCTCGCGCACGGGGACGTCGTCGTCCACACCTCCCGCACCCTCGTGCGCACCGAGGACGCCGACGGCTCCCTGCGGATCGCCCGCGCCGTGAGCTCCGCCGTGGTCGAGACGGTGCAGCGGGTGCTCGCGGCCGCGCCGCCGCGGTTCGTCATCGCCAAGGGCGGGATCACCTCCTCCGACGTCGCCGCGCACGGCCTGGAGATCCGCCGCGCCGTGGTGCGCGGGCCGATGCTGCCGGGGATCGTCTCCCTGTGGCAGGCCGTCGACGGCCCCGCCCGCGGCATCCCCTACGTCGTCTTCGCCGGGAACGTCGGCGACGACGACTCCCTGCTGCAGGTCACCCGCACCCTCTCCGCCACCGCCTCCGAAGGAGCCTCCGCATGAGCACCACCGCCGCCCGCACCGTCGCCGTCCTCGGCCTGGGAGCCATGGGCCTGCCCATGGCGACCCGGCTGGCCACGGGGGATCTCGCCGTGCGCGGCTTCGACATCTCCGCCGAGCGCGGCGAGCTCGCCGCCCGCGCCGGGGTCGCCGTGGCCGCGAGCGCCCGCGAGGCCGTCACCGGCGCGGATGCCGTGCTCCTCGCGGTGCGCGACGGCGCCCAGCTCGACGCCGTCCTGTTCGGCGAGGACGGCATCGCCGCGCACCTGCGCCGCGGCGCCGTGGTGCTGCTGACCAGCACCGTCGGCGCCGAGCCGGTGGTCGCGACCGCCGCCCGCCTGGCCGGGGCCGGGATCGGCCTGGTCGACGCGCCGCTGTCCGGCGGTCCCGTGCGCGCCGGGGAGGGGGACCTCCTGATCGTCGTCGGCGCCGCCGCGGCGGACCTCGAGGTCGCCCGGCCCGTGCTCGAGCGCCTCGCCTCCACCCTCACGGTCGTCGGCGAGCGCCCCGGGGACGGCCAGGCGCTGAAGACCGTCAACCAGCTGCTGTGCGGGGTGCACATCGCGGCCGCCGCCGAGGCGCTGGCCCTGGCCGACGCCCTGGGCCTGGACCGGGCCGGCACCCTCGAGGCCCTGCAGTCCGGGGCGGCCGCCTCGTTCATGCTCGGCAACCGCGGCCCGCGCATGCTCGAGGCGTACGAGGAGGGCGGCGCCGAGGTCCTCTCGCGGCTGGACATCTTCGTCAAGGACCTCGGCATCGTCGCCGACGCCGCCCGCCGCGAGGCCGTGCCCACGCCCGTCGCCGCCGCCGCGCAGCAGCTGTTCCTGCTGGGCGCCGCGCAGGGCAAGGGCGCGCAGGACGACTCCGCCGTGATCACGGCGCTCGCGCCGCAGCTGCGCGGATAGGCTGGACGGAACCGCTCCGAGGAGGACACCCGTGCCCGATGCCGCCCCGACCAGCCCCGCCGCTCTCGAGCTGCTCCAGGACGAGGCCGTGCGCTTCACCCAGGAGCTGATCCGGATCGACACCACCACCTACGGCGGGGACGACCCGGCCACCTGGGGGCCCGGCGAGCGGGCGGCGGCGGAGTACGTCGCCGAGAGGCTGCGCGAGGTGGGGCTGGAGCCGCAGCTCGTCGAGGCGTTCCCGACCCGCACGAACGTGCACGTGCGCATCCCCGGGGCGGACCGCGCGCGGGGCGGCCTGGTGCTGCACGGGCACCTGGACGTCGTGCCCGCGCGCGCCGAGGACTGGTCGGTGGATCCCTTCGGCGGGGAGATCATCGACGGGATGATCCACGGCCGCGGCGCCGTGGACATGAAGGACATGCTGGGCATGATGCTCGCCGTGGTCCGCCACATGATGCGCGAGGGCATCACCCCGCCGCGCGACCTGGTGGTCGTCTTCTTCGCCGACGAGGAGAACGCCTCCCAGCACGGCTCGCAGTGGGTCGTCGAGCACCACCCGGAGATCTTCGCCGGCTGCACCGAGGCCATCAGCGAGGTGGGCGGCTACTCGATCACCCTCCCGCAGCGCGAGGGCGGGCAGGACGTGCGCGCCTATCTCGTCCAGACGGCGGAGAAGGGCCTGGCCTGGGGCCGGCTGCGCGCCACCGGGCGGGCCAGCCACGGCTCGGTGCCGACCTCGCAGAACGCGATCGTGCGCCTGGCGGAGGCGATCGCCCGGATCGACGCGCACCCCTTCGCCCACGAGTACATCGCCAGCGTGCGCGAGCTGTTCGACGGGGTCACCGAGATCACCGGCCAGGGCTGGGACGAGGAGGATCCCGAGGCCTTCCTGCCGCTGCTGGGCGGTGCCCGCCAGTTCGTGGCCGGCACCCTGCAGGACACCATGAACGTGACGATGCTGGAGGCGGGCTACAAGGTCAACGTGGTCCCGCAGACGGCGGAGGCCGGCATCGACTGCCGCTTCCTGCCCGGGCACGAGGAGCAGCTGATGTCGCTGCTGACGGAGCTGGCCGGGGAGCACGTCGAGGTGATCATCGACTACCGCTCGATCTCCGTGGAGTCCCCCTCCACCGGGCCGCTGGTCGAGGCGATGACCGCAGCGATCCAGGCGGAGGACCCGGGCGCCCGCGTGCTGCCGTACTGCCTCAGCGGCGGCACGGACAACAAGGCGCTGAGCACCCTGGGGATCCGCGGCTACGGCTTCGTGCCCCTGCAGCTGCCGGCCGATCTGGACTTCGCCCCGCTGTTCCACGGCGTCGACGAGAGGGTGCCGGTCGACGCGGTCCGCTTCGGGGCCCGGGTGCTGCTGGGGATGATCACCCGCTGCTGAGCCGGCAGGTCAGGCCTCGGCGGCGGCGCGCTCGAGCAGATGCTCGACGAGGCTGCGGGCCCGCGCGCGGACCGTCTCGCGCGGGAGCGGCTCCTCGGCGATGAGCCAGGCGGACAGGGTCACGAAGATCCCGCCGCCCAGGAAGACGGCGCGGTCGCGCACGGTGCAGCCCGGAGGATCCACCGGGGAGGCCTCGAGCACCACCTCGAAGCGGTCGGCGAGGGCGCGGACGATCACGCCGTCGACGGCGGCGGAGACCTTCCAGCGGCTCACGACGCGCACCAGGTCGCCGTGGTCGACGAGGGCGTCCAGCACCCGCAGGATGCTGCGGCGCGCCCGGTCGGGGGCGGGGAGGTCGGCGGCGGCATCGGCCGCGTCCTCCTCGGCGAGGGAGTCCAGGACGGGGACGATGAGCATCTTCGCCACGTCCTCGAGATCCGAGAAATGGGTGTAGAAGGCCGCACGCGAGATCCCGGCCTCCTTGGCGAGGGAGAACACGGTGATGTCGTCCCGACCCTCGGCCGCCAGACGCACCATGGCGTCCATCACGGCCTGGCGGGTGCGCGCCGGTCGGGGGTCTGCGGCCCGGGTCTTCTCTGGCTTCGGGTCGGAGGAGGAGGGGGACGGCATGACCTCATGGTAGCCGTTGGTATACCGATCATGCGAACAGGTGCCGCCGCCCGGTCGGATCGCCCTGCCACGGTGACCTGCACGGATGGTCAGGTACGGCGGCTGCAGCGGAGCATCCAGGCGCCGGAGGCCAGGGCCAGGAGGGCCAGGGCGCCGAGCGCGGCGGTCTCCGCGCCGGTCAGGGCGAGCGGCCCGGCGGGGGTCGGGGCGGCCGTCCCCGCGCCCGAGGGGACGGCGCCCGCTCCCGCGGCCGCATCGCCCGGGAGCGCCTGCTCCCCCGCGGCCGTCGCCGCCTCCGCATCGGCCGACGGGGAGGCCGACGGCCCGCCCGTGCCCTCCGCCGGGGCCACCGGGGCGGCGGCGCGCTCGGGGACGAGGAGATCGGGCGCGGCGGACGCCGGCGCCGCGCCGGTCGCGGCGGACGCGGAGGCCCCGCCGCCGGCCGGCGGCGCGGCGGGATCCTCGAGCGCGCAGTCGTTCGGGGCGCCGGGCGTCGCGCTCGCCTGCGCCCGGAAGGCGCCGGCGCACAGGCCGAGGCTCGGCGCGACATGGTCGATCCAGGACACCTCGCCCAGCCGGGACCCGTCGGGCGCGAGCAGCCGCACGGCGTCCTGCGCCCCGAGGTCGAAGCCGAGGTCGTCGCCGGCGATCAGGAGCAGGCCGCCGGCGGCCACGACGGTCCCGTCCGGGATCTCGTGGGCGCGGGAGCCGTCGGCGGCGGTCACGACGTACCCGCCCAGGTCGACGGGCGCCTCCCCGAGGTTCTTCAGCTCCACGAAGTCCTCGCCCTGGGAGCGGGCCTCGTGGAGGACCACGGGGGCGGCGCAGCGGTTGGCCTCGCCCTTGCTGGGGGCATCGCTCACCACGAGGTCGCCCGTGCCGTCGGGGCACCGCTGGAGGGACGGGCGGGCGTGCGCGCCGTCGGCCCAGCCGACCCGGTCGGCGAGGGTGCCCTCGGGGGTGTGCAGGCGCACGCCGCCGCCCGCGCCGAGGTCCATCCCCAGCTCCGGGCCGGCGAGCACCAGGTGCTCGCCGGGGGCGATCACGGTCCCGGCCGGGAGCACCGTGACGGCCGGGGAGTCCTCGTCCCGCAGCGACCAGTCGGTGAGGTCCACCGGCTCGGGGCCGATGTTCGTCAGCTCCACCCAGTCCCCGGGGTCGCCGCCGGCGGAGACGACCTCGTCGATGACGATCCAGTCCGCGCGCGCCGGCGGCTGCGTGGGGGCCGGGGGCTGCGCCTCCACGGGGACGGGCGCGGCGTTCTCGGCACCGGGGGTCGGCTCCGAGGAGACGCGCAGTGCGCCGTCGACCACGATGTAGGTGGTCTCCGCCGGGGTGTCCCAGGAGACGGCGTCGACCTCGGTGACGCCGTCGGGGAGGAACAGCCGCGCGCTGTCCGCGGAGCCCAGGCCGAAGTCGAAGCCGCCGTCCCCCTCGACGTCCTCCCCCGCGAGCAGGACGTGCGCGCCGGGGGCGATCACCGTGCCCGCCGGGACGGTCCAGTCGCGATCGTCCTGGTCGTCGCGCAGGTACCAGCCCGAGACGTCGACCGGGTCGGTGCCGCGGTTGGTGATCTCGACCCAGTCGTGCCCGTCGCCGTCGGACTCCACCTCGCTGATGCGCACGTCCTGGCCCGGATCCGCCGTCGCCGGGGCGAGGCCGAGCGGGAGCACGAGCAGCGCCGCGAGGAGCAGCAGGTGGGAGGGGCGGGGCACAGGAGGCTCCTGGGAGGAGTCGGGGCGGGGAGGGACGTCTGGGCACATCTGATCACCTCCCGGGCCGCGGCGCACCTCCTGCCCACGAGATGGCGCCCCTCAGCCCGCGCTCTCGCCGGGCAGGGCGGCCACCAGGTCGTACAGGGCCCGATGGGCGCTGCGGCGGGCCGCGTGGGCCGCGGCGGCGTCCTCCTGCGGGGCCGTGGCGCCGGCGCCGGGCCGGGCGCCCAGCGGCAGGATCCGGTGCGGGAGGTCCAGGGCGTCGGCCGCGGCGATCGCCGCGCCGACGAGCGCCGCCTCTCCGTCCTCGGCCGTCCGCACGGTGCGACCGGTGACATCGGCGAGGATCCTCCGCCAGGGGGCGGACCGGGCTCCGCCGCCGACGACGACGAGCTCCTGCGTGCCGGCGTCCAGGCCGTGCGCGAGGGCGTGAGCGACCCCTTCGAGGACGGCGGCGTACAGGTCGATCCCGCGGGTGGTGGCATCGGCCCCGACGATCGCGGCGCGCAGGGCCTGGTCGCGCACCGGGAACCGCTCCCCGTGGATCGAGGGCAGGGCGAGCAGGCCCGAGGGCCCGCGACCGCGCTCCTGCGCGCGGCGCTCGAGCAGGGCATCGGCCCGGGCGGGGCCGGCCCCGTCGAGCAGGGCTTCCCGGCCCCAGGCGGCGGCGGAGCCCGCGGCCAGCAGCGCCGCGATCCGCAGCTCGGGCGCCGCGGCGTCCGGCCCGGGCAGGGCGAGGCGGTGCGCGGCGTCGCCGGGGGCGTCGGCCGGCTCCGCGGGAGCGACCCGGGCCAGCCAGCCGCTGGACCCGAGATAGGCGTAGGCGCTGCCGGGGTCGAGGCCGACGGTGCCGAGCGTGGTCGCGGCCGCGTCGCCGGGCGCCGTGACCACCGGGATGCCGGCGGGCAGGCCGAGCACGGCCGCGGCCCGCGGCCCGGTGCGCCCGACGAGCTCCCCGACCCGGGTGCTCCGGCGCGGCAGCAGGGACATCGGCAGCCCGGCGGCGGCGCACGCCTGCGCGTCCCAGTCGCGCCGGTCGAGGTCCAGCAGGCCGGCCGCGGAGGCGGTCGTGTCATCGACGTGGCGGCCCAGGCCCAGCGCCTGGACCAGGTGCCCGGCCGGGCCCAGCACGATGCCGGCGGCGCGCCGGGCGAGACCGGGATCCTCCTCGAGGCGGCGCATCCACTGCGCCGGGATCGCCGTGGCGTCCTGCCGGGTGCCGGTGCGCTGCTCCCACCGCGGGTGGAGGCTGCGCAGCCTCTCGGCCTGCGCCGCGGAGCGCGTGTCGCTGTACAGCAGGGCGGGGCCGATGGCCTCCCCCTGCGCGTCCAGGACCACGAGGTCCTGCATCTGGCCGGTGACGGCGAGCGCGGCGGGGCGCACCGGACCGGCGACCGCGAGCACCTCCTGGATGCTCTCGCGCGCCGCCCGCAGCCAGTCCCGGGGATCCTGCTCGGCGGCCCCGGGGGCGGGGACGGCGGTGGGATACCCGGCCGATGCCCGCGCCGGCCGGCCCCCGCCTCCGCGCACGACCGCTCCGCGCAGGTCCAGCAGGGCGGCCTTCGCCCCCGACGTGCCGAGATCGAGGGCGAGGATCGCGGGATCGGCCACGGCGCGCCCGATCAGACGGCGGAGACGTAGAAGGAGGGCTCCTCGAAGTCGTCCAGGGAGAAGATCTCGAAGCTCCCGGTCCCGACCGCGTCGGCGGGGATCTCGAAGGCCACGTCCCAGACGGTGCTCTGGCCGTCGGTCAGGGTGGCCACGTCGAGGATCGAGTTCTCCGTGACGGCGGGTGCCATGACGTACGACTGGCCGTCCGCGGCGGTGAAGGAGATGCTGGAGTCCCAGGCCGGGTCGGTCTCCCCCGAGCCGTGGTAGGTGTAGTCCACCGTGACCAGGATGTACTGGTTGCCGGCCTCCGCCGGTGTGAGGCTCGGGCTCACCTCCTGCAGCGCTGCGGTCGCGTCCCAGGTGACCTCGCCGAGCGTGACCTCCAGGGTTCCGCCGTCGACGGCGACGGGGAGGGTGGTGCCCATCGGCAGCGGATCCTCGGAGGTGCCGTGCTCGACCGCGCCCTCGCTGGTCCCGACCGCGATGGGCTCCGGATCCTCGTCGGTGCTGCCGAGGCCGCTCAGCGCGATGACGATCACCAGGATGATCACGAGGAGGACGGCGAGCACGCCGCATCCGCCGCAGCCGATCAGCGCCCACATCTTCCCCTTCCCGCCGCCCTGGGAGGCCTGCGGGGCGGGGCCGCCGGGCGGCAGCGGGGCGGCGGTGTACTGCGGGGCCGGGGCGGCGCCGCCGTATCCCGGCGCGGGGGCCTCGTAGGAGGCCTGCGACCAGTCCTGCGGGTCGTAGCCGGAGTTCGCGGAGGAGCTCCCGGAGGGCTGCCCCCAGGGGTCGCTGCCGGGGTTCTGCGGGGGCTGGGTCATCGCGTGTCGCGACGCGCCTTCCGGCGGTCGCGCCTCCTCTCGGGGAGTTCTCGTCCGGGCGGTCCGGAACCCGGCCATCGTAGGGGCAGCGAAGGAGCCCGGCCCATGGGGACAACTCCCCATCGACCGGGCTCCGCAGGACCGGGGATCACATGGTCCAGTACACGTACCAGAGGCCGTCGCCCGCACGGATCATCTGGAAGTCGCTGCCGTACACGTCCAGCGTGATGATGCCGTCGTCGCCGACGGTGGAGGTGATGTCGTCCTCCGTGATGATCGTGGCCAGCAGCTTGATGCTCTCCACGTCCTCCGAGGAGGCGCTCGAGGTCATGCCGTCCGCGCACGCGCTCTGCTCGCCGCTGCTGAACGGCTCCTTGCTGGTCGGGTTGACCATGTAGGAGCAGGCCGTGGTGTAGTCCTCGTCGCCGAGGGCCGTGAGGAACTCGATGAACCGCGTCTTCGCCGCGGACTCGTCCTCGGCGGTGACGTCGCCGGTCGCCGCCGTGGTCTCCGCCGCGGTCGTCTCGGGCTCGGTCGTCTCGGGCTCGGTGGTCTCCGGCTCCGTCGTCTCCGGCTCCGTGGTCTCGGGCTCGGTCGTCTCCGGCTCGGTGGTGACGGTGGTCGGCGTGGGCGTCGGGTCGTCCCCGCCGTCGCGCAGCGCGAAGACGGCGACCAGGATGATCACGACGATCAGGGCGAGGACGCCGCAGCCGACGCAGCCGATGATCGCCCACATCTTCCCCTTGCCGCCCCCGCCGGAGCCGGGGCCGGTGGCCGGGGAGGCGGGCGGGTACGAGCCCGCCGCGCCGGAGGGTGTGCCGTAGGCCGGAGGCGGTCCGGGCGGCTGCTGGCCCCAGGGCTCGCCGCCGGGGTTCTGAGGTGGCTGGGTCATGGTCGCCGCGACGCCCCCCACCGGGCGTCGCGCCTCCTCTCACGGGAAGGGGATGGATCCGGTCTGTCCGGACTGACCCCATCCTACGGGGACCTGCGCGGTTCAGGCGGGCTGGAACCGGGATCCGTGGAACGGGCCGCCGCCGGCCCGCTGCGAGGCCCCGCACTGGTCCAGGTGCACGGTGATGCCGCCGCGGTGCCGTGGGAAGCCGGCGCCCAGGATCAGCGCCAGGTCGATCTGGGACACGTCCTGGACCACGCCCTCCTCGAGCATCCGGCGGATCTCCTCGGCCAGGCCGTCGCGCACGCGGTCCAGCAGGTCCTGGCCGCCGGCCCCGTCGCCCGAGCCGGCGGAGGCCCCGGCGAAGACCTCGGCGACCACGGGCCGCACCGCCGGATGCGGGCTCGCGGGGTCGCGCTCGGTGAAGGGCTCGCCGCGCTCGACCATCGCCGACAGGCCCGGCGAGGCGTGGAACCGCTCCCCCAGCTCCTCCGCGAGGACCCGGCCCACGTGATCGGCGACGGCATGGCCGACGAGGTCCAGCAGGGCCAGCGGACGCATGGGCATGCCCATCGGGTCCAGCGAGGCGTCCACCTGCTGCGGATCGGCTCCGGCGTCGAGGCTCGCGAAGACCTCGCCGAGCACCCGGAACAGGAGCCGGTTGACGATGAAGCCGGGGGCGTCGGCGCTGCGCACCGCGAACTTGCGCAGGCGGCGCACCACCTCGAGGCCCGTCGCCAGGGCGGCCTCGTCGGTGGCGGCGGTGTGGATGACCTCCACCAGCGGCATCTTCGCGACGGGGTTGAAGAAGTGCAGGCCGACGACCCGCTCCGGGTGCTCGAGGTGCTCGGCCATGGCGGCGAGGGACAGCGAGGAGGTGTTGGAGGCGAGGATCGCGGTGGGCGCCAGCTGCGCCTCGAGCTCCGCGAGGACCTGCTGCTTGATGCGCATCACCTCGGGGACCGCCTCGAGGACCAGGTCGCAGCCGGCGAGGTCCTCGACCGCGTCGGTCGCGGAGAGCAGCGGCGCGGCCGCCCCGGCGCCGGCCTTCTCGAGGATCCCGCGGGCGTGCTCGAGGCCCTTCTGCGCGATGTCCGCGTCGAGGTCGCGCAGGATCACGGGCACCTGCAGGCCCGCGGCGAGCTGCGCCGCGATCTGCGAGGCCATCAGGCCCGCGCCGGCCACGCCGACCGAGCGCAGCTCGCGGGCTCCCTCGACGGGGGTGCGCGAGGGCTTCCCGCGGCGCAGGAGCTCGGCCGCGTAGAGCGATCCGGCGGCCCCGCCGGAGCCGATCAGCTCGACCAGCGCCGCGGCCTCGCGGGCCAGGGCGTCCTCGAGCGAGGACCCGGGCAGCCGGGCGAGGAGGTCGGCGGCGCGCTGGACGGCCGGGGCGCCCTGCGCGGCGAGGCGATCGGCCCAGCCGCGGCGGGTCTCGGCGTGGCCGTGCGGCGCCGCGAGCGCCGCCTCGAGGGCGGCGGCCGCCTCGGATCCGGCGGCGGGCAGCGGCGAGGGCCGGGCGATGGACTCCTCGCCGCCGGGCAGCAGCCCCCGCTCCCGCAGGATCGCGGCGAAGGCGTCCAGGGCGGCGGGGAGGTCCTCGGCCAGCGCGTCGACGAGGCCCGCCTCGAGGGCGGCCTCGGCGCTCAGCTGCCGGTCGCGGGCAGGGTCCTCGAGGATCATCCGCGCCGCCGTCTCGGCGCCGACCACGGACTGCAGGAGGGTCGTGCCGCCCCAGCCGGGGAGGATCCCGAGGCTCGTCTCGGGCAGGCCGATGCCGCGGACGCCGGGCGCGGCGGTGCGGACATCGGCCATCAGCGCGACCTCGAGCCCGCCGCCGAGGGCGACGCCGCCGAGGTGGGCGAGGATCGGCACGGCGCTGGTGCGCACCCGCAGCTGGAGGGCGTGGACGGCCGCGGTCATCGGGCCCACGGCCTCGGTCGCGGTGGCGTCGACGAACATGGCGAGGTCCGCGCCGGCGAGGAACACGCGCCCCTGGCCGGTCATCGCGATGGCGCCGATCTCCCCGGCCTCGGCCCGGTCCAGCGCGGCGCCGACGGCCGCGACGACCGCGTCCACCGAGTGCGGTCCGAGCGTCGCCGGGCGCGTGCTGCCCTCTGCGGGCGCGAAGCGGAGGACGGCGACCGCTCCCAGCGCGGGATGGTCGACGTCCTCGACGAGGACCCGGGTGACGTGCTCGGTGTATGCGGACATCTTCGGCCTTTCCACAGCGGGGCGCCCGGTCCGGAGCGCCGCCGGGCACTGCCTGATACCGGGAGTTTCAGATACATGGTGCCGCACGGGCGCGCGGGTGTCCACCGAGGGCATCTCGCGATTTAAGCAACCCTTGCCGTTCCTAATTGCCGTCCCTACCGTGGATGACGTCCGGAACGTCCGGATCACCCCCACCGAGGAGTCGCGGTGCCACCACGTCCGGAGCGCTACCTGCTGATCGGCGACGAGGGAGACGTCCCCGTCCTGGGCGCGATGCTCGAGGAGTTCCCCGAGCGCGCCGCCGGGAACGTCGTGCTCGAGCTGCCCCCGGGGCAGAACCTGCAGCTGCCGCTGCCGCCCGGCATGCGGCTGACGATCCTTCCGCGCGAGCAGGTGGGACGCGGGGTGCGGGCCGTCGCCGCCCTGGACGCCTGGGTCGACGAATGGCTCCTGGGCGAGCACGAGCCCAGCCACATGCACGCCGTGTGGATCGGCATGCCCGGCGACCCGCTCATGGAGCGGCGCTGCGAGGAGCTGCTCATCACGCGGCCCGGATTCCACCTGCACCGGCCCTACGACCCGGAGTGCGCCGGCGGGGTCAGCGAGCACCCCGGCACGACGGCGCCCTGATCAGGGCAGGTCGACGACCTGCACCTCGACCCCGCTGCGGCGGAACAGCTCGAGCTGGCGCGGATCGGCCCCGTCGTCCGTCACCAGCGTCCAGGGCAGCGGCAGCCGCGCCCAGGAATGGAAGGGCCGATGCCCCAGCTTGGTGGAGTCCGCCAGGACCGTGACCTCGGCGGACTGCGCGGCCATGAGCTCCTTCAGGCGCGTCTGCTCGGGACCGGCCTCGCACAGCCCGTGCTCCGCCGTGACCCCGTCGGAGCTGAGGTACGCCCGGTCGAAGGTCATGCGCGACAGCGCCGCCTCGGTGATCGGGCCGATGAAGGACTGGCTCGAGCGGCGCACCGTCCCGCCGGGGCTCACCAGCTCGATGCCCTCGACGTCCTCGAGGCGGTGCAGGGCGTTCAGGCCGAGCGCGGTGACGTGCAGGGCCGCATCGGGCCCGGCGCCGGCGAGCTCCCGGGCGAGCTCGCCGACGGTCGAGCCGCCGTCCAGCAGCACGTGCTCCCCCGGCCGGATCTGCCGCCGCGCCCAGGCTCCCAGGGCCCGCTTGGCCGGGTGGGCCTCGCTCTCGCGCTCGCGCAGGGTGCTCTCCCCGGCGGCGAGGGGGATCGCCCCGCCGTAGGTCCGGGCGAGCGCCCCCTCCTCCGCGAGGCGCGAGAGGTCGCGGCGGATGGTCGAGGGCGTCACCTCGAAGCGGCGCGAGAGCTCCTCGACGGAGGCTGGCCCCGAGGACGCGGCCAGGCGCGCGATCTCCTCCCGGCGGGCCCGGGCGGAGATGGGGGTGGTGCGGCGGGCCATCGGAGCTCCTGGGACGGACGGATGCAGGTCAGCGCGTGGCCATCGCGGCGGCCTGGCGCATGGCCTCGACCATACTGCGCGGATCGGCCAGGTTCCTGCCGGCGATGTCGAAGGCGGTGCCGTGGTCCACGGACGTGCGGATCACCGGCAGGCCGACGGTGATGTTCACGCCCGCCTCGATGCCGAGGGCCTTGATCGGGCCGTGGCCCTGGTCGTGGTACATCGCGACGACGAGGTCGTAGTCCCCGCGGGTGGCCAGGTAGAACAGGGTGTCCGCGGGGAGCGGGCCGGTGGCGTCGATGCCGTCGGCGCGGGCGGCCTCGACCCCGGGGGCGATCTTCTCGGCCTCCTCGCCGTAGCCGAACAGGCCGCCCTCGCCGGCGTGGGGGTTGATGGCGCACACGCCGATGCGGGGCGCGGGGACGCCGGCGCGCACCAGCGCCTCGTGCCCCCGGCGGATGGTCCGCTCCACCAGGCCGGGCTCGATCCGGGCGACGGCGTCCAGGAGGCCGACATGCGTGGTCACGTGGATGACGCGGAGGTTCGGGGTCGCGAGCATCATCGAGACCTCCTCGGCGCCGGTGAGGGCGGCGAGCAGCTCGGTGTGGCCGGGGTAGACGTGGCCCGCCGCGTGTAGGGCCTCCTTGTTCAGCGGGGCGGTGCAGATCGCCTGCACCTGGCCGGCCAGGGCCAGGCGGGCCGCCCGCTCGATGAAGCGGTAGGACCCCTCCCCCGCGACCGCGGAGAGCTCGCCGAAGGGGAGGTCCTCGGGGATGAGGTCGAGGTCGATCACCGACAGGACCCCCGTCCCCCCGACCGCCTGGGCGGGCTCCGCGACGGCGCGCACCTCGACGTCCTCGCGGCCGATGCTCTGCGCGGCGCGGCGCAGGCGGCGCGCATCCCCGATCACGACCGGGGTGCACAGGGCGAGGATCTCGGGGTCGGTGCAGGCGGAGACGATGACCTCCGGGCCGACGCCGGCGGCGTCGCCCATGGTGACGGCGATGACGGGAGCGCTCATGGCGGGGTTCCTTCCAGGGACGGGGATGCGGTCGGGGTCGGGGCGCAGCGCCGCGACGGCGTCGCGGATCCCGCGCAGGCTGTCGCGGTCGCCGAAGCTCCCCGGGCGGGTGGCGACGAGCAGTCCGTCCTCGGCCAGGGCGAGGACGGCGCCGTGGTGGACCTGCGCGATCGGGTGCAGCCGGTCGATGCCGCGGCGGGCGAGCACGGCGCGGGCGGTCTGGCCGCCGGTGAGCACCAGGTGGTGCCCGGCGGCGGCCGCGGCGGCCGCCGCCGTGAAGGCCTCGCCGAGGGCGCCGGCGCGGGCGGGGTCCGGCGGGGCGTCCAGGAGGATCGCCCGGTCGGCGGGCTCGTGCGGGAGGTGGGCCCCGGGATGCCAGGCGTGGACCTCGCAGCCGGCCTCGGCCAGCGCCGCGACCTGCGCGCGGGCGGCCTCGGCGGCGCTGCCCACGATCACGGCCAGGGGGCCGGGCGCGACCGCCGGCAGCGGGTCGCCCGGGGCCCCGGACGGGAGGGCCGCGCCGCGTCCCACCGCGGCGGCCATCCCGCCCGCGCCGGCGATCACGGCGCCGGCGGAGAGGGCGGCGGCGGCCAGCACGTCGCAGTCCGCGTCGGTCTCGGCGTCGGCCACCACCACCCGGTCGCGGCGCAGCCGTGCGGCCAGCTGCGACGCGGCGTCCGGGCCGCGGAGCGCGGCGAGGCCGATGCTCCCGGGCCGCCGCCCCTCCCGCGCGAGGAGGTCGACGAGGCTGCGGGGCGGGGCGCCCGGTTCGAGCGCCCACAGGCCCGTCTCCTCGAGCGGCGTCCCGTCGACGCGGACCTGTGCGTCGACGACGGTGCGGCCCAGGGACGGCACCGCGGGGCACAGCAGCACGGGGGCGTGCTCGGCGGCCGCGGCGACGAGGGAGGCGACCGGTCCGCGCAGGATCGAGTCGATCTTGAGGACGAGGGCGCCCTGTCCGCGGCCCGCGCCGAGCGCGGTGCCCAGGGCGCCGCGCAGCGCATCGGCCGCGGCCGCGGGCTGCCGGTGGCGGAGGTCGAGGTCGACGGCCAGCAGGGCCGGGAGCCGGGCCTCCTCCCGGGCGAGGGCATCGGCCCCGAGCAGCAGCAGTCCCGACGATCGCGGGGAGGCGACGGCCGGCAGGGAGCCGGCGGCGGCGAAGGCCTCCTGGGCGCCGGAGAGGTCGTCCGCGAGGATCGTGATCATTCCCGCCCCTCCCGGTGTGCGTGGTTCGCGCATAGTCTATCGAGGATGCGCATTTCGCGCATCGTGGTGTCGGGCACGCGGCTCATGACCAGAGCTTCGCATCGGGATGCGCCTGATCCGGCGTGCCGTCGATCCACGCCTCCTCGAAGGAGACGTGCTTGATGGCCCTGCGGGAGTCGCAGGCGTAGAGCACATGGATGCGCCCCGCGGCGTCCAGGACCGCGTGCGGGTACTCGTGGCGGCGGTTGCTGCGGCGGTTGCCGGGCCCGGTGAACCCGTCGCCCGGCTCGATGATGCGTCGCACGGGGAAGGTCTCCCCCTCATCGGCCGAGACCGCGATGCTCATCCGCGTGCGCTCGTAGGGCCAGTGGACGACGCCGTCGCCGCGCGGGTCCTGCTCCTCGTTGGAGACGACGGCGAGGCGGCCCGAGGGCAGCGGCAGGGCGCTGATCCCGGCGTTGTTGTTGGGCAGCTCGGTGGGGACGGGGGCGCTCCAGCTCTCCCCGGCGTCCTGCGAGCGGGAGATCCACACGTGGTCGGCGAAGCGGGAGCGGAACAGGAGCACCAGACGACCGGGCGCGACCTCGACGAGGTTGGGGTGGACGCGGCCGGCGCCGTCCGGCACCGCGACCTCGCGCCAGCTCGCGCCGTCGTCGTCGGAGAGCTGGAGGACGGGCTGGTCCGAGCCGTTGCGGGTGTCGTCGTCGAAGCACAGCCACTGGGTGTGCACCAGGCGCCCCGAGGCCAGGCGCTGGATCGGCTGGCGGGCGAAGGTCCCGGGCCGGTCGAAGAGGACGTCGGGCCCGCTCCAGGTGCGGCCGCCGTCGCGCGAGCGCAGGCGCCGGATCTCGGAGGTGAACTGGAGGTTGAAGGTCTCGGGGATGCCGGACTGCCGCGAGGCCTGGGAGGTGTGCAGCAGCCACAGCTCGCCGTCGGGACGCAGGGACAGGCCCGGGTTCTGGTCCGAGCGCAGCGGGTCGTGGGTGACGGCCTCCCCCGCGCTCCAGCGGGCCGCGGCCGGGTCGTAGCGGGCCACCAGGATGTCGACGTCGCCGTTGCCCTCGTCGCTGCCGCCGAACCAGGCGGCGACCATGGCCCCGTCCGGGAGGACGGCGAGGCTCGGCGCATGGTTCGAGCGGCGCGGCGTGGGGATCAGCGCGACCTGGTGGCCGCGGTGCTCGTCGCGATGGACGCGGCCGTCGGCGGGGAGCGCGGGCAGGAGCGGGAGCTCGGGGGTCATCTCGGGATCCTCTCGGACGGGTGGGATCAGCCGCCGAAGGCGGTGGCGAACATGGTCGGGATGTTCATCGCGATCTGCACGCCCACGACGATCGCGATCACGCCGAGCACCGCCAGCAGGATCGTGACCAGGGGCGAGTTCACCGCGTAGTCGTGCATGTGCTTCCTCCGGCCGGTCAGCAGCAGGATGCAGACCACGATGATCGGCAGGCTCAGCACGGTCGAGACCGCGGTCCCGACGATGTTCAGGGCGATGAGGTTGGGGGCGCCGGGCAGGGAGGCCACCAGCGGCAGCACCATGAACACGGCCACCTGCAGGAGGCGGAAGAGCGGGTTGGTCTCGTCCTTGCCCAGGAAGCGGCGCCAGCCCGGCACGGCGTGGTTCAGGCCGTTGACGGCCAGCTGCGCGAAGCCGCGGGACTGCGGCGGGAAGCTCGTCATCGCCGCGAGGAAGATGCACATCCACAGCAGCACCGGCCCGGCCGGCCCGACGGCCACGTGCAGCATCTCGGAGAGATCGTGCTCGTCGCTGATGGAGAACCCCGGGTGCTCGCGCGAGAACTCCGCGGCGACGGTCCAGAACAGCAGGTTGATCAGCAGCAGCGGGGCCATGCCGGCGATGAGGTCCAGCTGCTGGAGGCGGCGGTAGCGGGGACCGACCCAGCCCTTGTCGCGCATGAACCCGGAGTAGAGCAGGTTGGGCATGTTCCCGGCGATGGTGCCGATGGTCGCCGAGGCGATGACGATAGGGGCGAAGGCGCTGGTGGCCTGCTCCTGCGGGATCTCGAAGGCGAGCCCTCGCACGAATCCGGCGACGTCGACGTGGCCGATCCCGATCAGGGCGTACGCGAACGCCCCGATCATCAGCACGGAGGCGATGCGGGCGATGTACTCCAGGACCACGAACTGGCGGCGCAGCAGCACCATGCCCAGCGTCGCGACCACCACGGCCAGGGCGCAGCCGAACACGCCCCAGGCCCCGCCCCAGCCGCCGGTGAGCTGGTTCAGGCCGATGGCGGCGGCCTTGACGAAGGTGGCCTGGGTGATGAAGCCCGCGATCAGCACGACCACCGCCATCACCCCGGGCAGCACCGGGGTGATCCGGGCGAAGCCGTCGAGGATCTGCGTGTCCCCGTGGCGGTTCATCAGGGTGTACTTCGCGATCGAGGAGATGATGAAGGTGCGGGCGACCAGCGAGAGCACGAGGGTCCACAGCAGCGCGTAGCCGTAGGAGGCTCCGGAGACCGAGGAGCTCACCAGGTCGCCGGTGCCCAGGAAGGTCATGGCGAGCACGAGACCCGGGCCGATGGACGTCACCCAGCCCATGCCGTGGGGCAGCGGGACCTGGTCGGGCCGCCGCTGCGGCGGGGCGGGATGGGGGGCGGTGGACGCGGCCATGGGCACTCCTCGGGACGGGTCGTCATCGACACGATCGCTGCAGGCGATCCCTCGGCGGGATTGCGCGGTGCGAGTAGGATTGTGGCCCTAATGCGCGATTCGCGCAACCCCCGGGGATGAGGAGAGCCATGGAGATCGTCCTGATCGGCGTGATCGTCGCGGTCGCGACCTGCGTGCAGGGGTCGGTCGGCTTCGGCCTGGGCATGCTCGCCGCACCCCTGATCGCGCTCATCGCCCCGGAGCTGATCCCCGGCACGGTGCTGCTGCTGGCCACCACCCTCTCCCTGAGCACCCTGCTGCGCGAGCGCTCCCACGTGGACTGGGGCGCGGTGGGCTGGGCGAGCATCGGCCGCATCCCCGGCTCGCTGCTGGGCGCCGGGGCCGTCGCCCTGCTGCCGGACGCCGGGCTCACCGTGGTGCTGGCCGGCACGGTGCTGCTGGGCGTCGCGCTGAGCCTCGCCGGCTGGCGGCCCCACCGCACCCGCGCCACGACCCTGCTGGCAGGGGGCGCCTCCGGCGCCCTGGGCACCGCCACCAGCATCGGCGGACCGCCGATGGCGCTGATCCTGCGCGGCGAGGAGCCCGGCATGGTCCGGGCGACGCTCAGCGGGACCTTCGTGGTGGGCTGCGCGCTGTCGCTGGCCAGCCTCGGCGCCCTCGGACAGCTGCATCTCGAGCAGCTGCGGGCCGCGATCGTGCTGCTGCCCTTCGTCGCCGCGGGCCTGCTGGCCTCGGGTCCGATCGCCCGCCGGATCGACAGCGCACGCCTGTACTCCGGGGCCGTCCTCGTCTCGGTGGTCGGCGCCCTGGCCGCGGCGGCCGGCGGGGCGTCGGCGCTGCTGGGCTGATCGCGGCCCCGATCCGGGATTGCGCGCTCCGCGCTTTCGGTGCAGACTATTGCGCGCACCACGCAGATCCGTGGACCGCCTGACGATCCGAGAGGTCGCTGATGACCCAGACCCCCTCTGCCCCGCCCGCGCCCACCGCCGCGGAGGTCGCCGACCCGTACGCCCTGCGCCCCGAGCTGGCCCGCGCCGCACCGCGGACCCTCGTCCAGCGCCTGCGCTTCCTGGGACCGGGCATGCTCATGTCCGCCGCCGTGGTCGGCTCCGGGGAGCTCATCACCACCACGACCATGGGCGCGAGCGTCGGCTTCGCCCTGCTGTGGCTGATCATCCTGTCCACCGGGGCGAAGGTCTTCATCCAGGCCGAGCTCGCCAAGCACACCATCCTCTCCGGCCGCCCCGCCCTGCAGGCCTTCGCCGACGTCCCGCCGCGGATCGGCCGCGCGAGCTGGATCAACGTGCTGTGGATCGGGATGGACCTGGCCAAGATGCTCCAGCGCGGCGGGATCATCGGCGGCGCCGTCTCCGCCCTGTCGCTGCTGTGGCCGATCCTCGGCGAGCCGCTGTCCACGCCCTCGCTGGTGCTGTGGACCGTGATCGCGCTGGCCGTGGTGATCGGCGTGAACGTCGCCGACCGGTACCTGCTGCTCGAGCGGACCGCCTTCGCGCTCGTGGTCACCTTCACCGTGTTCACCGTGATCCTCGCGCTGTCGCTGCCGGCCACCGCCTTCGGCTACGACCTGGCCGACATCGCCGGCGGGTTCACGCTGGGGATCCCCGCCGGCGCCGCCGGCATCGCCATCGCCGTCTTCGGCCTGACCGGCGTCGGCGCCGACGAGATGACCACCTACACCTACTGGACCATGGAGAAGGGCTACGCCCGCTGGACCGGCCCCGAGGACGGCACCCCCGAGCGCGCCGCCCGCGCCCGCGGCTGGATCCGCGTCATGCAGCTGGACCTCCTGGTCGCCTGGATCGTCACCACCGCCTGCACGCTGTCCTTCTACATCATGGGGGCGGCCGTGCTGCACCCCCAGGACCTGCACCCTGAGGGCACCGAGGTGATCCGCACCCTGTCGCGGATGTACGTCGACACCCTCGGACCCTGGGCGGAGATCCTCTTCCTCATCGGCGCCGTGACCGTGCTCGGCTCGACCTTCCTCGCCTCGACCGCCTCGGTGCCGCGGCTGTGGGCGAACAACCTCGCCGTCCTCGGGGCGTTCGACTGGACGGACGTGGCGCTGCGCCGCAGGCTCATCCGCATCTTCACGGTCGTCATGCCGTGCATCTGGGCGGCCACCTTCCTGGGCCTCAAGGCCCCGCTGATCATGGTGATGATCGGCGGCTTCGGCGGGGCGCTGTTCCTGTTCGCCGTGGTCATCGCCGTCTGGTTCCTGCGCCGCCGCACCGGGGACGCGACCTTCCGCTCGCGGCGCTCGACCGTCCTGCTGTGCATCTCCACGCTCGCCGTGCTGTTCGTCGGCGCGGTCGCGCTGCTCGAGGAGCTCGGCATCGCGGCCTGACCGCCCGTCCCCACCCGAAGGAGCCCCATGTCCGAGGTCGTCGTCCTCTCCCCCAGCTTCGGCCGCTGGTCCCCCGAGCCCGCGCAGGTGCTGGCGGATGCCGGTCTGCGGGTGCGCCGCGCCGCCCTCGGCGCGCCGATGACCCCGCAGCAGGTCATCGGCCAGCTGCCCGGGGCCGCGGCCCTGATCGTCGGCCTCGATGCGGTCGACGCCTCCGTGATCGAGGAGGCGGCGCGCCGCGGAGAGCTGCGCGTGATCGCCAAGCACGGCGTGGGGGTGGACAACATCGACGTCGCCGCGGCGGCCCGCGCCGGCATCCCCGTGGTCCACGTGCCCGCCCTGAACAGCGGCGCCGTCGCCGATCTGGTGCTGGGCCTGATGCTGGCCCTGCTGCGCCGCATCCCGGAGGCGCAGCAGGGCCTGCGCGAGGGCGGCTGGCCGGTCCTGGCCGGCCCCGAGCTGAGCGAGCTCGCCGTGGGCATCGCCGGCTTCGGGCGCATCGGCCGAGGGGTCGCGCGACGCCTGGAGGGCTTCGACGCCTCCGTGGCGGCCTTCGACCCGTTCCTGCCGCCGGACGCCTTCGGGTCCGTGCGGCGCACCGGCACCCTCGAGGAGCTGCTGGAGACCAGCGACCTGGTGACGCTGCACCTGCCCGGGGGCCAGGACGGGCCGCTGCTGGACGAGGCCGCGATCGCCCGCATGCGCCCCGGCGCCTGGCTGGTCAACGCCGCCCGCGGCGAGCTCGTCGACGAGCACGCCGTCGCCCGGGCCCTGCGCTCCGGGCATCTCGCCGGATACGCGGCCGATGCCTTCACGGCCGAGCCGCCCACCGGCTCCCCGCTGCTGGAGGCCCCGAACACCCTGCTCACCCCGCACATGGGGGCCTACACCCGGGCGACGAACGCGCGCATGGGCGTCAGCGCCGCCCGCAGCATCATCGCGGCGCTCACCGGAGCGCCGCTGGACCACGAGGTCCGCCCCGCCGAGGAAGGACGCCGATGAGCACCCCCACCACCACGATCCCCGGGATCCCGCAGCCCGTCTCCCGCGCCGTGCTGGGCACCATGACCTTCGGCGACACCGTCGACCGGGCGACCGCCGAGCGCATGATCCACGCCGCCCTGGACGCCGGGGTGACCCTGGTGGACACCGCCAACGGCTACGCGGGCGGGCAGACCGAGACGATGCTGGGCACCCTGCTCCCGCCGGGGGACGGCGTGGCCCTCGCGACGAAGGCCGGCATCCCGCACCCCGACGCCGGGGAGCACTCGCCGCTGTCCGCGGAGGGCATGCGCCGCAGCCTCGAGGGCAGCCTGCGGCGCCTGCGCCGCGAGCGCGTGGAGCTGTTCCATCTTCACCAGCCCGACCGCTCCGTCCCGCTCGCCGAGACCCTCGAGCAGATCGCGACCTTCCTCGAGCAGGGACGCATCCTCGCCTGGGGCGTCTCGAACTTCTCCGCCTGGCAGATCGCCGACCTCGAGGCCGCGGCCGACCGCGCCGGCCTGCCCCGCCCGGTCGTCGCCCAGCAGCTGTACAACCTCCTCGCCCGCCGCATCGAGACCGAGTACGCCGAGTTCGCGCAGGTCCACGGCCTGCACACGATGGTCTACAACCCGCTGGGCGGCGGCCTGCTCACCGGGCGGCACCGCTTCGAGGAGTCCGGCGGCTCCGGCCGCTTCGGCGATTCCCGCCTGTCCGGCATGTACCGCGACCGATACTGGAACCCGCAGCTCTTCTCCGCGATCGACGAGCTCTCCCGGATCGCGGCCGAGGCGGGGATGGCGCTGACCGAGCTGTCGCTGCGCTGGCTCGTCTCCCAGGAGGTGACGAGCTCGGTCCTGCTGGGCGGCTCGAAGGTCGAGCACCTGGCCGCCAACCTCGCCCACCTGGACCGCGGTCCGCTCCCGGCCGACGTCCTCGAGCGCACCCGCGCCGTCGGCGAGCAGCTGCACGGCCCCATGCCCGCCTACCACCGCTGATCCCGCGACCCGCCCGACCCGAGGAGTCCCCCATGCCCCATCCCGCCGCCGACGTCATCCGCCGCGCCCAGGCCGGCGAGACCCTGATCGGCTACTGGTCGGTCCTGGACAGCCCCGTCTCCACCGAGCGCGTGGCCATGACCGGCTACGACTACGTCGCCATCGACGGCCAGCACGGCCTGCTGGGCTACTCCGGCATCCTGCAGGGGCTGATGGCCATCGACGCCGCCCACGGCCCGGCCGGGCTGGTGCGCGTGGAGGCCAACGACGACGCCGTCATCGGCCAGGCCCTCGACGCCGGGGCCCGCGGCGTGATCGTCCCGCTGGTGAGCACGGCCGATGACGCGCGCCGCGCCGTGCGGGCAGCCCGCTACCCCGGCGCCGGGATCCGGTCCTACGGGCCGATGCGCTCGGGGCTGCGCGTGGGCCCGGTCCCCGGCGACTCCGATGCGGCGATCCTTCTGCTGGTGATGATCGAGACGCCCGAGGGCCTCGAGAACGTCGAGGAGATCTGCGCGGTCGACGGGGTGGACGGCGTGTACATCGGCCCCTCCGACCTCATGCTCGCCGTGGGCGGCGCGTTCCCGGGCGACCCGGACCGGGCCGCCGAGCACACCGCCGCGATCGCGCGCGTGCTCGCGGCGGCGCAGGCCGCCGGGGTCATCCCGGGCATCCACACGCCCGACGGCGCGACCGCCCGGGCTCGCCGCGAGCAGGGCTTCCGGTTCATCACCATCGCCTCGGACCTCACCCACCTGGAGCAGGCGGCGCGCAGCCACCTCGAGCAGGCCCGCGGCTGAGGCCCCGCCTCAGGACCCCTCGACCACGAGGCTCGCCTCCCCGAGCGGCGGCGACCCGAATTCGTCGACGGGGCTCATGACGGCCTGCCCGGGCCGGGGATCTGCTGCCATCCCTCGGGCAGCGGGTGGGGGCCGATGTCCCCGGGCGGGATCCAGGGCTCCCAGCCGCTCCCTGCGGCGCCCTCTCCGCGCGAGAGCAGGCCGTGCAGCCGGGCCCCCGTCCCGCGCACCGCGGCCGCCTGCTCGGGGGTGAGGGCGCCGGTCCCGACGAACCAGTCGAGCTCGTCCTCGTCCTTCATCGCGACCCGCCAGTCCTCGGTGCCCGGGACGCCCTCGGCGACGACGTCGAGCGCCCAGTCGCGGGTGTCGTACCCGAGGGCGGTGCGGCGCCACGGGGTCTCGAGGTTGCCGTACCAGCGACGGGTCCAGTCCGTGCCGTCGTGCCAGCGCCAGACCGACCAGCGCTCGCCGCGCCGATGGACGCGCACGACGGTCTCCCCCTCCCAGGCGGCCACGTCGTACCGGCCGTCCCAGTCGGTCGCGGAGACCAGGCGCCCCTGCGGCCCGATCCCGGCCCCGGCCCGTGCCGCGCGGCCGGATCCGGGGCGCGTCATGACGACGGTCAGCTCCCCGTCGTCGTGCAGCACGGTGCCGGCGACCGCGAAGCTCACCGTCGGGCCGCGACCGGGCAGCTCCCGGATGCTGCGCAGGACGACGCGGGTCCCGCGGGCATGGGGCGGCACCGGCGGATCGACCTCGGGGCCGGGCAGGACGTCGAGGGACCGGCGCAGAGCGTCATCGCGTGCCATGGCACCACCCTAGGCGCGTCAGGGCACCAGCAGCAGGGCGACGATCGCGCGCAGGTCCTCCCGCGGGTCGTCGTGATGCGCCTCGCGCTGCAGCGCGCGCACGCTCCTCTCGCGCACGGCGTGCCCCATCGCCAGGGACATGAGCGCCCGGGCGACGAACTCCGGGGAGACGTCCCGTCGCGGCCCGCCGGGGCGGGACAGGCTCTCGGCGCATCGGGCGAGAATGTGCTCGTACACCCGCCGCAGGCGGGCGATCCGGAATCTGCCGGGAAAGTCGCAATTCACCGCTTCCGTGTCCAGCACGGCCAGCAGCTGATTCGCGGGAGAACAGGGATCCAGGACGTCCACGATGTGGTCGACGACGGCCGTCGGATCTCCGTCCAGGGCGGCGCACCGGTCCAGGGCGGTCTGCGCCGCGGCCTCCAGGCGGTCGATGACCCCGAACAGCAGGCTCGCCTTGGACGGGAAGTGGTGCAGCAGCCCCGGATGCGACACGTTGACCGACGCGGCGATCATCCGCAGGCTCGAGCCGGCGTATCCGTGCTGGGCGAACATCGCCTCCGCCCCGTCCAGGATCCTCTCCGCCGGGGGGCGCTCATCCCGGACCGCGCGACGCGGAATCTGCGCATCCGGCGCTCTGACCTGGGCGACGACCGTCGAGGCTGCGTCCTCGCGCAGCTGCTCGGTCACGGCGCCTCCACCGGGACCACCAGGCAGGTGCGTTCGTGCTGCGTGCCGACGACGCGCAGCCCGGCACGGCGGTGACCCGCCTGCGGACCGTTCATGGCCTCGAGCACGTGGCGCACCGCCGCCGGCTCGAGGTGGAGGGCGCCGTCGACGTCGACGAGGACGAGCGCCTCGGGATCGCGGGCGAAGGCTTTTTCGATCTCATCGGCGAGGAATGCACAGGTATCCCGTGTGAGGCATCCGGTGACGGCGATCTCGATCGCATCACGACCGACATCGGCGCGCACCGAGAGCGAGATTTCGTGAGGCATGGCAGAACCGCCTGTCAATTCAGGAACGACGGCCATCTGCAAGACCTTCTCGAAGGATATGGCCCTCCGTCCCCCGGCGCAACCGCCGGGGACGGGGGCCCGACGTGGCAGACTCTGCCCATGCCGTCCCCCACGCCGCCGGCCCCCGAGAAGGAGCGCCCCATGTCCGCCCCCGAGCAGACCCGCGATGCGATGACGTCCATGGAGAGGCTGCTCCTGGAGAGCGAGGACATCGCCGGCTTCCTCGAGGAGTTCATCGAGCACCTCGCGCAGCGCCTCTCCACCGGGGACGAGCCGGTGTGGTGCGGAGTGAGCCTGCGGCGCCAGCGCCGGTCCACCACCGTGGTCACCTCGGGCCCCCACGCCCTGGAGATCGACGCGCTGCAGTACGCCTCCCCCGACGGCCCGTGCCTGACCGCCATGCGGGAGCAGACCGTGATCCGCGTCGGGGACGTGCGCGAGGACGGCCGGTGGCCGCAGTTCCACTCCGCCGCGGATCAGCAGGGGGTGCGCTCCGTGCTCGCGGTCCCCTTCGCGCTGCGCGGCGAGGCGCAGGCGGCGCTGAACATCTACTCCTCCTCCCCGCACGACTTCGACCCCCGGAAGATCGAGGTCATCCAGCTCGAGGTGGATCGGGCCTCCAGCGGCCTGCTGCTGGCGATCCGCCTGGCCGACGGTCGGGACGCGGAGGAGGATCTGCGGGCGTCGATGGAGTCCCGCACCACCATCGACCTGGCCACGGGCATCATCATGGCCCAGAACCGGTGCACCCAGCAGGAGGCGCTGGAGATCCTCACCGCCGCCTCGAACCATCGCAACGAGAAGCTGCGCGATGTCGCCCTGGCGCTGGTGGTGAGCCTCAACGGCGGCCCGCCCACGAACGGCTTCGTCCGCTGAGGACGTCGCGGCCCCGGATCAGCCCCGGCCGATGTACAGGGGGTACGCCCAGTACGGCTCGACCGAGAAGACGACGTCCCTGACCACTCCCTCGGGCACCTCGAACAGGACCGAGCAGGTGACCTCGTCCCCGTCGTCCAGGCGGGAGACCGCATGCAGCGGCGCCGCCGGCTCCGCCCAGGCCTCCGAGGAATCGGCCGCCCAGTAGTCCGTCTCCGCCATCACCCAGAGCCCGTCCCGGAGATCCAGCGGCACGGATCCCCGGTAGGTCAGGCGGAGGTCCGCCTGGACGTACACGTGGCCCGGCTCCGCCGGCGGGTTCTGCGGATCGGCCCCGGCGACGAGCTCCGCGGCGTCCCAGGTCACCGTCTCCACGAACACCTGCAGGTGACCGCCCTCCGGGGTGTCCCAGCCCAGCCGGTGCTCGCCGAGCACCGCCGGGCGATCGAAGCCCCCGAATCCGGCGACCACGCCCCCGGCGGCGTCGGTGACCTCGCCGTCGACGAAGTCGTCCTCGATCCCCATCATCCCGGCCTCGACGTACCCGTCCTGCGCATCGAGGGCGCGCAGGAGGACCATCCCCGTGATCACGCCGCCGCCGAAGGCCAGGAGCACCAGGACCATCGCCCCGGCGATCCCCGCCGCCCACCAGGCGGCCGCCCGGCGGCGCGGCGCGGCGGGCGGCGGCGCCGGGTGCTCGGAGAGCGTCGGGACCGGGCTCTCGGGCGCGGGCTCCTGCTGGAGCCAGTGCGCGTACGAGGCCCCGGCCCGGGCCGCGTCGTCGGTCGTCTGCGGGCTGTGCGTCCCGCTCGGGTCGTGGGACATCGTCATGGAACGCCTCACCAGGTCAGAGCCGTTCCATGGGTCCCGGACAGGCCCCCCGACCACGGCGATGGAGGGAATCTAGCAGGAGATCGGCGCGGCCCCGCGCTTCGTCCCCGAACCGTGACCTGGACGCACGAGCGCCCCGTCCTCCGGGCAGGAGGACGGGGCGCGCGGCGATGCCGGGTCGGATCAGCCCTCGTCGACGACGGGCAGCACGTCGGGGTTCTCCTCCAGCCAGGAGTCGATGGCCTCGGCCTCCTGGCCCTCGCCGAACTCGTTGACGACCTTGTCCTCGAGGCTGCCGTACTGGGCGTCGTCGAGGGTGATGCCGCCGATGAACTCGGCCGCATCGGCGAAGTCGTCGCCGAAGCCCTCGCGGGCCAGGAAGTGGAGGGCCTCGGACTCGCCCAGGGCGCCGAGGGGATCCTCGAGGTCCTTCACGGAGTAGGCGGAGTTCGCCCAGAAGGGGCGCCACAGGGTGACGACGATGTCCTTCTGGTCCTCGACGGCGCCGGCGAGCTCGGTGGTCATCGCCGTCGTCGAGGAGGTGACCAGCTCGTACTCGTCCTCGAGCCCGTACTGCGGCATGACCTGCTCCTGGGTCGCCTTGGTCAGGCCCGCCCCCGGCTCGATGCCGACGATCCGCCCGCCGAAGCGGTCGCCCTGGCCCTTGAGGTCCGCGATGGAGGTGATGTCGACGTAGTCGGGCACGGCGATGGTGAGCTTGGCGTTGGGGTAGTACGCGCCGAGGTCCTCGATCGAGTCGCCGTACTCCTCCATGTACGAGGCGTGGGTGACCTCGGGCCAGGCCGAGGGGTAGATGTCCACGTCGCCGTTCGCCAGCGCCGTGTACAGCAGGGCGGCATCGGCGATCTGCTCGTGCTCGACGGTGTAGCCCATCGCGGTCAGGCGGTCGTCCAGCAGGTAGGCGGTGCTCAGGCCGTCGGTCCAGGAGGCGATGTAGCCCAGGGTGATGGTCTTGCCGTTCCCGGAGCCGCCGTCGGCCGAGCCGTCCCCGCCGGAGCCCCCGTTGCCGCCGCAGGCGGCCAGGCCCAGGCCCATCAGGCCGGCAGCGCCGCCCGCGAACGCGGCACGGCGGGACAGGGGGATGGTGAGAGCGTTGCGTCGGTTCTTCATGATCGGGTGTCCTTTCGAAACGGTGATCAGGGGATCCGCGGCCCGGGGGCCGGAGGTTCAGGCCTCGGCGGCGGCGCGCTGCGCCGTCTTCTCCGCGAGGCTCTTCTTCAGGAGGGCGATCAGGGACGTCGGGTAGGAGCCGGGATTGCCCAGGGACGCGGTGAGGCGGTCCAGGAACACGGCCAGCAGCACGACGCCGACCCCGGCCTCGATGCCGAGCGGCAGGTTCATGGTGGTGATGCCCTGGACGACGAGCTTGCCCAGCCCGTCGGCCCCCACCATGCCCGAGATGACCGCCATGGACAGGGACAGCATGATGACCTGGTTGACGCCGGCCATGATCGTGGGGATCGCCAGCGGCAGCTGGATCCCGGTGAGGATCTGCCCCGGCGTCGCGCCGAAGGACTCCCCGGCCTCGACGGTCTCGGAGTCGACCTGCCGGATGCCCAGCTCGGTCATGCGCACCCCCGGCGGGAGCGCGAAGATGATCGTCGAGAAGAGGCCGGGCACGGTGCCGACGGAGAAGAAGATGATCGCCGGGATCAGGTAGACGAAGGCGGGCATCGTCTGCATGAAGTCCAGGATCGGCCGCACGAGCACGCTCACGGTCCGGTTCGTCGCCGCGAGGATGCCCACCGGCACGGCGATGACGATCGCGCACACGGTGGCGACCAGCACCTGCGCCATCGTCTGCATCATCGGCTCCCAGACGTCGATGCACAGCGCGAACAGGAAGAGCACGGCGGTGGCGATCGCGAACTGCCAGGAGCGGAACACCAGCGACAGCAGCGCGAACAGCAGCACCATCACCAGCGCCGGCAGCAGCAGGAGCGTGTCGGTGAGGCCGTCGACCAGGGCCCTCATCAGCCAGCTGAAGGCGTCGAACAGGAGGGAGAGGTTCTCCTTGAACCAGCGGATCAGCCAGGCGATGCCCTCGCCGAGCGGGATGCGGAGGAAGAACTCGTCGGGGCTCATCGGGCATCATCCTCCGCGGCGTCGAAGGCGGGCAGCGGCGGCGGGGCAGGTGCCGGCGGCGGGTCCGGCTGCAGGGCTCCGGCGGCGGTCAGCAGGGTCACGCGCGGGATGACGCCGGCGAAGCGGCCGTCCTCGTCCGTGACCACCAGGGGGCTGCGGTGCCGCGCGGAGATCGCGAACAGGTCCGCGACCGGCGTGTGCGCATCCACCAGGGGCAGCTCGGGCTCGGCGGGAATCGGCAGCTCGTCGCGGCCGTCCTTCACCGCGGCGGCGACGTCCTCCTCCCAGATCACGGCGTGCGGGGTGCGGTCGCGGCGCAGCACGACCAGCCACGGGTTCTGGGTCTCGCGCATGAGCTTGTGGGCGCTGCGCGGGCCCTGCCCGGACCCGAGGGTCGCCGGGGGCGGCTCCATGATCGCCGAGGCCGTCAGCACGCGGCTGCGGTCCACGTCCTGGATGAAGCGGGCGACGTAGTCGTTCGCCGGCTCGTTGAGGATCTGCTCGGAGGTGCCGACCTGGACGATCCTCCCGTCGCGCATCATGGCGATCCGGTCGCCGATCCGCATGGCCTCGTTGAGGTCGTGGGTGATGAACAGGATCGTCTTCTCCAGGCGCTGCTGCAGGTCCACGAGCTGGTCCTGCATGTCCCGCCGGATCAGCGGGTCCAGGGCGCTGAAGGCCTCGTCCATGAGCATGATGTCGGTCCCGGCGGCGAGCGCCCGGGCCAGGCCCACGCGCTGCTGCATGCCGCCGGAGAGGTCCGACGGACGGTAGCCGCCCCAGCCCTTCAGCCCCACCATCTCCAGGGCCTCGGCCGCGCGGGCCTCCCGCTCGGAACGGCCCACCCCGCTGACCTCGAGCCCGTAGGCGGCGTTCTCGCCGACGGTGCGATGGGGCAGCAGGGCGAAGTGCTGGAACACCATGGAGATGCGCCGACGGCGCACCTCGCGCAGCTCGGCGGCGTTCATGCTCGAGATCGACTGATCGCCGATCACCAGCTCCCCCGCGGTCGCCGGCCACAGGCCGTTGACCATGCGGATGAGCGTGGACTTGCCCGAGCCGGACAGGCCCATCACGACGAAGATCTCGCCGGGCTCGACGCTGAAGGAGGCATCGATCACCGCGGCCGTCAGTCCGTCCTCACGCAGCTCCTCGCGGGTCCGGCCTGCCTGGAGCGCCTCGACGCCCCGGTGCGGCCTGCGCCCGAAGATCTTGTACAGACCGTCGGCGGAAATTGCTGGCACAGTGCTCCTTCGTCCATTCTCCGGATACGGGCAGGTGCCGTTTCTCTGCGGCCGCCGCCACGGTGGTCAGGCCGCAGCAGGCAGTCCGGGGCACCCGGGCCCGCACCCCGAGGCTGGCACGGCCCGGTCTGCGGAACAAGCCGGAACGGGGCCGATAGACGCAGGTCAGAGGCACCACGGCCGGGCGGTCCGGCCGCGGCCGACCCCGCGGAGCGCGGCGAGAATGCAGAGGTGGCCAGGGGCGATACCGACATTCTCGGAATACCCCTCCCGCACCGGGGAGGGCGCAGGGTAACAGTCCCGTAACAACCCGTCCAGACCCGCTTACCGATCGTTCAGTCCGAGATCCGGGGCGATTTTGCGGCGCGCACGCACCGCCGTCGGCGCCCCGCGGCGCGGCCCCCGTCGCGGCCCCGGGAGGGCTAGCGTGGACCGCGTATCCGCCCTTTCGAAGGAGCCCTTCCCGCATGGTCCTCGACCTCCCTCCCGCCGCGCCGGGCAGCGGCGCGCCCGCGCACGACGCCGTCCTCGACAACCCCGCCTGGTCCTCCCTCAGCGGCCACCACGCGCACCTGGCCACCGGCAACGACCTGGTGCTGCGCTTCCCCGAGGACGTCTCCCCCTTCGTCGGCATCCGATCCTTCGCCGTGCCGGAGGTGTGGGACGCGATCCTCGACGTGTTCGGCCACGGGGCCGAGGTCGGCATCTCCCACGCCGAGCCGGAGCTGCCCGCGGGCTGGCACGAGGTGTTCCGCATCCCCGGCGTGCAGCTGGTGCAGACCGACCGCCTGCACGCCCGGCCCGACGAGGAGGCCGTCGAGCTGGGCGCGCAGGACGTCCCGGAGATGCTCGATCTCGTGGCGCGGACCAGGCCCGGGCCGTTCCTCCCCCGCACCCATCTGCTGGGCCGCTACGTGGGCATCCGCCGCGACGGGCGCCTGGCGGCGATGGCCGGCGAGCGCCTGCATCCCGCGGGCTGGACGGAGATCAGCGCCGTCGCCGTCGATCCGGCTCACCGCCGCCAGGGCCTCGCCTCCCGCCTGGTCCTGGACGTCGCCTTCGGCATCCAGCAGCGCGGCGACCGAGCCCTGCTGCACGCCAGCGCCTCCAACACCGGCGCGATCGAGGCCTACGAGAAGCTCGGATTCTCCCTGCGCCGCCGGGTCAGCTTCGGAGCCGTGCGGACGCCGTAGCCGCAGGATCCTATGCTGGTGCCCCTCCGAGGGAGGAGCTCCCCATGGCGTCCCTGCGCATCATCGTCCGCCCGCTCGCCCTGCTCGGCGTCGGCGCCCTGCTGCTGGCCGGGTGCGTCCCGCCGCTGCCGTTCCTCCCCCGAGGCGGCCCCGACCTCCGCGAGGACGACACGATCGCGGTGCACCTGCCGATCAGCGGCATGTTCGGCTATTTCGGGGACCGCACCGACACCATCGGCGCGGACACCTTCACCACGCAGGTCAGCCTGCCGGAGGGGCTCGTGATCTTCGAGGAGTCCGCGCCGCTGGCCGAGGCGCAGCGCGCGCGGATCGAGACGGCGGCCGAGGACTACCTCGCCTGGGAGGCGACGCTCTCCGAGCAGGAGCACGTCCCCTGCACGGACATCCCCACCGTCGGCATCCGCGTCACCGGGTCGATGGAGCACGGCTCCCGGGTGCAGGACTGCCATGGGGACTCGCCGCTGCGCGCCCTGACCACCTCCGTGGCCGATGCGCGCGAGGAGCTCATCGGCGAGATCGCCCTGCCCACCGACGACTGGATCCTCGAGGTCGCCCCCGTGCCGGGCGGGCCGGACCCGGAGGCCGGCGGCTCCTACCGGCTGACGCTCGCGGCGTCCCGGAAGGGCATGGACCTGCTCGGCCCCGACGGCGCCGTCCGGTCGCTGGACTGGGAGGGGAGCGCGCCCGTGCTGCGAGGCATCAACGACGTGCTCATCCACGAGGACGAGATCGGCTGCTCCGACGCCGCCGCCGAGCTGACGATGACCCGGTCGGGCGACCCGTCGCTGAGCCGGACCGTCCCGATCTGCCCGGGGCAGCCGCCGGAGGCGCTGGCGGAGGCGCTGGCGGGAGCCTGAGGGTCGGGACGGACGCGGACGTCGCCTCACGCCAGGCCCAACGCCTCCGGGGTGCATCTGTCCGTCTCCACCCTCGCGTCGGAGATCGAGAACCTGCCCTGGGCATCGATCGTGAAGACCGCCCCGTGCTCGTCGCGCGCCTCGGCGTAGTGGAGGGCGCCTCGCCGCGCCACCGGCCCGAACCCGCCGAAGCCGTGCTCCCGCAGGACGTCCTCGTACGGCGCCACGTACTCGTCCCAGACCCCCTCGTCGGACACGCTCCCGTCGAAGGGCACCGAAGAGGTCCAGTCCCCCGCGCGGTAGAGGCAGTCGCCGTCGCGCTCGGCCACGGTCCGCGTCGTGGCCTGGAGCTCGAACTCCCGGCCGTCCGCCGCGCCGGCGGCCGCCGCATCGGCCGCGACCTCGTCGTAGTGCGCGACCACGTCCTGCGCCGGGATGGGCTGGCCGCCGCTGCAGCCGGCGAGCGCGAGGGCCGCGCCCGCCGCGGCGAGCACCGCGCCTGCGCGGCGGGGCACGACGGACCTCGCCCGGGGATCCCTCCGCGTCATGCTGCGCTCCTGGTTCTGCGTTCCGGCCCCCTGGGGAGCCCCTGCCGATGGGGACTTCTGCCCATCGTAGGAGAGGCCGGGCGCGGCTACAGTGCTGACCACGGCGCACATGCCGGTGAGGTGCGGAAGGGGCGGGGTGCATGGGCGGGTTCCTGGGGGCCGACACCGATCAGCTGATCGGTGCGGGAGAGACGATGGAGCAGCGGGGGGTTCGGCTCGAGGAGATCGGGGAGGCGCTGTCGGCCGCGATCGCCCGGGCGAGCTGGACCGGCCCGGATCGCGACCGCTTCTGCGAGAGCTTCGAGGCCTCGGTGCTTCCGCTGATCCGCGAGGCCTCCGTGCGCCTGGGCACCGGGGCGCGGGCCCTCTACCGCCATGCCGCGCAGCAGGACCTCGCCTCCAGCGCGGACGGCTCGATCGACTCCGCCCGCTACGCGGAGCTGCTCGAGGGCGAGTCCTGGTCGGACATCATCAACTGGGCCCAGGACGCCTGGGAGAAGACCCCGTTCGATGATCCGATGACCATCGAGGACCTCGGCGGCCGCTACGTCGACTCCCCCGAGGGGGCCGGCTTCGATCCGGCCGATGTCGATCTCTCCGCCGAGGCGATCGGGAGCCAGGTGATGCGCCAGGGCACGCTGGGCGACTGCTGGTTCCTCGCCGGGCTGATGGCGGCCGCGCAGTCCGATCCGGAGTTCCTGGCCCGGAACATCACCCTGCGCGAGGACGGCACCTGGGACGTGACGCTCTACGAGGACGGCGAGCCGGTGACCGTCACCGTCTCCCCCGACGAGCTGGTCCGCGACGGCGCGCGCGTGGACAACGACGGCAGCGGAAACTTCTGGGACGACGACGAGATCGGCTACATGTCGATCTACGAGCAGGCGGCGATCAACCACCTCGGCCCGGACTACGAGTCCGTCATCGCCGACACGCCCCAGGCCGGCCTCGAGCTCATCACGGGCGCGGGCGCGAATGGCTCCGACATCCTCGGCGGCCAGCCCTCGGCGGAGGACCTCCACCGCGCTCTGGAGACCGGTGCGCCGATCACCGTGATGACCGATCCGATCATGCCCTTCCGGGGCGACCTCGCCTCCGCCCACGTCTACCAGGTGCAGTCGGTCGACCCGGAGACCGAGGAGGTCGTCCTGGTCAACCCGTGGGGCGACGGCGCCGGCAAGCCGCATCTGGTCACGGTTCCGATGGACTTCTTCTACGGCAACAACATCGTGATGACGGGCGTCGGCGCGCCGCCCGAGGACTGGGGGTGAGGATCGTGAGCATCGACGGACCGGACGGCGCGACGCCCACGCGGCACCGGCTGCGTCTGACGGCGCGGGCGCGGATCGGCAGCGCGACCATCGGCTGCTCGGGGGCGCGGATCGCCGAGGACGGGGCCACCGCGCACGCGGCCCTCGACGTCGTCGACCCCGAGCTGGGGCGGCGCAGCGTCATCGTGCGGGAGGGCGACCGGATCGAGATCGCCTCGGGCGCCGTGCTGGTGCTCGCCGTGCACCCCTGGGACCCGCCGCGGCCCGCCGGCGTCGACCTGGCGCATGTCGCCTGGGAGGGCGGGCCCGCCGCGTGAGCGCAGACCGGGCCGATGGTCAGTGCAGCGGCTCCTCCTGCACGGGCTGCTGCAGCTCGGTGACCCAGTCCTGCTGGTCCTCGGAGTCGGAGACGAGGTAGACCTCGCGGCAGGGCCAGTCGGGCACGAGCCCGTGCTCGAGCACGGCAGTGTGCAGGGCGCGCCAGGATTCGCCGATCCCCGCCATGGTCCCGTGGTGCACGGCGCTCAGCGCCCGCGGGACCGCCGGAAGCTCGAGGAGCTCGCAGCCCTCGCCGGGCTCGCCGGGCTCGCCCTCGATGGTGAACCCGGCCGTGACCTCGACGCCGTCCTCGTTCATGTCGTACAGGGCGACGGGCGTTCCCGTGGCGGCGGCATCGGCCCCGATCCCGTCCGCGACCTCGTCGAACAGCGGACCGACGAACCCGGCCACCGCCGGCTGGTCCGGCACGGTCACCGTGCGCACGGCCAGCCGCAGCGCGGGCAGGCCCTTCTCCTGGACCTCGATGCTGGTCATCGCTCCTCCTCCACGACGGTGCCCCACAGTAGGCCGACGATCCCTCCCGCGGGAAGGGCGGCCCGGCCCGCAGGTCGCGCGACGCCCCGGCGGATCAGGCCGGGGGCGGGGAGCGGCGCGGGCAGGATCATCCGCCGGGATGACGGCGTCGATCCCGCCGGCCGACGCCCCGCACCCCGCCGGAGCGGGAGGGTGGGGACATGTTCACCACGACCCCCACCGCCCAGGACCGCACCGCCGTCGACGCCCCGATCCTCTACCGTCCCCTGGACCCCGCCTGGGGCGACGCCGGCGCCCTCGCCGAGCTCCGCGCGATCCGCGCCGCCCGCACCCGGGAGGACGCCCGCGACCTCGAGATGGCGCAGACCGCACTCCGCGCCGAGCACGCCCACCGCGCCGACCTCGGCCCTCGTCCCGCGGCCGGCCCCCGCGCCCGGCGTCGGCACGGCCAGCACCGCGGTGACGGCCTTCGCCTGTTCGGTCACCGCTTCGCCTGAGCCGCCGCACGGCGTTCCCGCGGGAACGCCTCCGCCGCCCGTCCGGCCCCTTCCGTGCGTCCGTCCGCGGCGATAGGTTCGCACGACGGCGGACCGGACGGATGGAGCACGGCATGGACCTGGGCCCGATGGATGAGCGCGCGCTGCTGGCGCGGGAGATCCGCAGCCGTGCCGCTGTCGGGCACGACCAGCACCGCATCGCGCGCGAGCTCCGATCGAGCATCGCCGATGTCCGAGCAGCGCTCGGGACGACGCACGACACGCCTGACGGGATGCCCGGCGCAGCAGGTCCCCTCGACGGGGCACCGGCTCGGGCCCGGCACCTGCCGGTGGGCGCCGAAGCCCTTCCCGTCCCCACGCAGCGGGAGATCCGCGAGAGGTTCGAGGCCGAGCAGACCGTGGAGAGGATCAGCCGGGACCTGCAGGTCAGCGCCGCTCAGGTCTACGCGACGCTCGGCATTCCGCTCAGCGGCGGCATCCCGGCCGAGCGCATCGACTGGATCATCCTGTTCCCGGAGGGCGAGGAGCCGCAGCTGCGGCTCACCCGCGGCGAGGACGGCTCCCCGACCTCCGGTCGGCGGGTCGGCCCGACGGGCTGAGGCCCGGTCCGCAGCCGGGATCAGACGAAGGCGCTGGTGCCGGTGACGCTGCGGCCGACGATGAGGGACTGCACGGTGTCGGTGCCCTCATAGGTGTGCAGCGCCTCGATGTCGGCCATGTGGCGGACGACGTGGTTCTCGAGCAGGATGCCGGAGCCGCCGAGGAGGTCGCGGGCGTTCGCGGCGATCTCCCGGGCGGCGCGGGTGTTCTGCACCTTCGCCAGCGACGCCTGCTCGGGGCGGATCCGTCCCTCGGTCTCGAGCTGGGCGATGCGCACGCAGGTCAGCTGCATGGCGGTGAGGGTGCCGAGCATGTCCGCCAGGCGCACCTGCACGTGCTGCGCCTTCGCCAGCGGCCGTCCGAACTGGATGCGGGTGGTGGCGTGCTCGAGCGCCGCCTCGTAGCAGGCGGTCGCGTGGCCGAGCGCGCCCCAGGCCACGCCCGCGCGGGTCGCGAACAGGACCTTCGAGGTGTCCTTGAAGGAGCGGGCGCCGGGCAGGCGGTCCTCGAGGCCCACGCGCACCCCGTCCAGGGTGATGTGGGCCTGGTGGATGGCGCGCAGGGAGACCTTCCCGCGGATCATCTCCGCCGTGTAGCCGGGCAGGTCCTGCCGCACGAGGAAGCCGCTGACCTGTCCGTCGAGCGTCTCGTCGGAGGGGTCCTGGACGCGGGCCCAGACCACGGAGACGTGCCCGCCGACCCCGTTGCCGATCCACCGCTTCTGCCCGGAGATCACCCAGGAGTCGCCGTCGCGGCGGGCGGTGGTCTCCAGCGAGACCGAGTCGGAGCCGTGGTCGGGCTCGGTGAGGGCGAAGGCGCCGTACTCGGCGCCGGTGACCAGCGGCTCGGTCCAGCGGGCCTTCTGCTCCGGTGACCCGAGCAGGACGATGGAGCGGAGGGCGAGGCCGCCCTGCACGCCGACCATGGTGCCGACGCTGCCGTCGATGCGGCTGAGCTCCATGTTCACCAGGCCCGCGCCGAGCGGGCTGAGGGCCCGGTGCCCGGGCACGTCGAGGCCGTCGACCAGCAGGTCCAGCTCTCCGAGACGGCCGATGAGGTGCATCGGGTACTCGGCCCTCTCCCACGCGTCGTTGATGATCGGCAGGACGTCGGCCGCGAGGGAGCGGGCGGCGGCCCAGGCCTCGAGCTCGGGGCCGGACACGTCCTGGAACAGGGCGTAGTGGTCGGCCTCGGCGGGCAGGAGCTGGGCGGGCGTCGTCGCGGTCGCCTCGAGGTCGCGGATCACGGCGCGGCTCTCCCCGGTCGGCGCGGCGGTGCGCGGTGCGTCGGTCATCAGGACATCCTCTCCAGGATCAGGGCCATGCCCTGGCCGCCGCCGACGCACAGGGTCGCCAGGCCGATGCTCGCGTCGCGCTCCTGCAGGCCGTGGATCAGCGTGGTGGTCATGCGGGCGCCGGTCTGGCCCCAGGGGTGGCCCAGCGCGATCGCGCCGCCGTGGACGTTGAGCCGGTCGTGGTCGATGCCGAGGTCCTCCGCGGAGGGGATGACCTGGGCGGCGAAGGCCTCGTTGAGCTCGACGAGGTCGACGTCGCCGATGCCCATGCCGGCGAGCGCGAGGGCGCGGCGGGTCGCCTCGACGGGCCCCAGGCCCATGATCTCGGGGCTGATGCCGCTGACGCCGGTGGCGAGAATCCGCGCGAGCGGGGTGATGCCCAGCTCCCGGGCCCGCACATCGGACATGACGATCAGCGCGGCGGCGCCGTCGGACAGCGGGCAGCAGTTGCCGGCGGTGACGGTGCCGTCCGGGCGGAAGACGGGGTCGAGGCCGGCGACGGCCTCGAGGGTGACGCCGGCGCGCGGGGAGTCGTCGGCGCGCACGACGGTGCCGTCGGGGGCGGTGACGGGGGTGATGTCGCGGGAGAAGAACCCGGAGGCGATGGCGTCCTGCGCGCGGCGCTGGGACTCGACGGCGTAGGCGTCCTGCGCCTCGCGGGAGATGCCGCGCAGCTCGGCGACGTTCTCGGCCGTCTGGCCCATGAGGATGTACGGGTCGGGCAGCTCGCCGTCCTCGCGCGGGTCGTGCCAGGGGGCGGGGATGCTGCGCTCGGCCCGGCCGGCGGAGCGGTTCCAGGCCTGTTCGAAGACGGGGTTGCGGGTGTCCTCGTCCTGCAGCTTCCCGGTGCTGAAGGACAGCGATTCGACGCCGGCGGAGATGATCGTGTGCGCCTCGCCGGCGCGGATGGCGTGGAAGGCGCTGCGGGTGGTCTCGATCGAGGAGGCGCAGAACCGGGTGACGGTCGCCCCGGGGACGGTGTCCAGGCCCTGCGCGACCGCGACCGTGCGGGCCAGGTTCCCGCCCTGATAGGCCTCGGGGATGGCGCAGCCCAGCTGGAGGTCGTCGATGCCGGAGGCCTCGAGCTGGGGCACCTGGTCCAGGGCCGCCCGGACCATCTGGCCGGCGAGGTCGTCGGGGCGGACGGCGGCCAGCGATCCCTTGCGGGCGCGGCCGATGGGCGAACGGTGTGCGGCGACGATGACGGCCTCGGGCACGGGGTCTCCTTCGACAGGCGGCGTGACTGCGCTCAGGCTACCCGATACCGGCCGTTCGTGATACCCGGAGTTTCGGGTACATCGGCCGG
Organism: Brachybacterium phenoliresistens; assembly: GCF_039530785.1. Lineage (NCBI taxonomy): Bacteria > Bacillati > Actinomycetota > Actinomycetes > Micrococcales > Dermabacteraceae > Brachybacterium > Brachybacterium phenoliresistens. The sequence goes on from NZ_BAAAOW010000006.1 coordinate 125,360, forward strand.
CCGCTCAGAGCGCGAGCTCGGTGAGGAGGGTGTCGCCGTGGACCGCATCGCGGGAGATGATCCCCTGCTCCGTGAAGCCGAGCTTCTCCAGCACCCGCCGCGAGGCCGTGTTCCACACCCGCACGCTCGCCCACAGGCGCGGGTGCCCGGCCTCGCGGGCGACGGCGACCACGGCGCGTCCCGCCTCGGTCGCATACCCGTGCCCCTGGGCGCTGCGCAGCAGCTCGTAGGCGATCTCCGGGGCGTCGGCCGGCGCATGGCCGCCCCGGATGAGCCCGCAGTACCCGATCACGTCGCCCTCCGCGCGGCGCTCGATCGCGAGCAGCCCCGGCGCGGGCGGCTGCGGCCCCCGGGCGATCCACGCCTCGAGGTCCGCGAGGGTGGGACGCCCCTGGGCATCGATGCGCCGCGCGGCCGGGACCCGCGGGTCCCGCTCCTGCCACAGCCGCCGCTGGATCGGCGCCTCCCCCGCCCGCCAGGGCCGCAGCACCAGGCGGGGCGTCTCGAGGCGGGCGGGGATGGCAGGCTCGTCCATGGCCTCATCCTGGCACCCCGCCCCCTCGGCCCGCCTAGGATGGATCCGGTGACCCCACGAGACCTGATCATCCTGCTGGACTGCGGAGACACGATCATCGACGAGGGCACCGAGGTCCACGGCGAGGACGGCATCGTGCTCTCGGGCGCGCCGATCCCCGGCGCCGTCGCGATGGTGCGCGACATCGCCGCCGCCGGCTTCCGCATCGCCCTGGTGGCCGACGGCCGCGTCGCCTCCTTCGAGAACCTGCTGACCGCCTGCGGCCTCCATGACCTGTTCGAGACGCTCACCTGCTCGGAGACCGTCCGCCACGAGAAGCCCAGCGCGCGCATGTTCCTCGCCGCCCTGGGATCGCTGGGCCTGCGCCCCGAGGACGCCGGGCGCTGCGTGATGGTCGGCAACAACCTCGCCCGCGACGTGGCCGGCGCCAACCGCCTGGGCATCACCAGCGTGCACATGGCCTGGACGCCCCGCTATCCCCGCGAGCCGGCCGCCCCCGAGGAGCGCCCCGACCGCACCATCGCGCAGCCGAGCGAGCTGCTGCCGCTGCTGCTCGCGCTGGAGGCCGAGCGCGGCGGCGCGGACCCGGCCCCCGCCTCCCCCGCGGCGCGCGCACGAGCCTAGGATCGGGCCATGGCCGATCTCGATCCCCCGACCCCCGCACCGCGCGCCGCCGGCCGCCTGCCCGGCGAGCGCACCGACTACCTCGCCGGGACCCTCGCCGACTCCGCTCCAGCCGATCCGATGGAGCTGTTCGAGGTGTGGCTCGCGGACGCCTTCGCCCGCCGCGAGGAGACCGGGGACCTCTCGGAGCCGGCGGCCGTGGTGCTCTCGACCGTCGAGGTCACCGCAGCGGGACCGCGGCCGCGCTCGCGCACCCTGCTGCTGAAGGGCCACGACGAGCGGGGCTTCGTCGTCTACACGAACCTGCGCTCCGCCAAGGGCCGTCAGGCGCTCACGACGCCCGCCGCCTCCCTGCTCTTCCCCTGGTACGCGCTGCAGCGGCAGGTCCGCGTGGACGGCGCCGTGGAGCGCGTCGAGGACGCGCAGGCCGACGAGTACTTCGCGAGCCGGCCGCGCGAGTCCCAGGTCGCCGCCTGGGCGTCCCAGCAGTCGGAGGCCGTCGCCGACCGCGAGACGCTCGATGCCGTGTATGCGGAGGCGCAGGCGCGGTTCGCGGGCCGCGAGGTGCCCCGCCCGCCGCACTGGGGCGGGCTGCGCGTGGTGCCGGACCGCGTCGAGTTCTGGCAGGGGCGCGCCCACCGCCTGCACGACCGGATCGTCTACGACCTGGTCGAGGGGACGGCCGGTTCGGCGCCCTCCTGGCAACGCACCCGCCTGGCGCCGTGAGCGGTCCGGCCCGGATCGACCTGCCCCGGCCGGCCGATGCCGCCGCGCTCGCCGAGGTCCACGTCACGGGCTGGCGCGAGGCCTACGGCGCGCTGCTGCCGCCGCGGTTCTTCGACGCGGAGGCGCGGACGCATCGGCTGCGGACCTGGGAGCTGATCACCCGCTGGCACCCCGAGCGCCTCGCGCAGAGGGTGCGGATCGGCCGCGACGCGCAGGGCACCGCGATCGGCTTCGCGCTGGTCGGCCCGACGGGCGATGACCCGCCGGTGCGCGAGCGGGAGGTCCAGGCGCTGTACGTCCTCTCGCCCTGGTACGGCACCGGCACGGGGGCGGCGCTCCTGGAGCCGCTGATCGGCTCCTCCCCCGCGAGCCTGTGGGTCGCCGAGCGCAATCCCCGCGCCCGCCGCTTCTACGAGAAGATGGGGTTCCGCGCGGACGGGGCCCGCAAGACCGACCCCGCCCTCGAGGACCTGGCCGAGATCCGCATGCTGCGCTGACCGCCTCCCCCGACGCCGCCCGACGAGAGGACCCCTCCCATGCCCGCAGCCCCTGCCCGGTCGAAGGCGCCGGTCATCATCATCGCCGCGGTCTGCGCGGTGCTCCTGCTGGGCGGCCTCGTGCTCGGCGCCGTCGGCCTGGGCGGCTACCTCCTGCTGCGCGACGGCGACGGAGCGCCGGGGCCCGACGGCCCCGCCCCCTCCCCCGGCGTCCAGGCGCCGGCCGGGGTCGCCGCCGACGGCACGGCCCTGCAGCTGGGCAGCGACTCCTCCCTCACCGTCGAGGTGTACCTGGACTACTCCTGCCCGCACTGCGCCGACTTCTCCCGGATCAACGACGAGGACCTGCGCATGCTCGCCGAGGACGGCACCATCGACCTGCGGATCCACCCGCTGCCGATGCTGAACGCCTCCTCCGCCGGCTACTCCGAGCGGGCCGCCAACGCGGCGACCTGCGTGCATGACGAGGATCCGGGCCTGTTCTGGGACATGTCCACCGCCCTGTTCGAGGCCCAGGCCGATGGCCCCGCGCTGAGCAGCGAGGATCTCGCGGAGACCGCGCGCGGTCTGGGTGCGGGCGAGGAGACGGTCTCCTGCATCACCGCGGAGACCTACCTGCCGTGGATCAACGAGGTCGTGGGTCCGGAAGCCACCGACCGCATCCCCGGGACCCCGACGGTGTACATCGACGGCGAGCAGTTCTCCGGCGACTACACCGTCGAGGACGAGTTGCTGCACGCGATCGTCGGCGAGTGAGGCCGCGGCGCCCCCAGGTGACGTCCCGGGGGCCGCGAGCTGAGCGGGCAGGGAACGCCGCCGGTCGGCTCGAGGACAGGTGCGCCCGGCGGCTCCCGCCGGACGCTCGGGGCCTCCTAGATTGAAGCCATGGACACTGGCCCCCTGGCAGACCGCTCCCGCCCCACCGGGCTGACCCTCAACGCCGGCTGGGAGCTGGGCGTGCGCCGCACCGTCCCCGCGGCCCCCGAGGAGCTGTGGCAGCGCCTGCTGTCGGACTGGCTCCCCGCCTGGCTCGCGGTGGACTCGATCCCGCAGATGGTCGGGGCGCCGCTGCGCCGCGGCGAGCAGATCCGCGGCCGGGTGGTCGGCTGCCATGTGGGTCGCCGGGTGCGGCTGCGCTGGCATCCTCCCCAGCTGGATCACGAGACCGTCTTCCAGGTGACCTTGCTGGAGGCGCCGGGCGGCTGCACCATCGCCATCCACCAGGAGCGCCTGCTCGGCTCCGCGGAACGGCAGGCCCTGCTCGAGCGGTGGACCCGGGAGCTCGAGGAGCTGCGCGGCGGCATCGCCCGCGACGCCGCCGCGCGCCGCGCCGCGGACGAGGAGAGCTGAGCCCCCGCTCAGCACGACCCGCGGCGATCGGTCCCGCCCGGACTACCGAGCGGGGGCGGAGTCCTCGCGGGGCAGCGCCTTGCGGAGGTAGTCGCAGGGGTCCCGGTGCTCCACGTCCCCGCCCGGCCGCGGCTCGGTCCAGATGTCGATGACCTCCCCGTGCCCCCACGGGAAGTATCCGAGCCGCTCGTACAGCCGGCGCGCACGCGAGTTGCCCGGTTCGACGGCGAGGCCCACGGCGTCATGCCCGCGGCGGGCCGCGATCGCTTCGGCGGCGGCGATCAGCGCGCTGCCGATGCCCTGCCCCTGGGGCGTCGCCTCCAGCGCGTTGATCTCCGCCGTGCCGGGGTGGCGGGCGCGGACCGCCGCGTACTTCGAGCGGTGGTAGAGCGTCGCCCGGCCCACGTTCTCCGCGCCGCGCCAGGCGAGGAGATAGGTCGCCTCCCCGGAGTCTTGCAGCGCGGAGCGCTCGCGGTGGTGCGCCGCCGACCTCGGGTCGACGGGCCCGGCGAGCAGGCGCGACAGGTCCGCGGCGGTGCAGGGCTCGATGCGAAGGTCCATGTCGATCCCGTGCCCTGCGCTATGCCTCGATCGCCAGCTGGGTGCGCTCCTCGTCGGTGAGCACGCTGTGCTCGCGCAGCACGTCGATGCGCAGCACGTCCACGTCCGTGGGGCGGCCGATGCCTCCTACGGTCCCGTCGAAGCGCAGCTGCCAGATCGCCCATTCCGGGTCCTCGGGCCGGCCGTCGTCCTCGAACAGCCAGGCGGGGCGGGAATCGGCGACCGGCAGCCCGTAGTGGGCGCGCCACTGGCTCGAGGAGTAGACGACCACGCGCCGGCCCCAGGCGGCCTCGACGATGCGCGTGAAGTCGTCGATCTCGGCCTGGGCCTGGTCCGCCTCCGGGCGCTCCTGGCAGGCGCCGTCGAACTCGAGGTCCAGGGCCGGAGGCAGGGCGGCGTCGTCCGGCGGGGCGGCGGCGAGGAAGTCGCGGGCCTGGTCCGCGCCCGAGGAGCACAGCGTGAAGTAGTGGTAGGCGCCGCGGGTCAGCCCGGCGGCCCCCGCGCCCTCCCAGTTGATCGCGAACATCGGGTCGGTGTACCCGCTGCCCTCGGTCGCCTTGATGTACGTGAAGGCGTAGCCGTCCGCCGCGACCGCGGTCCAGTCGACGGTGCCCTGATGGGAGGAGACGTCGATCCCCATCACCTCGCCCTGCTCGAGCGCGGCGCCCTCGGGGAGCTGCGCGAGGGCGGGAGCATCGGCCGGGGTGCCGGGGACGGTCATCGCCTCCGCGTCCGCGACGCGCACCTCGGCGGTGGGCACGGCGGCGGTGGCGGCGGCCTCCGGCGGGACCGGATCGCCGTCGCGGACGGCCCGGATGGTGCAGGAGACCGTCAGCACAAGCACGCCGATGACCAGGAGCGCGCAGCAGCCGGCGAGGGTGCGGCGTCGTCGCCGCACCTGGTCGCGCGAGTAGCGGGGCATGCCCAGGATGCTACGGAATGCGCCTGCCTCGCGCGGTCACCGGCACGCGGGCGCATCGGACCGCGCCGCCGGCGGCGGGGCGGTCAGCGGGCGAACAGCCGCGCGAACGCCCCCAGCAGGGCCGAGGACTCGTCGGCCTTCACGGCGCGGACCTGCGCGGCCAGCTCGTCGAACTCCTCGGGCGCGTAGTAGCCGTGCTCGCGGTAGATCCCGGCGCGCACCACCAGCCCCTCCGAGTCCAGCTCGGGATGGAACTGGGTGGCGTACTGCCGGGTGCCGACCCGGAACATCTGCACCGGGCAGGCGTCCCCGCGGCCCAGCAGCACGGCGTGCGGCGGCAGGGCGCTGATGGCCTCCTTGTGGCCCACCAGGGCAACGAAGTCCTCGCCCAGGCCGGCCTCGCGGATCAGCGGATCGGCCCTGCCCTCCTCGGTGAGGTGCACGGTGATGGCGCCGGCCTTCTCCCCGAAGGTGCGGTCGACGACGGCTCCCTGGTGAGTGCCGAGCGCCCCGACGCCGTAGCAGGCGCCGAACAGCGGCACGTCCTGCGCGATGACGCGGTCCATCAGGGCGGACAGCTCCGCCTCCGCTCGCCGCTGCGCCGGGGACTTGGACTCCACCGGGTCGGAGGCGTTGTACGGGCTGCCGCCGAGGATGATCCCGGAGATCTCCTCGAGGTCGAGCTCGGGCATGGGGTCGCGCTCGAGACGGACCCGCAGCAGCTGCTCCGGGGCCAGCCCCGTGAGCGCGCAGAAGGTCTCGTACTCGGTGTCGGCGGCGTCGTCCTCCGCCCGGGTCGCGATCAGCACGAAAGGTCTCACGAGCAGATCCTAGTTCCCGCGCGGGGCGGCGGGCGCCGCCGCGGGCCGCCGGGGCCCTCAGCTGTCCACGAGCGTGACCTCGAAGGAGTAGCGCGAGGCGCGGTAGACGTGATGGCCGTACTCGATGACGACCCCGTCGTTGCCGAAGGACTTGCGGTCCATCACCAGCAGCGGCGCGCCGACGCTCTCGCCCAGCAGCGCGGCGTGCTCCTCATCGGCCGTGATCGCGCCGATGCGCTGGTGCGCGACCGCGGAGACGACGCCGCGCTCGCGCAGCGCCGCGTACAGGCCCTGGGCGACGAGCTCGTCGCGGGTCGGGGCGATCCGCTCGGGCAGGGTGTTGCGCATGACCGCGAGCGGCTCGCCGTCCGCGCTGCGCACCCGCATCAGCTCCAGGACCAGCTCCCCCGGCTCGAGCAGCAGCCGGCCGGCGGCCTCCGCCGAGGGGCGGCCGATGCGGTACTCCACGACCTCGGTCGTGGGGCTCTTCCCGGCGCGGGCCAGGTCGTCGTACAGGGACGTGAGCGCCACGGGCCGGTTGACCTGCGACTCCACCACCTGGGTGCCGACGCCCCGCTTGCGCACCAGCAGGCCCTTGTCCACGAGCTCCTGAATGCCCTGGCGCACCGTGGGGCGCGAGAGGCCCAGGCGGCCGGCCAGCTCCAGCTCGTTCTCCAGGCGCGACCCCGCGGCGAGCTCCCCGGAACGGATGGCGGACTCGATGCCCTCGGCCAGCTGCAGGTACAGCGGCGCGGAGGCGGAACGGTCCACGGTGATCTGGGGCTGGAACCTCGGCTCCGCGGCGGCGGCCATCGGCGACTCCTTCGTACGCGTGCAATGGTCAGGACAAATATACGCCCCGGGCTGCGCAAGCGCTTCCCCGGGTTCGGGAGGGGTGGGAAGCAGCGATCCGCCCCGGTTCCGGAGAACGCGGAGCGGACCGCTGCTTCCGTGCCGCAGGGCGCGCCGGTGGGCGAGGACTGCGGGCGGCCGGATCAGGGCTTCTTGACGATGGCGTTCACCAGGCGCTTCTTCCGGGTGAGGATGTGGATCTCCCCGGTGGTGACGTCCTCCTCGAGCTTCTCGAGGGACACGCCGCGGGTCTCCGGCACGAAGCGCCACACGAACAGCAGCGACAGGACGCCCACGCCGGCGAACAGGAAGAACGAACCGGTGATGCCGACCCCGGAGACGAGCGTGGGGAAGAACAGGGCGACCGCGCCGTTCATCATCCACAGGCAGAACACGGCGATGCCGATGCCCAGGCCGCGCATGTGCAGCGGGAAGATCTCCGACAGCCACACCCACACGGCGACGTTGAGGAAGGTCTGCATCGAGAGCACGAACGCCACCACCAGCACCAGGATCACGAAGGGCCGGGCCGGGTTGCCCTCCGGCAGCACCACCGAGGCGACGCCCACCAGGAGATGGCAGATGGTGGTCAGGGACAGACCGATCATGAAGGTGACGCGGCGGTCCAGGCGGTCCATGTTCCGCAGCGCGATGACGGCGCCGAGCACCGCGACCACGCCGAAGGCGATGTTCGCCAGCGTCGCCTGCTCCTCGGTCATGCCGGACTCCTCGAGCACCCGGGTGCCGTAGTACATGATCGAGTTGATGCCGGTGAGCTGCTGGACCACCCCGACGCCGATCGCGATGAGCACGATGGTGATGAGGTGCTTGTTGGCGAGCAGGGCCTTCAGCCCGACGCTGGCGACCCCGGCCTCCTCCTCGGCGACGTGCTCGACGGTGCCCAGCTCGGCGGCGGCGCGCTCCTCGGAGCGGATGGTGCGCAGCACCTTCAGCGCCTCCTCGTGGCGGCCCTTCTCCACCAGCCAGCGCGGGGACTCGGGCATCCGCAGCATGCCGATGAACAGGGCGATCGCCGGCAAGGCGCAGACGGCGAACATGACGCGCCAGATGCCGTCGATGTGCTCGCCCAGGGTCGCGGCGATCACGTAGTTCACGACGAACGCGGACAGCTGGCCGAGCACGATCGCGAACTCGTTGCGACCTGCGATCGAGCCGCGGATCTCGAAGGGGGCGAGCTCGGCGAGGTACACGGGGACCACGGAGGAGGCCGCACCGACGGCGAGGCCGAGCAGGATGCGCCCGGCGATCAGCGTCGCGTACCCCGGGGCGTAGAAGGTGCCCAGCTCCGGGCCGGCGGGCGAGAGCACCACCATCATCGCGCCGCCCAGGAACAGGAACGACATGAGGATGATCGCGCGGCGACGGCCGATGCGATCCGAGATCGCGCCGCCGGCGAGAGCGCCGACGGCGGCCGCGAAGACGAGGGCGCTGATGACGAAGCCGATCTGGATCAGGCTCAGCCCGAGCTCCTGCGCCATCGGCCCCTCCGCGCCGTTGGCGACGCCGGTGTCGTAGCCGAACAGGAGACCGCCGAAGCAGGCGATGACGGAGATCTGGCCGAGACGGGCCCGGAACGGGCCGGTGCCCAGGGGCGGGAGCTGTTTCTCTGCGCTGCTGGCGCCATGTGCTGTCATGATGACTTCCTTGTCATTTCAGGGTTCGCCGAAGGCCGCGAGGGGCATCTCGCGGTGCTCGGCCCGCGCCCCGGAGGGCGCGGCGGGATCGGATCGGCGGCCCGCCCTCAGGGGCGGGGGCGCACGGTGACGGGGACGAAGGTGCCCGCGGTGAGGGCCTTCTCCGCGGCCTCGCAGGTCGCGGCGGCGAGGTAGCCGTCCCAGGCCCGGGCGGACCGGGCGGCGATGTTCGTGCCGTCCGCGACGGCGGCGACCCAGGCCTGGACCTCGGCGTCGTAGGCGTCGATGAAGCGGGGGCGGAAGTCGGCCGGGATGCTGCCGCCCCACTGGCCGCCGGGCTTCTGGGTGGTGACGCGGTGGACCTCCGCGCCGATGGTGGCGATGCCCTGGGAGCCCAGGACCTCGGTGCGCACCTCGTAGCCGGAGTCGGTGTTCACGTACAGCTCGTCGGTGACGATGCGGCCGGACGCGGTGCGGAACAGCAGCAGCATCGGGTCGTGCTGTCCCTCGGCGGCGCGCGGGCCGGGGACCGGCAGGATCGCCTGGACCTCCCGGATCGGCTCGTCGAGGAAGTAGTGGATGGCGTCGATCTCGTGGACCGCCGAGTCGTAGACCATCATCGAGTCCACGAATCCCGGCAGCGTGGTGGCGTTGCGGTGCTTGCAGTTGAGGATGCTGATCTCGCCCAGCTCCCCGGAGTCGATGGCGTCCTTGAGCTCGGCGTACTCCCGGTCGAAGCGGCGCATGAAGCCGAGGGAGACGTACTGGCCGCCGGAGGCCTTCTCCGCCTCGACGACCGCGTAGGCGTCCTCGGGGTTCATCGCCAGGGGCTTCTCGCACAGCACGGGCTTGCCGGCCTCGATGCAGGCGATTGCCTGGTCCTTGTGGAACGCGCCGGGGCTGGCGATGAGGACGGCGTCGACGTCATCGGCCGCGATGAGCTCCTCGGGGGTCTCCGCGACACGGCAGCCGGGCACGGAGTCGGCGATCTGCTGGGCCTTGTCGCGGAAGTAGTCGGTGACCACCGCGACGCGGGCGCCCTTGATGCGGCGGGCGATGCGCTCGACGTGGTCGGCGCCCATCTGCCCCACGCCGATCACGCCGACGCGGACATCGGCGGGGAGCGCGGGGGCGGTGTCGGTGCTGCTCATGGTTCGTCTCTCCTTCGAGATGCCGGCGCTCAGGCCAGGCGCGGGTCGGGACCGGCGGCCTCCCAGGTGCCGCGCACCCAGGTCTGCTCCGGATGGTCGGTGATGTTCCAGGCCCGCTCGGGGGCGGGCCCGGCCATCACGTTGAGGTAGTACATGTCGTGGCCGGGGGCGGCGGCGCAGGGGCCGTGCCAGCCGTGGGGCACGAGCACCGTGTCCCCGGAGCGGACCTCGGCGAGCACGTCGACGGGGCGCTCCGGGTCCGTGGAGGAGGTCTGGTGGAAGCCGAAGCCGGGGCCGCCGTCGGGGGCGGCCTGGATCTCGTAGTAGTAGATCTCCTCCAGCTCCGACTCGGTCTCGGTGGTCTCGTCGTGCTTGTGCGCGGGGTAGCTGGACCAGTTGCCGCCGGGGGTGACCACCTCGCAGGCGATGAGCTTGTCGCAGGCGTCGAAGGCGCCGACGGTCCCGAAGTTGCGCACCTGGCGGGTCATGCTCCCGCCGCCGCGGATCTCCACGGGGACGTCCTCCGCGCGGATCAGCGCGACGGGGTGGCCGCTCCCCTGCCCGGCCGGGACCGTGGCGGTGGCGAGCGCGAACCGCCCGCCGCCCTCGCTGGTGACGGTGAGCTCGGAGCCCTCGGGGGCGTAGAGCACGTCGGTGGGGCCGGCGAAGACGTCGGCCCGGCCCCGCAGGGCATGGGCCTGCCCGCCGACGGCGACCTCGCAGGCGCCCTGGAGGGGGACGACCATGACCTCGACGCCCGCGGCGGTCCAGGTCTCGGAGGCGCCCGGCGCGAGCGCGAGGATGCGCAGGCCGGTGTGCACCCAGCCCTCGCGGACCCCGGGGTCGATGACGGTGTCGAAGGCGCCCTCGGCGGAGGTGCCGGCAGGGATGTGCAGATCGTTCATCGCGTGTCCTTCCCTCAGCGGATCATCTCGGCGGCGGTGCGGACGGCGCCGGTGACGTCGTCGTCCGCGGGGTACAGCAGGGTGCGCCCGACGACGAGGCCGCGCACGTTGGGGCGGGCCAGGGCCGCGCGCCAGGTGGCGCGCACCGCGTCGGGATCGGCGCCCACCGGGTCCCCGCCCAGGATCAGCGAGGGCAGGGTGGTCGCGTCCATGACGCGCTCCATGTCGGCCACCGCCGGCAGCTTCAGCCAGGTGTAGGCGCTGGTGGCGCCCAGCCCCTGGGCGATGTGGATCGAGCGGATGACCGCCTCGGGGCTGAGGTCGTTGACGACCTTCCCACCCTTCCGGGTGGAGATGAACGGCTCGATCATGGCGATCAGCTCGTGGCGGGCGAGATCGGTGATGGCGTCGGCGGACCACTCCAGGGTGAGGGAGGTGCGGTCGTCGTCGACGTCGATGCGGGTGAGCATCTTGCCGCCGTCGAAGCCGGAGGCGGCGATGGCCGGGGCGTCGTAGGCGGTGAAGCGGTCCTCGATCTCCCAGGAGCCGCCCTGCAGGCCGCCGCGGTTCATCGAGGCGAAGACGATCTTGTCCTCGAGCGCCCCCAGGAGCAGCAGGTCCTCGAGGATGTCGGCGGTGCCGAGCACGCCGTCCACGCCGGGCACCGAGAGGGCCTCGCGCATGCGGTCCAGCAGCTCGGTGCGGCTGGCCATGGCATCGGCCCGGGTCCCCGCCGAGAGGGCGCCGCGGGCGGGGTGGTCCGCCGCGACGATGAGCATGTTGCCGTCGGTGTCCGCGACGGTGCGGCGCGAGCGGGCGGCGGCGAGGCGGGCGATCCGGCCCGGATCGTGGACCCGGACCTCGGTGACCTCGTCGTAGCTGGTGGCGAAGGCGTCGGTGCTCACGCGCGGGCCTCCTGCTCGGTGCCGCGGGCGCGGATGTCGGAGAGCATCTGCTCGATGGTGCGGCCGCCGTTGGGATCGCCGCCCGCGATGAGCAGGTCGATCTCCTCGGTGGTGGGCATGGCGGTGGAGCACTCCAGGCGGCTGGTGACGATGGCGCCCGCGGCGTTGCAGCGGGTGAGCGTCTCCTCGAGTCCCTGGCCGGTGAGCAGGCCGTGGCACAGGGAGCCGCCGAAGCTGTCGCCGGCGCCCAGACCGTTGATCACCTGGATCATGTTCGGGGCGACCTCGACGCGCTCGTCGCGGGTCTTGCCGAGCACGCCCTTGGGGCCCTGCTTGACGATCGCGATCTCCACGCCGGCCTCCAGCAGCGCATCGGCCGCGCGCTCGGGCTCGGTCTCGCCGACGGCGACCTCGCACTCCTCGCGGTTGCCGACGGCGACCGTCGCGTACTGGAGCGCCTCGCGGTACTGCTCGCGGGCCTCCTCCGGGGAGGACCAGAACATCGGCCGGTAGTCGAGGTCGAAGACCGTGTGGCGGGTGCGGCCGCGGGCCTGAAGCGCGGCGTGGTGCGCCGAGCGGCTGGGCTCCTCGGACAGGCCCGTGCCGGAGAACCAGAACAGCGGCACCTCGCCGATCGCCGCGAGGTCCAGGTCCTCCGGGGTGACCTGCAGGTCCGGGGCGCTGGGCTTGCGGTAGAAGTACAGCGGGAAGTCGTCCGGCGGGTAGATCTCGCAGAAGGTGATGGGGGTCTTCAGCACCGGATCGGTGACGACGAAGCGATCGCTGACGCCCAGGCGGACCAGCTCCTGCTTCACGTACCGGCCGAAGGGATCGTCCCCCACGCCGCTGATCAGGGCCGGGGCGTGCCCCAGCCGGGCTGCGGCGACGGCGACGTTCGCCGGGCTGCCGCCGAGGAACTTGCCGAAGCTGTGGACGTCCTCCAGGCCGGTGCCGACGGCCAGCGGGTACAGGTCCACCCCGCTGCGACCGAAGGTGATGATGTCGAGTTCTGCTGCCATGGGATCGGATGCCTCTCTGCCTCGTGGTCCCGGTGCTGCACTCATGTTCGCACCCGGTCGAGCGTTTGTCCATACAAAGCTGGGGGAAAGTTCGGTCGGGCCTAGAGCTCGCCGGTGAGGAACTGGGCGCGGCCGTGCCCGAAGGACCAGTCCTCCCGGCCGTTCTCCACCACCGAGACGATGAGATCCTCGGGGCGGACCAGCCCGGCCTCCCCCAGCCGCTCGGCGAGCGCGGCGTAGACCGCCTGCTTCTGCGCGTCGCCGCGGCCCTGCTGGGTGATGTGGATGATGGTGACGCCCTCGCTGCGCTCGATCCCGAGGCCCGTGTCCTCGGCGATGATCGAGCCCACCGGCAGCTGCTCGAGGATCTGGTAGCGGTCGCCGGGCGGCGCCGCGAAGTGCTCGAGCATGACGTCCTGGACGATGTCGGCCAGGCGCCGCAGCTCGGCGGCGCTGCGGCCCTCCTGCAGGGTGATGCGGACGAGCGGCATGGGTCTCTCCTGGGTCTCCGGCGCGGGCCGGGTGGGTGGGGTGTCAGCGGGGTCGGGCGGGCGGACGGGTGTTGCGGCCGGGGCCGGGGGTCAGACGCCGGCGGCGGCTGCGGCGGCGAGGAGGGTGCGGGCGCCGCGCTCGATGCCCTCGATGCGGCCGAAGGCGGCGTCCTCGTGCTCGATGTTCACGTGCAGGTCCGAGTCCACCGCGGCGAGCGCCGCGAGGAATCGGGCCCAGTAGTCCACGTCGTGCCCCTCGCCGAGGGCGACGAAGCGCCAGGACGGGTCTGCCGGCCAGCTCGCGCAGAAGTGGCCGATGCCGGTGGGCACGCGGGCGGCGGGGTCCTCGGGGACCGGCCCGAAGGCGGTGTCCAGCACGCCGCGCACGGCGGCGCCCGGCAGCACGGCGGTGTCCTTGGCGTGGACGTGGCGGATGTGCCCTCCCAGGCGCTCGATGCAGGCGATCGGGTCCATCTGCTGCCAGAACAGGTGCGAGGGGTCGAGGTTCACGCCGATGTGCGTGGGCTCGACCTCCGCGAGGAAGCGCTCGAAGGTCAGCGGGGAGAAGACGAGGTTGCGCGGGTGCATCTCGAGGCAGACCTGCACGTCCCGCGCGCGGGCGAGGGCGTCGATCTCCTTCCAGAAGGGCACGGCGACCGACCACTGGTACGCGAGGACCTCGAGGTCGATCCCGTTCCACGGGTTCACGACCCACGAGGGGTACCGCGCCCCGGGGTCCGAGCCGGGGGTGCCGGACATGGCGACCACCTCGCGCACGCCCAGCAGACCGGCGAGCTCGATGGTGCGGCGCAGGGACTCGGCGTGGCCGAGACCCTCGGTGGGCAGCGGGGACAGCGGGTTGCCGGAGGCGGTGAGCCCGGTCAGCTCCATCCCGCGGTCGGCGAAGATCCGCAGGTAGTCGCGGCGGGCACGGTCGCTGGTGAGCAGCAGGTCCACGGGGGCGTGCGGCGAGGGGATGAAGCCGCCGGTGTTGACCTCCGCGCCGGTCAGGCCGACTCCGGCGAGGACGTCGAGGGCCTCCTCGAGCGTGCGGTCCTGCAGGCAGGCGGTGTAGGCGCCGTAGGTGAGGGACATGGTGTCTCCTGGGATCAGTGAGGGCGGGGGCCGATGAGGCGGGGGCCGATGAGGCGGGGGCCGATGGGGCGGGGCGATCAGGCCACGTCGATCGCGGCGCCGCCGGCGGCGGCGGAGCGGGCGACGGCGTCGAGGATGCGCATCTCGCGGTAGCCGTCGGCGAAGCTCGCGCAGGGCGGCAGGGCGCCCTCGGTGATGCCGGCGACCTGCTGGAGGAAGGCGTGGGCCTGGTAGGTGAACTGCTCGATCTGGTTCAGGCCCACCCCGGCGAAGGCCATGGAGGAGCCGTTCGCGAAGTAGGGGAAGCCCGGGTTCGCGAGGACCTGGCGGAAGCCGCCCAGACCCGCGGGGCTGGAGGCGTCGGCCAGCTTGATCTCGCCGGCGCGGGCCAGGTCCCAGGAGGCGCTGCCGCGGGTGCCGCTGACGCCGATCTCCATCTGGTTGGGGCGGCCGAAGGCGACCCGCGAGCAGGAGAAGGTGCCGGCCGCGCCGGAGGCGAAATGGGCGGTGAAGGTGGCGACGTCGTCGTTCTCGACCGGCTCGGTCGGGTCCTCGGCGCTCGCGGTGACGCCGCGGCCGCCGGCGACGGCGGCGCCCGCCACGGGGCGCTCGGGGATCGTCGTCACGAGCACCGCGCCGGAGACGGAGGCGATGGGCCCGCCGATGAGCTCGGCGGTGTCCACCAGGTGGCTGCCGATGTCGCCGAGTGCGCCGGTGCCCATCGGCCCCTTGTACCGCCAGGCGATGGGGACCAGCGGGTCCGCCCCGTAGTCGCAGTGGTAGCGGGCGTCGAGGTGGCTGATGGTGCCGAGCGCGCCGTCGGCGACGAGCCGGGCGAGCTGCGCGACGGAGGGATTGCGACGGAAGGTGAAGCCGGTGGCCAGGACCAGCTCGGGGTGCGCGGCCTCGACCTCGGCCATGGCGGCCGCGTCCTCGAGGGTGCCCGCCAGCGGCTTCTCGCACAGCACGTGCTTGCCGGCCTCGGCCAGGGCGACCGCGATCTCGCGGTGCAGGGCGTTGCCGACCACGATGGAGACGACGTCGATCGTGGGGTCCTCGGCGACGGCGCGCCAGTCCCCCACGGCCTTCTCGTAGCCGTAGCGGGCGGCGGCGTCCTCCGCGAAGGGCAGGTGCGCATCGGCGATCGCGGCCAGGCGCACGGGCGGCAGGCCCAGGTCGTAGACGGTGCCGGCCTGGCGCCAGGCGTTGGCGTGGGTGCGGCCGGCCATGCCGGCGCCGATCACGGCGACGGAGATGGGGGATGCGGTCATGAGGGGCGTCCTCTCGGTGCGGAACGGCGATGTGCGGACGGAGCGGGCGGCCCCGGATCGGGGCCCTGTCGGGGCGGAGGGTCGGCCGGCCGGAGGTCAGGACCGGCCGGAGGGGAGGACTTGCCGGAGGGCCGGACGGGACGATCCGGGATGGGGCGAGGCGAGGGCGGGGCCGCTCCGGACGGGAGGGAGCCGGGGTCGCCGCCGAGGGCCTGAGGCGACGATGCCTTCCCAATTGTCCGGTCATGCGGGCTCTGGATGCCTCCGGAAGCCTGCCTGGCGGGCTCTGTCGAGGACGTTAGCACGTGCTATCGCCGCGATGGAAGGGTCCGCAGGCACATCGTCGGAGATTTCTTGTCCAGACAAAGTGTTGACAAGTGGGGGCGGTGCTCGGCATGCTGGGATCCGACGCACTCACCGCCGAGGCGACCTCGCTCTCGGCGCCGACCCACTCCCGGAGGCAGCATTGAGCGAGCACAGCGGCTCCAGCGGGCGCACCGGCACGGATGCCCCTCGCACCGTCCGACTCACCGTCGGCCAGGCCCTCGTCCGGTTCCTCGGCGCACAGTACAGCGAGCGCGATGGCCAGCGCCATCGGCTGATCGCGGGCACCTTCGGCATCTTCGGCCACGGCAACGTGGCCGGCCTCGGCCAGGCCCTGCTGCAGAACCAGCTCGAGCCCGCCGCCGGGGACGGCGGCGACGACGAGGCGCACATGCCCTACTACCAGGCGCGCAACGAGCAGAACATGGTGCACACGGCCGTCGCCTACGCCCGGACCCGCAACCGCCTGCAGACGATGGCGTGCACCGCCTCCATCGGCCCCGGCTCGACCAACATGGTCACCGGAGCGGCGCTCGCGACCATCGACCGCATCCCCGTCCTCATCCTGCCCAGCGACGTCTTCGCCAACCGCGCGGTGGACCCGGTCCTCCAGCAGCTCGAGGACGAGCGCGCCATGGACGTCACCGTCAACGACGCCTTCCGCCCCGTCTCGCGCTACTTCGACCGCATCTGGCGGCCCGAGCAGCTGATCCCCAGCGCCCTGGCGGCGATGCGGGTCCTCACCGACCCCGCCGAGACCGGCGCCGTCACCCTGTGCCTGCCCCAGGACGTGCAGGCCGAGGCCCACGACTGGCCGCTCGAGTTCTTCCGCGAGCGCACCTGGCACGTGGGACGGCCCGTCCCCGAGCCCGCCGCCCTCGAGCGCGCGGCGGAGGTCATCCGCACCGCGCAGCGCCCCGTCGTCATCGCCGGCGGCGGTGCGATCTACTCCGAGGCGAGCACGGCGCTCCAGGCCTTCGCCGAGGCCACGGGGATCCCCGTGCTGGACACCCAGGCCGGCAAGGGCGCCCTGCGCGACGACCACGAGCTGTGCATCGGCGGCGTGGGCGCGACCGGCAACGACGCCGCCAACGAGCTGGCCGCCACGGCCGACGTGGTGATCGGCGTCGGCACCCGCTACACGGACTTCACCACCGCCTCGCACACCGCCTTCCGCGAGCCCGACGTCCGCTTCGTGAACCTCAACGTGAAGTCCTTCGACGCCGCCAAGCACTCCGCGCAGATGCTGGTGGCCGATGCCCGCGCCGGCCTCGAGGCCCTCACCGGGGCGCTCGCGGGCTGGCAGGCCCCCTCGGAGCAGCGCGAGCGGGCCGCGGCGCTGCGCGCGGACTGGGACGCGCTGGTCGCCCCCTGCTTCGACCCGCACGACCAGGAGCTGCCCGCGCAGACGGAGATCTTCGGCGCCCTGAACGAGATGATGGGCGATGAGGACATCGTCATCAACGCCGCCGGCTCCATGCCCGGGGACCTGCAGGCCCTGTGGCGCGCGAAGTCCCCGCTGCAGTACCACCTCGAGTACGGCTACTCGTGCATGGGCTACGAGCTGCCCGCCTCCCTCGGTGCGAAGATGGCCGCCCCGGACAGCGAGGTCGTCGCCATCATCGGCGACGGCACCTTCCAGATGGCCCCGCAGGAGATCGCGACCATCGTCGCCGAGGACGTCAAGGTCATCCTCGTGATCCTGCAGAACCACGGCTGGTCCTCGATCGGTGCGCTGTCCGAGTCGCACGGCTCGCAGCGCTTCGGCACGAAGTACCGGATGCGCTCGAAGGAGTCCGGCCAGCTCGACGGCCCCAAGCTGCCGATGGACATCGCCGCGAACATCCGCAGCTACGGCATCGAGGTGCAGGAGGTCTCCTCCACCGAGGACTTCCGCGACGCCTACCGCCGGGCGGAGGCCTCCGCGCAGGCCACCGCGATCGTCGTGAACACGAACCTCTACGGCCCGAACCCGCCCGGCACCGGCTGGTGGGACGTGCCCGTCTCCCAGGTCTCGCGCCTGGAGTCCACGCAGCAGGCCTCCGCGGTGTACGAGGCCGCCAAGGCCCCGCAGCGCCACTACCTCTGAGCTCACCCGACCGCCCCGACCAAGGAGCACCCATGTACGACGTCACGCACTGGATCGCCGGACGCCCCGAGGAGGGCACCGGCGCCACCCAGCCGATCCTGAACCCCGCCACCGGCGACCAGGTCGGCACCCTGCACCTGGGGGACGCCGCCACCGTCGACCGGGCCGTCGAGATCGGCCGCGCCGCCCAGCGCGACTGGGCGCAGGTCTCGCTGTCCAAGCGCACCCAGATCCTCTACCGCATGCGCCAGCTCATGCTGGAGAACGTCGAGGAGATCGCCCGGGCGATCACCCGCGAGCACGGCAAGACCATCGGCGACGCCAAGGGCGAGATCGCCCGCGGCCTGGAGACCCTCGAGTTCGCCACCTCCATCACCCAGGACCTCAAGGGCGGCTTCTCCGAGAACGTCTCCACCGGGGTCGATGCGCACACCATGCGCCAGCCGCTCGGCGTGGTCGCCGGCATCACCCCGTTCAACTTCCCCGCCATGGTGCCCTTCTGGATGCATCCCGTCGCGACCGCGACCGGCAACGCCTTCATCCTCAAGCCCTCCGAGCGCGACCCCTCCGCCTCGAACATCGTCGCCCGCCTCTACCAGGAGGCCGGCCTGCCCGACGGCGTCTTCCAGGTGGTCCACGGCGGCAAGGAGACCGTCGACGCCCTGTGCGAGCACCCCGGCATCTCCGCCGTGTCCTTCGTGGGCTCGACCCCGATCGCGCAGCACGTGCACCGGGTGGCATCGGCCGCGGGCAAGCGGGTCCAGGCCCTCGGCGGCGCCAACAACCATGCCGTGGTCATGCCGGATGCGAACATCGAGTTCGCCGCCGGCCAGATCGCCTCGGGCGCCTTCGGCTCCGCCGGCGAGCGCTGCATGGCCGTGCCGGTCGCCGTGACCGTCGGCGATGCCCACGAGCCCTTCCTCGCCGCCATCCGCGCCGAGGCGGAGAAGATCGTGGTGGGCCCGGGCGAGGACCCGAGCACCGACATGCCCCCGGTGATCACGAAGGACGCCCGCGACCGGGTGATCCGGATGACCGACGAGGCCGAGCAGGCCGGCGGCACCATCGTCGTCGACGGGCGGGGCCTGGTGGTGGAGGGCCACGAGAACGGCAACTTCGTGGGCCCGACGGTCATCACCGACCTCGACCGCGGCCACAGCACCTACACCGACGAGGTGTTCGGCCCGCTGCTGGTGGTCATGCACGTGAACAACTTCGACGAGGCCCTCGAGCTGGTCAACTCCTCCCCCTTCGGCAACGGCACCGCGATCTTCACGGCCTCGGGCCACTACGCGCGCCGCTACCAGGAGGAGGTCCAGGTGGGCATGATCGGCATCAACGTGCCGATCCCGACGCCGGTGGGCTACTACTCCTTCGGCGGCTGGAAGGACTCGCTGTTCGGCGAGCACCACGCCCACGGCCCGGAGGCGGTCTCCTTCTACACCCGCCAGAAGGCGATCACCACCCGCTGGCCCCATCAGGACGAGCACCTCGAGTCCTCGATGAGCTTCCCCACCCACGACTGACCCGGCCGGCACACCCGCCCCTCTCGAAAGGCCTTCCCGCCGTGACCGCACAGACCCCCGCCTCCGCCGACCTCTCGCGCAACCCCGAGGCGCCGTTCGACAAGCTCACCATCGGCGTGTGCCCCGACCAGTGGGGCGTGTGGTTCCCCGAGGACGAGAAGCAGATCCCCTGGCGCACCGCCCTGGCGGAGATGGCCCAGGCCGGGTTCTCCGTGATGGAGACCGGGCCGTGGGGCTACTTCCCCAAGGATGCGAAGGAGCTGCGCTCCGTCATGGACGAGCACGGCTTCCGCGTCGTCGCCGGCACCGGCTGGGGCATCCTGCACAAGGAGGAGGCCTGGGCCGAGACCGAGCGCACCTTCCGCGCGATCGCGGAGACGCACGCGGCCGTCGGCGCGGAGTACATGGTGCACCTGCCGCCGATGTACCGCGACGAGAAGACCTGGCAGTTCACCGACGACCGCGAGCTGACCGGCGAGGCGTGGCGGCGCTACGTCGAGAACGCCAACGAGCTGGGGCGGATCATGAAGGAGGACTACGGGCTGACGATGGTGCTGCACCCGCACGGCGACAGCCACATCGAGACCCCGGAGGAGATCGCCCGCGTCTTCGCGGCGACCGATCCGGAGCTCGTGTCGTTCTGCCTGGACACGGGGCACATCGTCTACGGCGGCGGCGATCCGATCTCGATGATCGACGAGTACCCCGAGCGGATCGGCTACGTCCACATCAAGGCCTTCGACCCGGACATCACCCGGGAAGCCCACGAGAAGGACTGGCCCTTCGGGGAGGCCGTCGCCAAGGGCGCCTCGGTGCGCCCGCCGGCGGGGCTGCCGGACATGCGCGACCTCGTCGCCAGGCTCGCGGCGATGGACAAGGAGCTGTACGTCATCTGCGAGCAGGACCTGTACCCGTGCGACCCGGGCCTGCCCCTGCCCAACGCGATCGCCACCCGCGAGTTCCTGGCCGACTGCGGCCTGGGCCTGCGCTGACCGGCCCCGGCCCGAAGGAGACCCCGTCATGGTGAAGATCCTGCTGGATCCGAGCATGTACCACCCGCACCTCAGCGTCGCCGGCGAGCTGCACAAGGCGGCCGAGCTCGGCTACCGCTACCTGGAGCTGTCCCCGCGCGCCGACTTCCACGAGTGGCACCACTACCCCAAGGTCGACCGCCACCAGATCGCCGAGGTCACGGCCGCCATGGCCGCGACCGGCGTGAAGATCTGGTCGCTGAACCCCGTCTTCGACTGGTCGAACCCGGACGAGCAGGAGCGCCAGGCGCAGGTGCGCAACTGGCGGCGCCTGCTGCAGATCGCCGACGCCCTCGAGGTGCCGCTGATCGCCACCGAGTTCTCCGGCGACCCGAACCGGCCCCGCCAGAGCGAGGCGCAGTTCTACCGCTCGATCGAGGAGCTCATCCCCGATTTCGAGAAGTACGGGCTGGAGTGCACCATCGAGGCGCACCCCTACGACTTCGTCGAGGACAACGACCGGGCCGTGCAGATCGTGCGCGGGGTGGACCGCGACTGGCTGAACTACGAGTTCTGCTTCCCGCACGCCTTCCACCTGGGCCGCGGCGCCCGCGACGTGGGCGAGATGATGGACTACGCCGGCGAGCGCCTGCGCCACCTGCACGTGGCCGACGTCTTCGACCACACCGCCAACGTCGGCAACCGCTACATCGTCAACCCGCCCGGGGTCGATGCGCGCGTGCACCAGCACAACGAGATCGGCAACGGCGAGATCGACTGGGACCGCGCCTTCAGCTACCTGCGCGATCGCGGCTACGACGGCACCGTGTCGGTGTGCGTGTTCGGCTGGGAGGAGGACGCGGACGCCATCCATCGCCGGATGCGCGAGCGGATCCTCGCCGAGCTGGGCGGGGAGTGAGCCCGATGCGGGAGATCGGCATCGGCGTGGTGAGCCTCGGCTGGATGGGGCGCCTGCACGCCACCAGCTACCAGCGCATCGCCGCGCGCTTCCCGGAGCTGGGGCTGCGGCCGCGGCTGGTCGTCGCCGCGGACCCGGTCCCGGCGAACCAGGAGGCCGCCCGCGAGCAGTTCGGCTTCGCGCGCGCGGTCGCCTCGATCGAGGAGGTCCTCGCCGATCCCGAGGTCGAGGCCGTGTCGATCTGCTCCCCCAACTTCCTGCACCGCGACTTCGCCGTCGCGGCGGCGCAGGCCGGGAAGCCCTTCTGGATCGAGAAGCCGATGGGCGTCAGCGCCGACCAGTCCCGGGAGATCCGCGCGGCCGCGCAGGATGCCCGGGTCGCCACGGCCGTCGGCTTCAACTACCGTCACGCCCCGGCGGTCGCGCATCTGCGCGCCCTGGTCGCCTCCGGCCGCCTGGGCCGGATCACGAACGTGCGCTGCTGGCTGATGGCGGACTACGCCTCCTCCCCCGACGGCGCGCTGACCTGGCGCTACGACCGGGAGAAGGCGGGCAGCGGCGTGATCGGCGACCTCCTGTCCCATGGCGCGGACCTCGTCGCCCATGTGACGGGGCAGCGGATCACCGAGGTCAGCGCCCGCACGGACGTGTTCATCCCCGAGCGGCCGATCCCCACCTCCGTGGGCGTGGGCCACGGCGGCATCGAGGTCGGCTCCGCGCGCGGCCCGGTCGCCAACGAGGACTGGGTGGCGGCGCTGGCCACGCTCTCCGGCGGCGCGCATGCGACGCTCGAGTCCTCGCGGGTGGCGCGCGGGCACCGCAGCGACTACGCGATCGAGGTGTACGGCACGGAGGGCTCGGCGCGCTGGTCCTTCACCCGCATGAACGAGTTCGAGGTGATGCTCGGCGAGGGCGGCGCCGAGCACGGCTACACGACGGTGTTCGCCGGCGGCGAGCACGGCGAGTACTCCCGCTTCCAGCCGGGCCCCGGCATCCCCATGAGCTTCGACGACCTCAAGACCATCGAGGCCGCCCGGTTCCTGGCCGATGTCGCCACCGGGTCCCGCACGGCGCCCAACGCCTCCGACGGCCTGGCCGCCGCGGAGGTCTGCGACGCCATCGTCCGCTCCGCCGCCTCCCGGGCGTGGACGGACGTGCCGGAGGTCGAGGGGACGACGATCGGGTTCTGACCGGCACGCGCCGGGATCCGCCATCGGATCACCATCTGATGGACACCTGTCGCTCACGCGGATGTCGATGGGGAGCGGGACGGTGTGCCCGTCCGCTTCATCCCCTCCTCCTCAGGGATCGACCATGACCCAGACCTCCGCGCCGCCGGTGCGCACCGACCTCCCCCGCTCCGCCCGCTCGTGGCACCTGTTCTTCGGCCTGCTGCTGGCCGTGGCGACGATCGTGTTCACGCTGTGGTCCCTCGACTACATCGGCGACGGGGCCAGCCGGGTGATCCTGCTGGTCGCCATCGCCTTCGGCCTGTTCATGGCCTTCAACATCGGCGGCAACGACGTCGCGAACTCCTTCGGCACCAGCGTGGGCGCCGGGACGCTCTCGCTCAAGCAGGCCCTCGTCGTCGCCGCCGTCTTCGAGGTCAGCGGCGCCGTGCTGGCCGGCGGCGAGGTCACCGACACCGTCCGCAGCGGCATCGTGGACCTCGAGGCGATCTCCCTGGAGCCGATGGACTTCGCCTTCATCATGATGTCCGCGCTGCTGGGCGCGGCCGTCTGGCTGCTGGTGGCCACCCGCATGGGCTGGCCCGTCTCGACCACCCACTCGATCATCGGCGGCATCGTCGGCGCGGCGCTCACCCTGGGGCTGAGCACCGGCGCCGGCGGCTGGGACATGGTCCAGTGGGGCGGCATCGGCCAGATCGCCGTCTCCTGGGTGCTCTCCCCCGTGCTCGGCGGCGCGGTCGCCTGGGTGCTGTTCGGCGCGATCAAGCGCCACATCCTCGTCTACAACGAGGAGGCCGACCAGAAGCTGCGCGAGATCAAGCAGGAGAGGATCGCCCACCGCACCCGCCACCGCCAGGCCTTCGAGCGCCTGGACGAGATCCAGCAGATCTCGTACACGAACGCGATGGCCCAGGACGCGGTCACCGCGACCCGCCCCGACTTCGACCCCGAGGAGCTCGAGTCCGACTACTACCGCGAGCTGCGGGCGATCGACGAGAAGGCGGAGAACCTCGACGCCCACCGCGCCCTGCAGACCTGGGTGCCGCTGCTGGCGGCCGGCGGCTCGATCGTCATCTCCTCGATGCTGCTGTTCAAGGGCCTGAAGAACCTGCACCTGAACATCGACTCGGCCGGGAACTTCCTCATCATGGGCATGGTCGGCGCGGCCGTGTGGATGGCCGTGTTCATCTTCGCCAAGACCCTGCGCAACCAGAACCTGTCCCGCTCGACGTACCTGCTGTTCAGCTGGATGCAGGTGTTCACGGCCTCGGCCTTCGCCTTCAGCCACGGATCCAACGACATCGCCAACGCGGTGGGCCCGTTCGCGGCGGTCTTCGACGTGCTGCACACCGGCGCGATCAACGGCGAGGCACCGGTCCCGGCGGCGCTGATGCTGGTCAGCGGCGTCGGCCTGGTGGCGGGGCTGTGGTTCATCGGCCGCAGGGTCATCACGACCGTCGGCACCGGCCTGACGTCGATGCATCCCGCCTCCGGCTTCGCGGCCGAGCTCTCCGCGGCGGGCGTCGTGATGGCCGCCTCGGTGCTGGGACTGCCGGTCTCCAGCACGCACATCCTCATCGGCGCCGTGCTCGGCGTGGGCATCGTGAACCGGGCCGCGAACTGGAGCCTCATGCGTCCGATCGCCCTGGCCTGGGTGATCACCCTCCCGGCGGCCGCCGCCATCGGCGCCGTGAGCGTGCTCGTGCTGCGCTGGCTGTTCTGACCGGCGCCCCCGGGGCCGGCGGAGCCGAGGATCCCGGCGGAGCCTAGGATCCCGGCGGAGCCTAGGATCGAGGGATCCCCCACCGGCGAAGGAGATCCCGTGTCCGATGCGCACCCCGGCCCCACCGGCCCCGACCCGCGACCGGCCCCGCCGGCCCCGTCCTCCCCGGGCGGCGCCGGCGGGGCCGCCGTCTCCCCCGTGGACCGCGAGGCCGTCCTCTCCGTCGCGGCGATCCTGCCGCACTGGCTGGCCACGGTGTCGGCGGTGCGCCGCCTCACCGGCGTGCAGGCGGCGATCTGGCACGACGGCGAGCTGGTCTGCGAGGTCGCGGTCGGCACGGCCGATGGGACCACCGGGGCGCAGCTGGCGACCACCCACCGCCTGCGGATCGCCTCCCACTCCAAGATGTTCACGGCGCTCGCGGTGATGCGCCTGGCGGAGCAGGGCGCGCTGCGCCTGGACGACACGCTCGGCGAGCGCGTCCCCGAGCTCGCCGGCTCCCCCGTCGCCTCGCTGACCCTGCACGACCTGCTCTCCCACTCCGCGGGCCTGACCCGCGACGGGGCCGATGCCTCCTGGTGGAACCTCGAGCGTCCCTTCCCCGACCGCGAGGCCCTGCTGGAGATCGCCCGGACGAGCGCGGCGGTGCTCGAGCCGGGGCTGCACCTGCAGTACTCGAACATCGGCTACGGGCTGCTGGGCCTCGTGATCGAGCACGCCGCGGGCGCGCCCTTCGACGAGGCCGTCCGCGCCCTGGTGCTGGACCCGGCGGGCGCCGGGGACATCGGCCCCGATCTCCCGCCCGATGCGCCCGGACCGGAGGACCCGCACGGCTTCGCGCTGGGCCACACCTCGCCGCTGCACGGGGAGCGTCGCGCCGTCGAGCAGGTCCCCACCGGGGCGCTCGCCGCCGCGACCGGCTTCTGGGCCACCGCCGGCGCGATCGCGACCTTCGCCGGCAGGGCGCTGACCGGCGACGCGGTCGTCTCCGAGGCGGGGCTGCGGCGCATGCGCCGCCGCGTGTGGACGGTCGCCGACGGCGCCGGCTACGGGCTGGGCCTCCAGGAGGCGACCATCCACGGGCACTCGGCGATCGGCCACTCGGGCGGCTTCCCGACGGGGCTCACGCGCACCTGGGCGGTGCCCGCCTCGCACCTGGCGGTCTCCGTGCTGGGCACGTCGATCGATGCCCCGTCCTCCGATCTCGCCGCCGGGGTGCTGGGGCTGCTGGCGCTGGCCTCGGGCTCCGCGGCGGCGAAGGCCGCCGCCCATGAGAGGTCCGGGGCGCTGGGCGGCGGCTCCGACGGCCGCCGCCGCCCGGAGCCGCTGGCCGAGCAGGACGAGGTCGCGATCGGCGGCGCGCCGGTCCCCGCCGCGCAGCTCGCCGGCATCGTCGCGGGCTCCTACGACTCGCTGTGGGGCCGCACCCGGCTGGCCGTGCTGGGCGGCCGGCTGTTCGCCCTGGACGAGGACGCGCTCGACCCCGCGGAGACCGCCCTCGAGCTGCGGATCGGCGCCGTGGTCGACGGGCCCTCGGACGCCGGGCCGGCGCGCCCCGTGCTGCTCGAGCTGCCGGCCTGGGGCGACTCCGGCTACGGCGCCTGGGCGGAGCCGCTGCGCGTGCGCCTGGTGCCGGGGCCCGAGGGGCTGCGGCCGGCGTCGCTGTGGATCACCGGCCAGACCCTGCTGCCCGCCGGCGACGTCGACCTCCCCGAGCGCATCCGCGCCCCGCGCTGACCCGCGCCGGGCACGGCGCGCCGACCGATCAGGTGCTGCGCACCCGCAGCCGCGGGGCCAGGCGCACGTGCCCGGAGCCGGCCCGGCCGGGGTCCGCATCGGCCTCGAGCAGGGCCAGAGCATGCCGGGCCAGCTCCCGGGGCCGCTGGTCGATGGTGCTGAGGCCGATGATCGGCTCCCGGGCGGCAGGGATGTCGTCGTAGCCGACCAGGCCCACGAAGCGGTCGCGCGCCAGGAGCGTCAGCAGGCC
Source organism: Brachybacterium phenoliresistens (assembly GCF_039530785.1). Lineage (NCBI taxonomy): Bacteria > Bacillati > Actinomycetota > Actinomycetes > Micrococcales > Dermabacteraceae > Brachybacterium > Brachybacterium phenoliresistens. The sequence goes on from NZ_BAAAOW010000006.1 coordinate 151,469, forward strand.
GATGGCGAGCCGGTCGTTGTGCACGCCGACGGCGTCGACGCCGTCGGCGATCAGCCCCGCGACCATCGCCTCGATCTGCGCGGGGGTGGTCGCCTCGGACAGCGCCGCCGTCCGCACGGGGACCCCGTGGCGGGCGGCGCTGGCCAGGAACTCCTCGCGCCGCACCGCGGCGGCGGAATCCGCGGAGGGGCTGCCGGCCGGGCCCAGGTGCGCCAGGTGGGTGCCGCCGCGCTCCAGCAGGTGGCCGACGGCGAGCTCCGCCCCGGCGGCCTCGTCCGTGCTCACGCTGCCGACGCCCGCCGCGGAGACCTCGTGCCCGATCACCGCGACCGGGGCGCCGCGGGCCAGGCGCGCCAGCTCCGCATCCGAGGATCGGGGACTGACCAGCACCAGGGCATCGGCGCGGCCGGCCAGGAAGGCCTCGGCAGCATCCTGCTCGGCGGCCACCCCACGGGCGAAGGCCGCCTCGGCGCCCGCGCCGCCGCGCCGATCGGAGAGCGCGTCGCCGAAGCCGAGGGCGATGAGGACCCGCCGGCCGGTGGCCGCGGCGGCCTCCCGCAGCGCCTCCGCGAGCTCCCCGTAGAAGGGGTTGCGCAGGTCGGGGACGACCACGCCGATGGTGTCGGTGCGGCGCGAGGCGAGATGCGCGGCGGTGACCTGCGGGCGGTATCCCAGCTCGTCGATGGCCTGCTGCACGGCCTCGCGGCGCTCGGGGCTCACGCTGTCGCTGCCGCGCACGACCAGCGAGACCAGCGCCCGGGAGACGCCCGCGCGGCGGGCGACGTCGAGCTGCGTGGGGCGGGAGCGGGTCACCGGGCCATTCTAGGGACGCGCCGCCCCTGCCCTTCGCGGGCGCGGCCCCGTAGCGTGGCCCCATGCCCTGCGCCTCCCCGCTCCTCGTCGCCGGCCGGCCGCTCCCCCGGGATCTCGCCCGGAACGTCGACCGGGCCCGCGCGCGCCGGGATGAGCTGACCCGCCGCGGCGCATCGGCCGTCCCGGGCCCAGACGGCCGCGGCGAGGAGCAGCTCCTGGCCTGGGCCGAGGCCCTGCCCGCGCACGTGGAGCGGATCGCCGCGGCGTGGTCCCTGCAGCTGGGGGCGCCGCTCGAGCCCGGCGGGACCTCCGCCTGGGTCGCCGAGGTGCGCGACGCCGCCGGCTCCGATCTGCTGCTCAAGGTCGGCTGGGCGCACGACGAGGCCCGCGACGAGGCCGCCGGGATGGCGGCCTGGCAGGGGCGCGGTGCGGCCGGAGTGCTGCGCCATGAACGGGTCGGCGACTGCTCCGCGCTGCTCATGGAGCGGGTGCGGCCCGGGCGCACCCTCGCCTCCCAGCTGCCCGACGCCGAGCGGGACGCCGTGATCGGCGCGCTGCTGCGCCGGCTGTGGATCCCCGCGCCGGCCGAGGCGGGGTTCCGCCCGCTGGCGCAGATGTGCGCGTGGTGGGCCGACGAGGCGGAGGACCGCGCGCGGACCGAGCTGCCGGCCGATGTCGTCGACCATGGCCTGGGCCTGTTCCGCACGCTGCCGCGGGACTGGGACGGGGAGCCGGTGCTGCTGGCGACCGATCTGCACCACCACAACGTGCTCTCGCGGCGCGAGCAGCCGGGCACGGACCTGGCGGACTGGGCGCTCATCGATCCCAAGCCCTACGTCGGCGACCCGCACTACGACGTGCTGCAGCAGATGCTCAACGGCGCCGACCGCGTGCTGGCGGACCCGGTCGGCGCCTGCGCGCGGATGGCCGCGCTGACCGGCCTGGACCCCCGCCGCGTGCGCGCCTGGCTGTTCGCGCGCTGCGTGCAGGAGACGGGCAGCGGATTCGCACAGGCCCCGGCGATCGCCCGGGCGCTGGCCGGCTCGCTCTGAGCACGCCGGGCGGCCGAGGCACGGGCCCGCCCCCCCCTCGGCCGCGGAGCAGGTGCTCAGGCGCCGAGCATCGCCCGCAGCGCCGGGACCAGGCCCTCGACCGTCACGGGGACCTGCGGCCGCACGAAGGTCTCCGGCGTGACCAGGAAGCACTGGTGGACCAGGGGGCGGTCCCCCGTCACGGTGACCCGGGTGCCGTTCAGGGCATAGCCGCAGGCCCGCGAGACGCCGAAGGACGGGTCGTTGCCGAGCACCGCCTCGGACTCGGCGCGCTGGGCGTCGAGGTGGTCGAAGGCGAGGGCGAGCACCATCTGCCGCATGAGCTTCCCGTAGCCCTGTCCCTGCGCATCGCGGGTCAGCCACGAGCCGGAGGTGACGGTGCGCCGCCGCGGGAAGTCGACGGCCACCACGTCCTGGGTGCCGATCAGCTGGTCCTGCGCCCAGATGCCGAAGGTGAGGTTCCATCTCTCGGGGGCGGCCACGGCGCGCTGGGTCCACTGGAACTGCAGGGCGCCGCGCACCCGGTCCTCCGGGTCGACGGCGTACCAGGGGAAGACGTGGTCGGCGGCCTCGTCGGCGAAGATCGGCCGGCGCAGCAGCGCGGCGTACTCGGGCAGGTCCGCATCGCGCAGCAGGCGCAGGGTGAGGTCCCCCGCGTGCAGCGTGAGTCCGAGCGGCGGGTACAGGGTCTCGAGCGTGTCCGGCATGTCAGGAGGGTACGGGCGGCGCGGCGTCCCCGCCAGCGCTTTCCTGCTGGTCGTATCCTCGGGAGATGGCGATCGACGTGCTGCTGAGCGGCTTCGAGCCCTTCGACGGGGCCGCGGTGAACGAGTCCTGGGAGGCGGTGCGGCGCGCCGCTCCCGCCCTGCGCGAGGGCGGCGTCCTCGCCCGCGAGCTGCTGCTGCCGGTGGAGTTCGGGCGGGCGGCCGAGGCGCTGCTCGCCAAGGTCCGGGAGCAGCGGCCGGCGCTGGTGGTGGCCGTGGGCCTCGCCGCCGGCCGCGGGGCGATCACCCCGGAGCGCACCGCCGTGAACGTGCAGGACGCCCGCATCCCCGACAACGCGGGCGCCCGCCCGATCGATGCGCCGTGCGTGCCCGACGGTCCGGTCGGCTACTTCTCGACGCTGCCGATCAAGGCGATGGTCGCCGCCGCCTGGCCCGGACCGGCGGCCGTCTCGCAGAGCGCGGGGACCTTCGTGTGCAACGACGTGTTCTACCGCCTGCAGCACGCCCTCGCCGCCGAGCCCGGCCTCGCCGGCATCCGCGGCGGCTTCGTCCACGTCCCCGCGGCCGATGTCGTGGCGCCCGGCGATGCCGCCGAGACGCTCGGGCGGATGGTCCGGGCCGCGCTCTCCACCGCGGCCGATGCCCGGATCCCCGGCGGCGCCGAGCACTGAACCGTTCCGCGCCGGCGGAGGCGCTGGGGAGCCGGCGGTGGGGAGAACTCCTCCGTGCACACCGCCGTCCACGATCGGGGCCCCGTTGTCCACGGCGGCTCAGGCACAGGTCCACAGTTATCCACAGCGGGATCCACAGCTGGGGACGAATGACACGGGTGTGCTTCCGCAGGTGCCGGCGGTCCGTGCACGGCCGTGCACATGTCCGCACCCCGGGGCCCGGCCCGGTCACGGCCGCATCACGACCCGATCACGCCGAGATCACGGAGCGACCCCGCGACCTGCAGGAAATCGATATCACTGCAGGTCACAGCTGCGCTGCCGCCCGGTGTCGCCGGGGCCTCCCCGGTGCTCGGCCGAGGGCCCGGGAGCGCCCGCCCGCCTCCGGGACGGGATCCGGAGCCGGGCGGGGGCTCCCGCGCGCCGGGGCGCGGCGGGTCCGGGGCGGCGACGGCGGGGCGGTGATCCACGAGGTTTCCCCACGGTCACATGCGTTGTCCACCATCGCGCGGGGTTGTCCCCCATCGACCCCCGACTTATCCCCAATCCTCTCCACAGCTGGGGATAATCACAGCCGTGTCATTCGCCCGCGAGGTCAGTCCTCCACCTGGGCGATGCCGGGGCGGCCGCTCTCGACGTGGATGCTCGCGCGGGTCTCGATCGGGGCGCCCGGGCGGTCGACATAGGGCACGACCTTGTACTCGGTGCGCATCGCGTCCCGGCCCAGGTGGCACACCTGGTACCCGCGCTGCTTGTTGTGGAAGCGCATGTGCGGGTTCTCCTCCAGCCAGACCTTGCCCAGCGCGTCGGAGTCGGAGCCGTTGCCGCCGGAGCTGATGGAGGTGCCCAGGAACTCCGCGCCCACCACCGGCGAGGCGTCGTCGGAGAAGTCCAGCTTCAGATCCGCCGCGACGCTGCGGTGCGCGTCCCCGGTGACCACCAGGAAGTTCTCGACGCCGCGGCGGTGGACGCCGTCGAACAGGCGCTGGCGCGCGGCGGCATAGCCGTCCCAGGTGTCCATGCCGTAGCGGACGGCCTCGCCGGCCTCGTGGTCGGCCTCGAAGGAGAACACCTGGTTGGCCAGCACGTTCCAGCGGGCGGCGGAGGCTCCCAGGCCCTCCAGCAGCCAGGCCTCCTGCTCCGCGCCGAGCATCTGGCGCTGCGCGTCCCACCGGCCGGCGGGGTCCTGCAGCTGCCGGTCGCGGTAGCGGCGCGTGTCCAGCACGTTCAGCTGCAGCATGTCCCCGAAGGCGAGGCGGCGGAAGACCTGCATCTCGGGGCCGTCGGGCATCGAGGAGCGGCGCAGCGGCATGTTCTCCCAGTAGGCCTGGTAGGCGGCGGCGCGCCGCCGGCGGAACACCTCGGGGTCCTGGTCGGGCTCGTCGTCGGGCTGGGAGTGGTCCCCGGCCCAGTTGTTCTCGACCTCGTGGTCATCGGGCGCGACGATCCACGGCGCCGCGGCGTGGGCGGCCTGCAGCGCGGGATCGGCCTTGTACTGGCCGTAGCGCACCCGGTAGTCGGCCAGGCTGAACACCTCGGCCGCGGGCAGGTGCGCCCGGCCGATGCTGCCTGCGCCGCCGCTCTCGTAGATGTAGTCGCCGAGGTGGACGACGACGTCGAGGTCCTCCCGGGCCATGTGCTCGAAGGCCGTGAAGTGCCCGGCCGGGAAGCTCTGGCAGCTGGCGAAGGCGAAGGTCAGCGCGTTCAGGGCGGCGCCGCGGGCCGGGGCGGTGCGGGTCCGGCCGACGGGGCTGATCTGGCCGGCCGCACGGAAGCGGTACCAGTAGACGCGGTCGGCGCGCAGGCCCTTCACCTCGGCATGGACGCTGTGGGCCTCCTCGGCGCGGGCGCGCTCGACGCCGCGGCGCACGATCCGGGCGAAGCCCTCGTCCTCGGCCATCTCCCATGCGACGTTCACGTCCCGGTCGGGCATGCCGCCCAGGCCGTCGGCGGCGACGGGGTCCGGGGCCAGGCGCGTCCACAGGACCACGCCGTCGGGATGCGGGTCGCCGGAGGCGACGCCCAGGGTGAACATCTCCCCCGGCGGCACGAAGGGGCCGGAGGGATCGGCCGATGCCGACGGGCTCGGCACCAGGGCGGCCCCTCCGGCGGAGGCGCCGGCGAGGGCGAGGAAGGCACGACGGGGGACGACGATCCGGTCGGTGGGCCGGGACGTGGAGCGCAGCAGGGTCATGGAGATCTCCGGGGCGAGGAGGGCGAGGGGCCCGTCCATTCAGCCGCGCGGGGGTGACCCGCGCCCCAACGGCCGATGAATCCTTCCCGAACGGTCGGGGCCGCCCCGGCCATCCGCGACCCGGCGCCCGGGCCGCGACGGCGGCGCCCGACCGGATCCCCGCGGCCCCATCGGCCGCGGGGCGCGGTCAGAAGATCGGGACGAGGTACCCCTGCGGCACCGTGATCACCTTCGCGACGACGATCAGCACGCACAGCAGCAGCCCGGCACCGATCACGGCGGCGTGGACGGCTGCGGCGCGGCGGGCCAGGGCCGTGCGGTCCGCTCCCGGGGCGGCCTTGGGGCGCAGCGAGAACATGGCCGCGGTCAGGGCCGTGCCCAGCACCAGGCCGCCCAGGTGGCCCTGCCAGGAGATGTTGGGGACGGTGAAGGTGATCACGAGGTTCAGGCCGATCAGCACCAGCACCTGCGTGGCCTGCGCGCCCATGCGCCGGTTCACGACGAACAGGCTGCCGAACAGGCCGAAGATGCCGCCGCTGGCGCCGACGGTGGCGCCCGTCCAGGCGACGGACGTCGGATCGGCGAACAGGAGCACGGCGACGTGCCCGGCGATGACCGAGACCAGGTAGACCCCGGCGTAGCGAGCATGGCCCATGGTCTGCTCGAGGTACTGGCCCACCGCCCACAGCGCCCACAGGTTCAGCACGATGTGCATGATCCCGCCGTGCAGGAAGCCGCTGGTCACGAAGGTCCACGGCATGGCCAGGGCCCGGAACGGCGCGAAGGCGAGCTCCTGGAAGACGATGTCCGGCGCGAGGTTCTGGCCGATGAAGGCGAGCGCGCACAGCGCCATCACGGTGTAGGTGACGTAGGGCGTGGAGCGCCGGGCGGCGCCGCCCATGGCGTTGCGCGGCTGGGTCGAGCGCTGCTGGCGGGCGAGCTGGTGCTCGCAGTCCACGCAGAGCACCCCCACGGCGGCGGGACGCTGGCACTGCCCGCAGACGGGCCGGTCGCAGCGCTGGCAGCGCACATAGGTCACCTGGTCGGGGTGGCGCGGGCAGACGGGCTGCTCTCCCGGCTCCGAGGAATCGGCGGCGTTGTAGCCGTAGGAGGGGCGGTTCATGCGCTCATTCCTACACGACCAACCTGTCCCGCCGCGCCGCCGTGTCGGCGTCCTGGGCCCGCGCCCGGCCCCGGGACGACGGATCCCGCCGCCGGAGGCAGCTCCGGGCGACGGGATCGGTCATCGCGCACGGCGGCGCGCAGAGGTCACTTCTCGATGGTGACCGAGGTGATGACGACGTCCTCGAGGGGACGGTCGCGCATGTCGGTGGCGGTGGTGGCGATGGCGTCGACGACCTTCTTCGACTCCTCGTCGGCGACCTCGCCGAACACGGTGTGCTTGCCGTGCAGGTACTGGGTGGGGGCGACGGTGATGAAGAACTGCGAGCCGTTGGTGCCGGCGGGGCGGCCGGTCAGCGCGTTCATGCGCTTGCCGGCGTTGGCCATGGCGAGCTTGTAGGGCTCGTTGAAGTTCTTCTCGGAGATCTCGTCGTCGAAGGTGTAGCCGGGGCCGCCGGTGCCGGTGCCCTGGGGGTCACCGCCCTGGATCATGAACCCGTCGATGATGCGGTGGAAGATGACGCCGTCGTAGAAGGGGCGCGTGACCTTCTCGCCGGTCTCGGCGTCGGTGAACTCGCGGGTGCCCTCGGCCAGGCCCACGAAGTTCTCGACGGTCTTGGGGGCGTGGTCCGGGAACAGCTCCAGGCGGATGTCCCCGTGGTTGGTGTGCAGAGTTGCGAACATGCGGTCATCCTCGCACATGCGCGGGCGCGGATCCCGGGACGCCGATCCGCGCCCGTCCACCGCCGGGAGAACCCTGGATGTCCGTGCCGCAGGTCACGATAGAGTGAGTGCGATCGAAGCGTGTCGCCGTACCGCATGTACGCAGCCCGGTGCCGCTTCCTGGACCCGCGCCGGCCGAGCCGGCGGAATCGATCGAAAGGGGAAGCCATGGCGCTGAAGACGTCCAAGCGTGCCGAGAAGAAGGCGCAGGAGCTGGCGGCCGAGGCCACCAGCACCGTCGAGGCGAAGGCGGACAAGGCCCTCTCCGAGCTGTCCAAGCTCGCCTCCACCGTCGGCCCCGTCGTGAGCGAGGGCGCGAAGGAGTTCCGCGGCAAGGCCGAGGGCCTCGTGGACCAGTACCGTCCGCTCGTCGAGGACAACATCCGCACCCAGAGCGAGAAGCTGTCCTCGCTCTCCGAGAAGCTCGGCCCGCAGGCCGACCGCCTCAAGCACGACCTGCAGGAGGACTACCTCCCCCGGGCCAAGCGCACCGCCGCGGCGACCAACACGGTGGTCACGGCGGCCGTCACCGCCGCCGTGGACGCCGCCCGCAAGGAGATCGACAAGGGCCAGTCGGACATCCGCTCCGCCGCCCTCACCCCGGTCGCCGCCCCCAAGAAGAAGGGCCGCGCCGGCAAGGTGCTGCTCGTCCTCGGCCTCGCGGCCGTCGGCGCCGCCGCCGGCTACGTGGCCTGGAAGAAGACCCGCCCCGTCGAGGACCCCTGGGCCCCGCCGGCGGACTTCGCCCGCGCCCACTACCCGGCCTCCGGCTCCACGGACTCGGACTCCTCCGCGGTGTCCGACTCGGTGGGCTCCGCCGAGGCGGGCGACGTCGCCGAGTCCCTGAAGGACTCCGCGGCCGATGCCTCCGGCGATGCCGCCAAGCGCGGCAGCCACCGCGGCGACGCCTGACCGTCCGCCCCGCAGCAGGCCCGGCGCTGAGGGAATCCCCTCGACACCGGGCCTGTCGCATGTGCGGGGCTCAGCGGCGGCGGATCAGGACGACCCCGTCCTCGAGCTCGGCGGGCGTCCCGTCGGGAGCCGTCGCCGCACGCCGGCGCAGCTCGGCCCGCTCGACGGCGAACTCCGCGACCGGCAGGTCCAGCGCGGCGACCTCCGCGTCGGGGTCCAGCAGGTCCTCGCGATGGCGGGCGAAGTCCCCGCGCGCCCACGGCGGCGGCGCCGCATGGGAGATGACCAGCAGGCGCCCGCCGGGGGCCAGCAGCGCCGCGGCCCGCCGCAGGATCCCCGTGCGGGGCAGGGCGATCGTGGAGTGGAAGAACGAGGCGGTCACCAGGTCGAAGGGCCCGCCGAGGTCCGCGTCCACGGCCGGGTCGGAGAGGTCCGCGGCGATCAGCCGCAGCTGCTCGGGGCCCAGGTCGGCCTCCCGGGCCGCCTCCTGCGCCCGGCCGACGGCGGTGGGAGAGATGTCCACTCCGGTGGTCCGCCAGCCGGCACGCGCCAGCCAGATCGCATCGGCCCCCTCCCCGCAGCCGATGTCCAGGGCGCGCGGGGCGCGGGTCGGGCCCGAGGACGGGGCGAGCTCCTCCAGGACCGCGACCAGGCTCGCGTTGGCCGCGCCGGACCAGACCCGGTCGCCGGTGCCGTAGTGCTCCTCCCAGTGGGCGACGGGGTCGATGCCCTCCGCGGGGGCGTGGTGGTGATGCGTGTGCTCGCTCATGCGGCGAAGCGTAGGCCCGCTGCGGCGGCGTGTCCCGTCCTGTTGCCGGATCGGCACGCCCCGCCGGAGCACCCGGCTTCCTAGACTGGCCCGGTGACCGTCTCCCCGCCCCCGACCGCCGGCGCCGGGCGCTATGCCCCCTCCCCCAGCGGGGACCTGCACCTGGGGAACCTGCGCACCGCCGTGCTCGCGTGGGTGCTCGCCCGGCGGTCCGGGCGCGCCTTCCGCCTGCGCGTGGAGGACCTCGACCGGGTGCAGGAGGGCGCCGAGGCCCGCCAGCTCGAGGACCTCGCGGCGATCGGCATCACCGCGGACGGTCCGGTGGTGCGCCAGTCCGAGCGCGGCGCGGAGCACGAGGCGGCGATCGCCCGCCTCGCCGCCGCCGGCCTGGTCTACGAGTGCTACTGCACCCGGCGGGAGATCCTCGAGGCCCCCTCGGCCCCGCATGCGCCGCCCGGCGCCTATCCCGGCACCTGCCGCGACCTCTCCCCGGCCGCCCGCGAGGCCGGCCGAGCCCGGATGCATCGGCTGCGCCGCGAGCCGGCCCTGCGCCTGCGCGCCGGCGTGCGCGCGCTCACCGTGCAGGACATGTTCGCGGGCGCGGTGACCGCCGCGGTGGACGACCTCGTGCTGCGCCGCGGCGACGGCGTGGTCGCCTACAACCTGGCCGTGGTGGTCGACGACGCGGACGCCGGCATCGACCAGGTGGTGCGGGCCGATGACCTGCTGACCTCGGCGCCGCGCCAGGCCCACCTCGCCGAGCTCCTCGGGCATCGGCCGCCGCAGTACGCGCACGTGCCCCTCGCGGTGAACCCGCAGGGCGCCCGCCTGGCCAAGCGCGACGGCGCCGTCACCCTGCGCGACCGCCTCGCCCGCGGGGAGAGCGCCGGCGACGTGATGGCGCGGATCGGCCTCTCGCTGGGGCTGCCCGGCTGCCGCACCGCTGCGGACGTGCTCGAGCGCTGGGACCCCGCGACCCTGCCCCGGGAGCCGTGGGTCGTGGACCTGCCGGCCTGAGCGCGCCCCGGGCCCGGTCCCGGCGGACGCGGCCCGGCGGACGCGGTCCCGGGGGACGCGCGCGGCCCCGCCGGGATCCGAGGATCCGGGCGGGGCCGCCGGGTGCTGCAGGGCGCGGAGGATCAGGCCTGCGGCGTGTTCTCCTCGATGGTCGTGTCGCGGGCGGAGGCGATCAGCGAGGCGATCGTGGCCACGCCCATCGAGACGACGATGACCGTCAGCGACAGCCAGATCGGCACCTCGGGGATCCGCTCCAGGGCATCGAAGCCCGGCAGCCAGTGCAGCGGGGCCTCGTGGATCGCGTGGATGATCAGCTTCACGCCGATGAACGCGAGGATCGCGGCGATGCCGTAGTGCAGGTACTTCAGGCGGTCCATGAGGCCGCCCAGCAGGAAGTACAGCTGGCGCAGGCCCATCAGCGCGAACAGGTTCGCGGTGAAGACCAGGAACGGGTTGGTGGTGATCGCGAAGATCGCGGGGATCGAGTCGAGCGCGAACATCACGTCGGTCAGGCCGATAGTGATGAACACCAGCAGCATCGGGGTGAACAGCTTCTTGCCATCGACGGTGGTGCGCAGCCGGTTGCCGTCGTACTCGTTGTGCACCGGGAGGACCTTGCGCACCGAGCGCATGATGAAGGAGTCGCCCTCGTCGTCGTCCTCCTCCTTGGTCTGCTTCCACGCCGTGTACAGCAGGAACAGGCCGAAGATGTAGAACACGCCCGCGAACTGGTCGATGATCACCGAGCCGGCGAGGATGAAGGCGGCACGGGCGATCAGCGCGATGATGATGCCCACCATCAGCACTTCCTGCTGGTACTTCCGCGGGACCGCGAACTTGCCCATGATCACGATGAACACGAACAGGTTGTCCACGCTCAGGGAGTACTCCAGCAGCCAGCCCGTGAGGAACTGGGACGCGGTGTGGCCATCGGAGGCGATGGCGAGGACCACCGCGAAGATCAGGGCCAGCGACACGTAGAAGCCGATCCACAGCGAGGCCTCCTTCATGGAGGGCTCATGGGGGCGCTTGAGGACCAGCAGCAGGTCCAGGATGAGGATCGCGGTCAGCACGACCAGCGCGATGACCTCGAAGGTGATGCTTATCTCGCCCATGAGGCGGTACCTTTCGGGGGTGGGGAGGCCCGCCGCGCCGCCCGCAGGGCCGCGCAGGGGCAGACCGGACCAGAGTAGCGCCCGCCCTCGGCGCCGCCGCCGCGCGGACGGTCGATGTGGCGCACTCCGCCCGGCCCGGGACGGTCGCCCGCATCACCATCTCAATACCTTTACGTATCGGATACACGAATGTATCGTGAAGGCGTGTCCACCGCGAAGCGTCCCCGCACATCGTTCCTCTCCGGCCTCCTCGCCCTGCTGCCCGCCGAGTGGAAGAAGCCCATCGCCGCCCTGTTCGTCACGGGCCTGGCGCTGGTGCCGATCATCTACTCCGGCAACATGACCTGGTCCTTCGACGACCCCAGCGGCCACCTGGACCAGGTCACCGCCGCCGTGGTCAACGAGGACACCGGGGCGGACGTCACCGGCCCCGACGGGGACGTGCGCCACCTGGACGTGGGCGAGGAGTTCACGAAGACGCTGCTGGAGAAGGACCAGAGCACCGTCTACCGCTTCGTCGAGGTCAGCCGCGAGGAGGCCGAGGTCGGCCTCGCCGACGGCACCTACGGCGCGACCATCGAGGTGCCCGCCACCTTCTCGGCCGATGTGGGCTCGATCGGCGGGGACGACGCCTCCGCCGCGACCCCCGCGATGCTCACGGTCCGCACCAACGACACCGTCAACTACGTCTCGGGCAACTTCACGAAGTCCGTGGGCACCGCGGTCACGGAGGCCCTGCGCGAGAGCGTCCTGGAGGAGTACCTCGACAACGTCTACGTCGGCTTCACGACCCTGCACGACGGCCTGGTGGACGCCGTCGACGGCAGCGGCGAGCTGACCGACGGCGCCGAGAAGCTGCGCGACGGCGCCGGCGACCTCACCGACGGCGCGGGGCAGCTCGCCGGCGGCGCCGGCGAGCTCACCGACGGCGCCGGGACGCTCGTGGTGGGCCTGCGCCAGCTCGAGGACGGCTCGGTCACCCTCGGCGAGGGCGCCGCGCAGCTCGACTCCGGCGCCGGGCAGCTCGCCACCGGGCTCGACGAGCTCGACTCCAAGGGCTCCGACCTCCGCGACGGCAGCTCGCAGCTCGCCACCGGCACCGGGCAGGTCGCCGACGGCGCCTCCGACCTGGAAGCGGGTGCCCAGCAGGTCGCCGAGGGCACCGAGACCCTCGACACCGCCGTCACCGACGCCCAGAACCGCCTGGACGAGATGGGCGTCTCCCAGGAGAGCGTCGACCAGGCCAGCACCGACCTGGTCACCGCGATCGACGGCTTCACCGGCCTCGTCCAGGACGTCGAGGACGCCCTGGCCGGCCCCACCACCGCCGCGGACACCCTCGCGACCGATGCCGAGTCCCTCTCCAGCACGGTCACCGACATCGACGAGTCCGCCCAGGGCGCGGCGAGCGACGCCACCACCCTCCAGACCCAGGCGCAGGACGTCGTCACCGCCGCCCAGCCCCTCGTCGAGGACGCCGGCACGGTCGACGAGCAGGTCACCGCGGCCGACGACGCCGCCGGCACCGCCGCCGAATCCGCCGCCGCCCTCCAGGACGACGTCGACACCTACACCGGCGGGGTCGACGGCCTCGCCGCGCGCTGCGCCGAATCCGGCGCGGACGAGTCCTTCTGCGCGGACCTCACCGACCTCGCCGGCTCCTCCCAGGGCCTCCGGGACGACGCGGCCTCCACCGCATCGGACACGGCCTCGGCCTCGGAGTCGATCGGCACGGCCGCGGACTCCTCGCAGTCCCTGTCGGAGTCCGCATCGGGCATCTCCGACACCGCCGGAGAGATGACGAGCACCGCCGAGTCCCTGGTCACCACCACCCAGGACATCGCCACCGTGACCGACGGCATCGCCACCCCGCTGTCCGGCATCGCGACCGACGCCCGCACCCTCGCCGACGACATCGCCTCCGCCGAGCAGCTGGCCTCCGACGCCACGGACGCCTCCCCCGGCGTCGGCGACCAGGTCGACGAGCTCACCTCCCAGGCCCGCGAGGTCGCCCTCGCGCTGCCCGACGCGTACCGCACGCTCAGCGACGGGGCCGACGGCGTGCACCAGCTGGCCGACGGCTCCGAGCAGCTCTCGGACGGCGCCACCGCTCTCGCCGAGGGCTCCCGGCAGACGGCCGACGGCGCCCAGACGCTGCACGAGGGCGTCGAGGCGTACACCGGCGGCGTCTCCACCGCGAGCACCGGCGCGGACCAGCTGGCCGACGGCGCGGGCCGGCTCGCCGACGGCACCGGGGAGCTGACCCGGGGCCTCGGCTCCGCGGTCGGCGGCGCCGAGCAGCTCGAGGACGGCGCCGGCCAGCTCGAGGACGGGGCGGTCCAGCTGGAGGACGGCTCCGGTCAGCTCGAGGACGGCGCCGGCCAGCTCGCCGACGGCGGGGCCGAGCTCACCGACGGGCTCACCGACGCCCGCGACCAGGTCCCCTCCTACACCGATTCCGAGCGCGAGCACCTCGCCGGCTCCGCCTCCGAGGGCGTGAGCATGGACTTCGTCCGCGAGAACGGGCTGGACCGCTTCGGCGAGGGGCTGGCGCCGCTGTTCCTGGCGATCAGCCTGTGGGTGGGCGGCATGGCCATCTTCCTCATGATGCCGCCGTTCTCCGGCCGCGCGGCGGCCGAGGGCCGCGGGCCGCTCGCCCTGCTCGGCGGCGGACTGCTGCCGGCGCTGCTGCTGGGCGCCGTCCAGGCGATCATCGCCGTCGCGGTGCTGCACATGGCCGTCGGGATCACGGCGGTGGACGTGCCGCTGCTGGCGGGCCTGTCGGTCCTCACCTCGCTCGTGTTCGTGGCGCTGAACCACGGCTTCGGTGCGATGTTCGGGCCGATCGGCAAGTTCGTGGCGCTGGTCCTGGTCGCGCTGCAGATCTCCGGCGCCGGCGGCACCTACCCCGTCCAGACCCTGCCGAAGTTCTTCCAGGTGATCCACCCGTACCTGCCGATGACCCACGCGATCGACGCCTTCCGCGGCGCCATCGGCGGCGGCTGGATCGACCCGCGCGGCGACCTGCTGTGGCTGTCCGGCTGGTTCGTGCTCGCCCTGGTCCTGGGCTACTTCGGAGCCCGGAAGTTCCGCCGCGAGGTGCAGCGGGAGGCCTCGGCCGAGCCCGGCCCCGCCGCCGCTCCCGCCGCCGCCTGACCCGGGGCCCGGGCGCGCATCCCGCGCCCCGGGCCCGGCCCGCAGGCACGCCCGGCCCCCAGCCCCAGCCTGGCCAGGCGCCGGCTCCGAGCCCGACCCCGAGCCCCGATCCCTCCCATGACACACCGGCCCCTCCCCGAACACGCCGAGAAGTCATTCTGCGTCGCTTGAACACCCGTTCAAGCGACGCAGAATGACTTCTCGGCGTGGTGCTGCGCGGCACGGGGCCCTGGGGCTGCGCGGGGCGGAGATGCGCGGTGCGGGGCCCTGGGGCTGCGCGGTGCGGAGATGCGCGGTGCGGGGCCCTGGGGCTGCTCGGGGCGGAGATGTGAGGGGCAGGGCGGGCAGGCGGCGGGGGGGGTCAGGACCGGGGCGTCTCTCCGGCGAGGACGCGGTCGAGCTTGGCGTAGCCCTCGTTGACGCCGACCTCCATGCCGGACTCGAGCCAGCCGTTGCGCCCGGCGAAGCTGTCCACGAGGGACTGGGCGTGCAGACGGGTCCAGCCGTCCCCGAGGTCCTCGACGGTCAGCGTCTCCAGCGAGACGTGATCGGGCATGCCCTCCCAGGTGAAGGTCTGCACGATGCGGGTGTCGGAGACCTCGTGGAAGCAGCCGTGGAAGGCGTACTCCCCGTTCTCGTCGGCGTGGACGAAGCGCCAGGACCCGCCGGTGCGGGCATCCCAGTGGTCGATGGTCATGGTCAGCCCGTCGGGGCCGTTCCACTGGGTGACCAGCTCCGGATCGGTGTGCGCGCGAATGACCTGCTCCGGCGCGGCCTGGAAGTCCCGGGTGATGCGGATGATCGGGACCTCGGGGTCCGCTTCGATGGTGGCGGTGGTGATGTGCTCGGTGGTGCTCATGACGATGGCTCCTCGGGTGTGTTCGATACTGCGGGTGTGTTCGGTGCTGCGGAGGCGACCGGTGCTGCGGGCGTGCTCTGCGGGGTGGGGCTTCCCTGCGGGGCGGGAACGTCCGGGGCCGACGGGGCGGACATGCGGGACAGCAGGGACTCGAGACGGGACATGCGCGCCTCGGCTCGATGCCGATGCTGGTCGATCCAGCGGGTCAGCTCCCCCAGCGCCTGCGTCTCGAGGTGCACGGGACGCCGCTGTGCGTCCCGGCTGCGGGTGACGAGCCCGGCCTCCTCGAGGACCTTCAGGTGCTTGCTCACCGCCTGGAGCGACATGTCGTACGGGGCGGCGAGCTCGCCGACGGTCGCATCGCCCAGGGTGAGCCGGGCGACGAGGTCGCGGCGGGTGGGATCGGCGAGGGCCGCGAAGGCCCGGGACAGGGTGTCGATGTCGTCGGTGTTCTGCATCGCCCTCCTTGTTCAACTATCCGGTTGATAAGGAGGACGCTACGCCCGCCCACCCCGGTCGTCAACCCCTGAGTTGAATAAAGTTCGGCAGCTCCCCGGAACCTCTGCGGCGGGCCGGCATGGTCGGCCTCCACGGGCGCCGGCATGGCCGACCTCCACGGCAGGCCGACATGGCCTCGGGGAGCCGCGTCCCGCACGCTCTGCGCGGGTGATCGATTCGCGCCCCTGAGAGCGCGCCATAGGGGTCGATATCGATCAGTCGTCCCGAGCCTCCCCGCACAGGGTCCCCGCCAGGTCCGGGCCCGTCCTCCTGCGCACCGCCGGAGCGACGGGGCGACTGCACTGCACAGATAGGCACACGGAGGCCTGGGCGCAGCACGATGGCTCGGGCGGCGGCACGACGGGGAAGGGAGGACGGCACGACGGGGAAGGGAGGACGGCGCTGAGGGACGTGAGGACAGCGAGACGGGGCCGAGGGGGATCGCTCCCCCTCGGCCCCGTCGTGCGCCCGCCGGATCTCCCGGCGGGCGCGGAGGTCAGGCGCGCTTCAGGCGCAGGATGCTCCAGGAGATCGCCGGCAGGGCGGCGGTGAGCTTCCCGCCCTCGAGCGCGACGGTGTCGTTGGCCTGCGGCGCGACGGTGTCGGGCGCATCGGCCGAGTTGCGGGCGTAGGGGTCCTCGTGGTGCAGGGTGAGGGCCTCGACGAGCTCGAGATCGCCGAAGGCGGAGAGGTCCACGGCCAGGTCGAGGTCGCCCTCGGTGGCGCGCGAGACCGCGAAGATCGTCAGTTCGCCGGACTCCTCGTCCCAGGTGGCGACGGAATCGGCGAGGTCGGACTGCCCGAACCGCGCGTTCTCGTAGGTGGGGACGTCGATCGCCAGGCGCAGCACCTCGCCCGAGGCATGACGGGCGGTCAGCGCGAAGGGGTGGAAGGTGGTCTGCTTCCAGGCGCGGCCGCCGGGCTCGGTCATGATCGGCGCGATGACGTTCACCAGCTGCGCGAGCGAGGCGGAGGCCACGCGGTCGGAGTGGCGCAGCAGCGAGATGAGCAGGTTGCCGACGACGACCGCGTCGATCGCGGTGTAGTGGTCCTCGAGCAGGACCGGCGCGACGGGCCAGTCGTCGCCGCTGGGCGGGCGGGACTCGGCACGCTTCTGGTACCAGACGTTCCACTCGTCGAAGCTGATGTGGATCCGCTTCTCGCGCTTGAGCTTGGCGCGCACGTGGTCCGCCGTGGCGACGACCGACTCGATGAAGTAGTCCATGTCCTGCGCCGAGGCGAGGAAGGAGCCCTGGTCGCCGTCGTGCTCGGCGTAGTAGGCGTGGGCGGAGATCATGTCCACGAAGTCGTAGGCCTCGGTGAGGACGATGTTCTCCCAGGCGCCGAAGGTCTCCATCGAGGAGCTTGAGGAGCCGCAGGCGATGAGCTCGAGGTCCGGATCCTCCTGGCGCATGGCGCGCGCCGTCTCGGTGGCCAGGCGCGCGTACTCCTCCGGCGTCTTGTGGCCGGTCTGCCAGGGGCCGTCCATCTCGTTGCCCAGGCACCACATGCGGATGCCGTAGCCCTCGGGGTGGCCGTTGGCGGCGCGCTGGTCGGACAGGGCGATGCCCTGCGGCGCGTTGGCGTACTGCAGCACGTCCACGGCCTCGGCGACGCCGCGGGTGCCGAGGTTCACGGCGTACATCGGCTCGACCCCGGCCTTCTTCGCCCAGGCCATGAACTCGTCCAGGCCCACGGTGTTGGGGTCGGTGGTGTGCCAGGCGAGGTCGTGGCGCGCGGGGCGCTCCTCGACGGGGCCGACGCCGTCCTCCCACTTGTAGCCGGAGACGAAGTTGCCGCCGGGGTAGCGCACGGAGGTGACGCCCAGCTCGCGGGTCAGCTCGAGCACGTCGGTGCGGAAGCCGTCCTCGTCGGCGGTGGGGTGGTCCGGCTCGTGGATGCCGGTGTAGACGCAGCGCCCCAGGTGCTCGACGAAGGAGCCGAAGGTGCGCGGGCGCACGGGGGCGATGCGGAAGGCGGGATCCAGGGTGATGGTGACGGTCGGTGACATCGGCGTCGGCGTCCTTCGGGGTGCTGGGGCTCGGACGGGCGCCCGAGGGCGCAGCAGCGTCCTCGCACGACCCGTTATACAACGTTGTACAACTTTGGCACATGCCCCCTCCCCCGTCAACGCCCCGGCGGCCTCTCGTCGCCGCTCCCGCGCCGCGGACCCCCGCCGGATGCGCGCCGCTCCGGGGCGGCCCGGCGGGCTCGGCCGCGTCCCTCCGCCCCGGGGCCGCCGGGGGGATGCAACAATCGGCGCCATGAGCACGACCGCCCGCTCCGGCCCCCATCGCCCACCCACGCTGCGCGATGTCGCCGGGATCGCGGGCGTCTCGATCAAGACCGTCTCCAACGTCGTGCACGAATACCCGCACGTCAGCGAGGCCACCCGCGAGCGGGTGCGCGCGGCGATCGCGCAGGTCGGGTACCGCCCCCAGGTCGCCGCGCAGCAGCTGCGCACCGGGGAGAGCGGGCTGATCACCCTGGCGCTGCCGTCGCTGGCGTTCACCTACTTCTCGCACCTCGCCCAGGCCTTCATCGAGGAGGCGCAGCGGCGCGGCCAGACGGCGCTGCTGCACTCGACGCGGGCCGGCTCCGAGGAGGAGCGCAACGTGCTGGAGGGCTTCAAGCGCGTCCTCGGCGACGGCGTCGTCTTCAGCCCCCTCCTGCTCGAGGAGGAGCGCATCGCCGCCCTGGAGCGGACCAGCCAGCCCACCGTCTTCATCGGCGAGCACCTCCCCGAGACGCTCCCCCAGGGCTGCGACTACGTGAAGATCGACAACGTCTCTGCCGCGCACGACGCGACGGCGCACCTGCTGGAGACCGGGCGGCGCAAGGTCGCGTTCATCGGCCAGATCACCACGGCCGTCGGCGCCCAGCCGCACAGCTCGGGGACCCTGCGCCGCGACGGCTACCTCAGCGCGCTGGCCGAGCACGGGATCGACCCGCGCGAGGCCATCGTCCAGGAGGTCGCGGACTGGCACCGCTCCGACGGGCTGGCGGGCGCCGAGGCGCTGCTGGAGCGCGGCATCGACGTGGACGGGCTGGTCTGCGCCAACGACGAGCTCGCCATCGGCGCCCTCGCCGCCCTGCGCCGCGCGGGCCGGAGGGTCCCCGAGGACGTCGCCGTGATCGGCTACGACGACGTGCCCGACGCCCTGTTCACCGCTCCCCCGCTGAGCTCGATCTCCCCCGACAAGGAGGCCCTGGCCCGCACCGCGCTGGACCTGCTGACCGAGCGCGTGCGCGGCCACGACGGCCCGCCGCGGGTCGTCCTCACCCCGTACACGCTGGTGGTGCGCGAGAGCACCGCCCCACCGGGCCCCGCCCCCGAGACCGCCGCCGCCCCGCCCGCCGAGAAGGAGCCCGCCCGATGACCATCCCCACCCCCTACGAGGACCTCCTGCGCGAGGTGCTGGAGACCGGCGCCCCCAAGGGCGACCGCACCGGCACCGGCACCCGCACCGTCTTCGGCCGCCAGCTGCGCTTCGACCTCTCCCAGGGCTTCCCGCTGATCACGACCAAGCGCGTGCACTTCCGCTCCCTCGCCCTGGAGCTGCTGTGGTTCCTGCGCGGGGACACCAACGTGCGCTGGCTGCAGGAGCGCGGCGTGAGCATCTGGGACGAATGGGCCGATGAGAACGGGGACCTGGGCCCCGTCTACGGCGCCCAGTGGCGCTCCTGGCCCACCCCCGACGGCGGCGTGATCGACCAGATCACGCAGGTCGTCGAGCAGATCCGCACGAACCCCGATTCCCGCCGCCTGATCGTCTCGGCCTGGAACCCGGCGGACATCCCGCAGATGGCGCTCGCCCCCTGCCACGCCCTGTTCCAGTTCGCGGTGATCGAGGGGAAGCTGTCCTGCCAGCTGTACCAGCGCAGCGCGGACCTGTTCCTGGGGGTGCCGTTCAACATCGCCAGCTACGCGCTGCTCACCCACATGGTCGCCCAGCAGACCGATCTCGAGGTCGGGGACTTCGTGTGGACCGGCGGGGACTGCCACATCTACGACAACCACGTCGAGCAGGTGCAGCGGCAGCTGGCCCGCGATCCGTTCCCCGCGCCGACGCTGCGCATCGGCCGTCGGCCGGAGAGCATCCTGGACTACGCCCTCGAGGACTTCGAGATCGTGGACTACCAGCACCACAAGGGCATCGCCGCGCCGGTGGCGGTGTGAGCGTCGCCGGGCCGGAGGCAGGCCCCGGACCGGAGGCAGGCCCCGGACCGGAGGCAGGTCCCGGACCAGGGACAGGCCCCGCAGCGCGGCGCATCGGTCTGATCTGGGCGCAGGCGCGCGGCGGCGTGATCGGCGCGGGAGGCACCATGCCCTGGCATCTGCCGGAGGACCTGCGCCACTTCTCGCGCACCACGGCGGGATCGCCCGTGGTGATGGGGCGGCGCACCTGGGAGTCCTTCCCGCCGCGGTACCGCCCCCTGCCCGGTCGCACGAACATCGTCATCACCTCGGACGACGCCTTCGCGGCCGAGGGTGCGCGGCGTGCCCGCGATCTCGAGGAGGCGCTCGCGCTGGCCTCCGCGGACCTGGACCGGCGCGAGGCCGAGGGCCAGGAGGCGGGGACGACCTGGGTGATCGGCGGCGGCCGCGTCTACCGCGAGGCGATGGACCGGGCGGACCTGCTCGTGGTCACCGAGATCGACCTCGAGGTCGCGGGAGACACCACCGCCCCGGAGATCCCGGGCGAGGCGCGCCTCGCCGAGGCCGACCCGCCGCAGGGCTGGCACGAGTCGGCCTCGGGGCTGCGCTACCGGATCCTGCGCTACTCCCGCTGATCCCGCCGGACCCGCAGCGCCGGCCCTGCGGCGTCCACCTCGAGCGGACGCAGATGCATGTACCGGCCGCTGGCGGCCTCGTCCCAGGCGTGGAAGGCGATGACGTCCTGCCCGTCGGGTCCGCGGGTGCAGGAGCTGTGGCCGGGGCCGATGAACTCCCCGTCGCTGCGCAGCAGCACGTCGTCCGGGGGCGGCGGCACCGTCCACGGTCCCCGCGGGGAGGCGGCCCAGGCCCAGGCGGTGCGATATCCGGCTCCCTGCCACGATCCGGCGGAGAAGGTCAGGAACAGGATCCCGTCACGGGCCACGACGTGCGGGCCCTCGAGGGTGTGCCAGGTATGGGTGCCGCCGTGCATGGGCCGCTCCCGGGCGAAGATCTGGCTGTCGTCGTACGGCGCGAGGACGGGGACGGTCTCGCCCAGCTCGGTCGGTGTGAGCAGGGGCGCCGCGGCCAGGTGCGTCCCCGGCCGGTCGTGGTCCAGCACGTCCCGGGCGAAGAACAGCCACCAGCTGCCGTCCTCGAGGCGGCACGGCGAGGCGTCGATCGCGAACAGCTCGTCCGGGGTGAGCACGACCCCCAGGTCGCGGAAAGGCCCGGTGGGCCCGTCGGCCCGGGCCACGCGCAGGCGATGACCCCGATCGCCGTGCCCGACGGAGTAGTACATCCACCATGCGCCGTCCCGCGCGCACACCTCCGGCGCCCAGTAGGAGTCCCCCGCCTCCGGCCCGAGGGCCTCGAGCACGCCCCCGATCCCGACCCAGGTCACGAGGTCCGCGGAGACCGCCGCGGGCGCCGCCCGCCCGTCCCGGACGGGACCGGTGCCGTAGGCGATCCAGCCGCCGGGCACGCGGACCACGGCCGGGTCCGCGAGGGGCGCCTCCCAGGCGGGGGTCGCCCGGGAGGCAGCCTGCTGAGGGTCCGGCCCCGCGCCGTCGGCCCTCATCCCTTGAGCCCCGTCGCGGCGATGCCCGCGACCAGGTAGCGCTGGAGGACGAAGAACACGGCCAGCACCGGGATGAGGCTGACCGTCGCCGCCATGAACAGTCCCCCGTAGTCGAAGGTCTGCGCGGTGAGGAAGGAGGACAGGTAGATCTGCACGGTCATCGCGTTCTGCCCGTCGCCCGCCACGACCAGCGGCCAGAGGAAGGCGTTCCAGGACCCGATCAGCCCGAGCACGGTGAGCGCCGAGGCGAAGGGCAGGGTGTTGGGGAAGACGATCCGGAAGAACGTGCGGAAGAACCCGGCGCCGTCGATGTACGCGGCCTCCTCGATCTCGCGCGGGAAGTTCACGTAGAACTGCCGGAACAGGAACACGTTGAACGCGCTGAACAGGCCCGGCACGATCAGACCCTGCAGCGTGCCGATCCAGCCCAGCGAGGCGACGATGATGAAGTTGGGCACGAACGCGGTGGTCGCCGGGACCAGCAGGACGACGATCACCAGCACGAACATCGGCCGCGCGGCCCGATGCGGGATGCGCACCAGCGCGTACCCGGCCAGCGCCGCGATGAGGATCGTGAGCGAGGTCGAGGCCACGGCCATGATCGCCGAGTTCTTCAGCGCGTCGAGATAGCGCGGGTCCGCCAGCAGCTCGGGGATCCTCTGCCACTGCGGGTCGCGGGGCCAGAGCACGAAGTCCTGCGAGTAGATCTCGTCGTTCGGGGACAGGGCCGTCTTGATCATCGCGTAGAACGGGACGAGGAAGACCACCGCGAGCACTCCCGCGATCCCGTAGCGCAGCACGAGGCCGGCGCTCCCCCGGTTCTGGCCGACGATGCGCAGCTGCGCGCTCATGCCGCTTCCCCCTGGTCCGGGCGGGAGGCGGGGCGCCCTCCGCGGCGGCGCAGCCGTCCCAGGCGGCGCCGCGGGGTGTCATCATCGGACCCGAAGCCGATCAGCCAGGTCTGCAGGAGCCCGGCGAGGACCATGATCGCGGTGAGGACCAGGGCTCCCGCGGAGCCGCGCCCGAAGTCCTGCTGCGGGCCCAGGGCGACGTTGTAGAGATAGACCAGCGGAGGGCGGGTCTCGGGATTGTTGCCGGTGAGGTTGTAGAACTCGTCGAACGCCTGGAAGGCCGCGATGAGCAGCAGCAGGAGCACCGCCGCGGAGGTGGTGCGCAGCTGCGGCAGGGTGATGAGGCGGAACATCGAGAAGCCGCCGGGGCTCAGCCCGTCGACCGCGGCCGCCTCGTACAGCTGCGCGGGGATCGCCTGCAGCCCGGCCAGGAACAGCAGCATGTAGAAGCCGACCTGCAGCCACAGGCGCACCGAGACCAGGACGATCCACCAGTACGGCGAGGCGGACAGCCACTGCGAGATCGCGTCGATCCCCACCAGGCCGAGCATCTGGTTCACGACGCCCGACTCGAGCCCGTTGAACAGCGAGAGCCTCCACACGACGCAGGCGACGACATAGCTGCAGGCGGTGGGGAGGAAGAAGACCGAGCGGAAGAAGGCCTGGAACCGCGGCAGGCCGTTGACGAGGACGGCCAGGGCGAGGGACGCCGCCATCGTCACCGGCACGATGCACAGCGCGAACACGATGAAGGTGCGCAGCGACTGCAGGAACGCCGTGTCGACCAGGAAGCCGCGGAAGTTGTCCAGCCCGATGAACTCGGTGGGCAGGACCGTCCCCCGGGCCTCGAACAGGCTCAGCGTCGCGCCCCAGATCAGCGGCAGGACGGTGAAGACGAGCAGCCCGACCAGGAACGGGGTGAAGAACAGCCAGAACGCGAGCCCGTTCCCGCGGATCCTGGTCGGGCCGCTGCGCGCGGCGCGGTCGACGGGGACGGCGGCCGGCGCCGCGGTCCGCGCGCTCATGCGCCGAGCGCCCGGTTGCTGGCCTCCTCGGCCTTGGCGAGCTCCTCGGCCGGATCGGCGCCGTTCTTCAGGATGTTGCTGATCGCGTCGTCGCGCGGGGTGCCGACGTCGCCGGTGTACTCCGGCGGGCCGGTCACCCCCATCTCCGCGGCCATGGTGGCGATCTCGAGCCCGTTGCCCTCCTTGAGGGCCTCGGCCTGCTCGGCGACGGCGGTGATCGGCGGGATGTGGAAGCCGTAGCTCAGCGCCCAGTCCGTCTGGTGCTCGGTCTGGTCGATCCACAGCCACTTCGCGTAGGCGATGGCGGCCTCGATGTTCTCGCTATTCCCGGCGACCTGCTCGTTCCAGCCGCCCATGAAGGCGACCTGCCGCCCTTCGGGGCCGACGGCGGGGTGCGGGAAGACGCCGATGTCGTCCAGGGCGTCCTCGAGGGCCGGCAGCGCCCAGCAGCCGCCCCAGGTGATCGCGGCGAGGCCCGAGGCGAAGGCGGCGGGATCGGCCCAGTCCGAGGGGGCTCCGGTCAGGAGCACGTCGTCCTTGATCATCCTCTGGATCGCGGCGAGGCCCTGGGCGTAGCCGGGGGTGTTGTAGGCGACGGCGTCCTTGGCCTCGTTCAGCGGCGAGCCGCCCGCGGCCCACACCATCGGCCAGGTGCAGGCGTCGAAGTTGTTGCCGAGGAAGAGGCCCTTCTGGTCGGGGGTGGTCAGCTCGGTGGCCGCGGCGACGAGGTCGTCGAAGGTCTCCGGGGGTGCGATGCCCGCCTTCTCGAACAGGCTCCTGCGGTAGTAGAAGTGCTGGGGGTCCAGGATCATCGGGATTCCCCAGATCCGGCCGTCGATCGTGACCGGGCCCAGGGACGCCTCGTTGAACTGGTCCTTGACCGGTTCCATGATGTCGGTGAGGTCGACGTACCGCCCCTGATCGGCCTGGTCGACGGCGATGGCGTTGTTCTCGAACACGTCGACGCCGCCGCCGGAGAGCAGAGCGGTCGAGAGCCGTGCGGCGTAGTCGCCGGTGACCCAGTTGACCGTCACCGTCGCCTCCCCGTAGTCGGCGGCGTAGCGCTTGGCGGCGTCCTGCGTGCCCTCCTCGCCGTACTGGTGGTACCACTGCGAGAGGCCGCCGCCTCCCCCGCCGGGGTCCGTCAGGCCCCCGGTGTTCCCGCCGCAGGCTGCGAGGCCGGCGCCGGCGAGCGCCATCCCTCCGAGACCGAGCGCTCCGCGTCGGGTGAATCGCGTACGAGTCGTCATGGCCGTCTCCTTCGAGGCTCCGAGACGCCGCGGCACTGCGGCGCTGGGCCGAGTTTAACGTGAGAATCCGTGTCGCGGATCACGTCTCGGCAACACATCTCCCGCGCCGGTCCGCACGGGCCGCTGTTCGGAGCTAGCCCTCTGACCTGCTGTTTCGTCAGTCCGCCCCTGGTCCGCCCTGGCGCGAATGGCCTCCGACCCCCGGAATCCCACGTCGTCATCGGCGCGCGAGGCGCGCTCCCGCGGCGGCGCCGGAGCACAGCGGCGGCGGCGCCGCGCGGGCCTCGTCGCCGCACGGACGGGACCCCGGGGCCGGGACGGTGACAGAATCGACCCATGCCCGCCGATCCCTCTCCCCGTCGCCGCCCGCCGCGGCTGCGGGACGTCGCCGATCTGGCGGGCGTCTCCGTCAAGACGGTCTCCAACGTCGTCAACGACTTCCCGCACGTGAGCCCGTCGATGCGGGCGAAGGTGCAGGCGGCCATCGAGGAGCTCGGGTACCGCCCGCAGATCGCGGGCAAGCAGCTGCGCTCGGGCACCAGCGACATCCTCACCCTGGCGGTCCCCTCGCTGACCTTCGCCTACTTCTCGGACCTCGCGCAGACCTTCGTGGACGAGGCCCGCGCGCGCCGGCGGACGATCCTCCTGCACAGCCTCTCCCAGGGGCTGGAGCAGGAGCTTGAGCTCATCGAGGGACACCGGCAGACCCTGGGCGACGGGATCATCTTCAACCCCCTGCTGCTGCCGGAGGAGCGGCTCGCCGCGCTCGCGTCGCTGCCGCAGCCGATGGTCCTGATCGGCGAGCACGTGGACCCGGAGGCCCTGCCCCACGGGGTGGACTACGCCCGGGTGGACAACGTCGCCGCCATGGCCGAGGCCACCGCCCACCTGCTGGCCGCCCAGCCCCGGCAGATCGCCTTCCTCGGCGTCCTGCCGGCGGGGGACCTGGTGCCCGCGCACAGCACCGCGGCCCTGCGCATCGCCGGGTTCCGCGAGGCCGTGGCCCGGGCCGGGCTCGACCCGGCCGATGCCCTCGAGCAGACGGCCCCGGACTGGCACCGCCACGACGGGCGGGTCTCCACCCACGCCCTGCTGGATGCGCACCCCGAGGTCTCGGCGATCGCGGCGGCCAACGACGAGCTCGCCCTCGGGGCCCTCACCGCGCTGCGCGAGCGGGGCCTGCGCGTGCCCGAGGACGTGGCCGTGACCGGCTACGACGACATCCCCGAGACTCCCTTCGCCTCCCCGGCCCTGACCACCATCAGCCCGGACACGCGGCAGCTGGCGCGGGTCGCGCTGGACATGCTGCTGGAGCGGATCGCCGGGCTCGAGGGCCCGGGACGGACGGCCACCGTCCCGCACACCCTGGTGGTCCGCGAGAGCGCGCCGGCGACGGCGCGCTGACCCGAGCGCCTTCCGCACCGTGGTGAACAGCCTCTTGCCATCGTTGTTTACAACGATGTAAGGTCCCGGGCAGATCATCGCCGACCCTCCCCCGGACGAAGGAGTCCCCGCATGAACCCCCTGTCCCGACGCCGTCTGCTGACCTCGACGCTCGTGCTCACCACCGCCGCCGGCGGCTCCGCCCTGCTGCCCGCCGCGGCGCAGGCCGGCCCCGTCGGAGGGGGCACGGACCTGCCGGATCCCAGCTTCACCGACGTCTCGGTCCACGACCCCTCCGTGATCCGCGCCGACGGCCAGTTCTACGTCTTCGGCTCGCACCTGGCGGCCGCCCGGACCCCCGACCTCCTGCACTGGGAGGGCGTGGCGGACCTCGTCACCCCCGAGAACCCGCTGTTCGAGGACGTCACCCTCGAGCTGGCCGAGGCCTTCGAGTGGGCGAACACCACCACCCTCTGGGCCGCGGACGTCACCGACACCGTCGACGGCCGCTTCCGGATGTACTACTGCGCCTGCGAGGGCTCTTCCCCGCGCTCGGCGATGGGCTCCGCGATCGCGGACAGCATCGAGGGCCCCTACGTCGACGAGGGCGTCTTCCTGCGCTCGGGCATGTGGGGCGAGCCCAGCGAGGACGGGACGATCTACGACGCCACCGTCCACCCCAACGTCATCGACCCCCACGAGTTCGTCGACGCCGAGGGCCGCCACCAGCTGCTCTACGGCTCCTACTCCGGCGGCATCTTCGTGCTCGAGGTGGACCCGGTCACCGGCCGCCCGCTGCCCGGCCAGGGCTACGGCACCCACCTCATCGGCGGGAACCACGCCCGCATCGAGGCGCCGTACATGCTCTACTCCGAGCAGACCGGCTACTACTACCTGCTGCTGACCTTCGGCGGCCTGGACGCGAACGGCGGCTACAACATCCGCGTGGGCCGCTCGCGCTCGGTGACCGGCCCCTACCTCGACCCGATGGGCCAGGACCTGCGCGAGTGCAAGGCGGATCCCTCGCTGCCGCTGTTCGACGACGCCTCCATCGAGCCGTACGCCCTCAAGCTCATGGGCAACCACGAGTTCGTCACCGGCACGGGCGAGGACGCGGTGCGCGGTCCGGGGTACGTCTCCCCCGGGCACGTCTCCGCCTGGGCGGAGCCGGGCACCGAGAACGTCTTCCTCATCTTCCACGCACGGTTCCCGCGCACCGGCGAGTTCCACCAGGTGCGCGTGCACCGCATCCACTACACCCGCGACGGCTGGCCCGTCGTCTCCCCCCACCGCTATGCGGGCGAGGCGGCGGCCGGCGCGAAGAGCACCCGCCTGAAGCGGGCCGAGGTCGTCGGCTCCTGGCGCCTGGTCGACCACGGCCGCGCCATCAGCCCCGAGATCGTCGACTCGCAGGAGATCACCCTCGCCCAGGACGGCTCCGTCTCCGGCGCGGTGACGGGCACGTGGCGCCTGGAGGCCGGGCACCGCGCGGTGCTGCAGATCCAGGGGCAGCGCTTCGACGGCGTCTTCACGCCCGGCTGGGACGAGACCGCCGCCGCGTGGACGCCGACCTTCTCCGTGATGGGCGCCGACGGCCGCGCGCTGTGGGGCTCCAAGGCGGGCTGACCCCGCCCGCAGGACCCCCGGGGCGCTGTCCTCCCGCCGGCCCGGCGGGAGGGCGGGGCCCTCGCCCGTCCCGGGACCGCCGCCGGAGACGGCGCGCGGGACGGCGCGCTCACTGGTGCAATGGTACATATCATGTGTTACCTTTCCCTCAGGGTGCGGCGCCGCACCGGAACGGATCCGCCGCGGCGACGAGCCCTCGCCTCTGCGATCCCGAGACGGATGCGCGCCGGGCGGCCCGCCCGGCGATCATCGACCCGAGGGGCGCGCCCGCACCTGCCTCGACGTCGAGGAGGCCGTCGCCGAGCACGCCCCCGTCCCCTCTCCTGCCACGACCCCACCGTCCCCGCCGAAGCGGCGACCCCGGGACCTCCCGAAGGAGCACCACCCATGACCGACCGCAAGCCCTGGCACGGGATCATCGTGGCCAGCAGCCTCCCGTTCCGCGAGGACCTGGAGATCGACCACGAGGCCTATGCCGCGGACGTGGCGTGGCTCGCCGAGCAGGGCTGCGACGGCGTCGCCCCCAACGGCTCGCTGGGCGAGTACCAGTCCCTGTCCTGGCAGGAGCGCGACGCGGTGGTGGCCACCGCGATCGACGCCGCCCCGGAGGGGTTCACGGTGATGCCGGGCGTGGGCGCCTACTCCGGCCGCGAGTCCCTGCGCCACGCGCAGGCGGCCCGCGACCTCGGCGCCCAGGCGGTGATGGCCCTGCCGCCCAACGCCTACCGCGCCGACGAGCGGGCGATCCTCGAGCACTTCGAGCTCGTCGCCTCCGCCGGGCTGCCGGTGACCGCCTACAACAACCCCCTGGACACCAAGGTCGATCTCACCCCGCGCCTGCTGGCGAAGCTGCACCACGAGGGGCTGGTGGTGGGGGTCAAGGAGTTCAGCGGCGATGTGCGCCGATGCTACGAGCTGGCCGAGCTCGCCCCCGGGATGGACCTCATCATCGGCACCGATGACTCGGTGCTCGAGGTCGGGCTGTGCGGCGCGAAGGGCTGGGTGGCCGGCTTCAGCCAGGTCTTCCCGCAGGCCACCCGCACCCTGTACGAGGCCTCCGTCGCCGGGGACGTCGCCACCGCCCTGCCCCTGTACCGGGAGCTGCACGCCCTGCTGCGCTGGGACACGAAGACGGAGTTCGTGCAGGCCATCAAGATCGGCCAGGAGATGATCGGCCGCGCGGCCCGCACCCGGTGCCGGCCGCCGCGCCAGCCGCTGCTGCCCGAGCAGGAGGCCGAGGTCCGCTCCCTGGTGCGGCGCCACCTCGACGCCGGGCTGCGCTGACATGCGCTCGAGGGTGGCCTACAGCGCCGTCGACTCGCACACCGAGGGCATGCCCACCCGCGTCATCACCGGCGGGGTGGGCACCCTGCCCGGCGCGAGCATGGCCGAGCGGCGCGACCGCTTCCTCGCCGAGCGCGACGGGCTGCGCCGGCTGCTGATGCTCGAGCCGCGCGGGCACGCCGCCATGTCCGGGGCGATCCTGCAGCCGCCCACCGTCCCGGGCGCCGACCACGGCGTGCTGTTCATCGAGGTCAGCGGCGTGCTGCCGATGTGCGGGCACGGCACCATCGGCGTGGCGACCGTGCTGGTGGAGACGGGCATGGTCGAGGTCCGCGAACCGGTCACCGAGATCACCCTGGACACCCCGGCCGGGCTGGTGCCGGTGCGCGTGGCCGTCGAGGACGGCGCCGCCCGGGCCGTCACCCTGCGCAACGTGCCCTCCTTCGCGGTGGACCTCGACGCCCACGTGGAGGTGCCCGGCATCGGCCGCGTGCCCTACGACCTGGCCTTCGGCGGGAACTTCTACGCGATCGTCCGCGCCGAGGACCTGGGCGTGCCCTTCGCCCGGCGCAGCGCCTCCGCACTCACCGCGGCCGGGCTCGCGGTGCTGGACGCGATCGCCGCGCAGCGCCGGGTCGTCCATCCCGAGCGCCCCGACATCGCCGGGGTCCACCACGTGTACGTCGCCGCCCCGGGCTCCGACGCCCGCTCCTCCCGGCACGCGATGGTGATCCGGCCCGGCTGGATCGACCGCTCCCCCTGCGGCACCGGCACCAGCGCCCGCATGGCGCAGCTGCACGCCCGCGGCGAGCTGGCGCTGCGGCAGGACTTCGTCAACGCCTCGCTGATCGGCTCGCGGTTCACCGGCCGCCTGATCGGGACGACCGAGGTCGCCGGGCGCGCGGCGGTGATCCCCGAGATCACCGGCCGCGCCTGGATCACCGGCACGGCGACGTACCTGCTGGACCCCACCGACCCCTACCCGGAGGGCTTCGAGCTGGACGCCGAGGATGACGGGAGCGCCGCCGGCCATGTCTGAGTGCTTCCCCGTCCCGTCCCCGCACGATCCACTACAGTTCCAGGGACGTCACGGGCACCGCCGAGCACGGCTGCCGGGCATCGACGAGCAGAGCGGAGGCACCCATGTCCACCATCGCCGAGGGCGAGGACGCGTGGGACGTGCCGGCGCTCGGGGAGCGGCAGAGCCTGCGCCAGAGCGTGGCCGACTCCCTGCGCGCCCTGGTGATCGCCGGCCGGATGAAGCCCGGGGAGATCTACTCCGCCCCGCGCCTGGCCGCGCAGTTCGGGGTCTCCGCGACGCCGGTGCGCGAGGCGATGCTGGACCTCGTCATGGAGGGGCACATCGAGACGGTGCGCAACAAGGGCTTCCGGGTGCTGGAGCTGTCCCCGCGCGAGCTGGACGAGCTGGCGGAGCTGCGGCGCCTCATCGAGCCGCCGGTGATGGCGCGCATCGCCCGGCGCGTCCCGGGATCGGCGGAGCTCACCGGGCAGGTCGAGGCGCTGCGGGCCGTCGCCCAGGAGATCGTCGCGAGCGCCTCGCGCAGGGACCTCGTGCAGTACATCGACCAGGACCTGCGCTTCCACCTGGACTTCCTGGCCCTGCACGGCAACGACCGCCTGGTCCAGGAGGTGCGGGCCCTGCGGCGCCGCTCGCGGCTGTTCGGCCTGGAGTCCCTGGCCGAGAAGGGCACCCTCGTCTCCCTGGCCCGGGAGCACGAGGAGATGGTGGACCTGGCCCTCGCCGGGGACGCGGCGGGCCTCGAGCAGCTCACCCACCAGCACATCGAGCACGTGCGCCACGAATGGGCGGGCGCGGAGCAGGAGTGAGCGGCTCCGGCGCGGAGGCGGTCCGATGCGGCTGATCATCATCGGCGCCGGGATCCTCGGCAGCGCCTGCGCCTACTTCGCCGCCCGGGCGGGGATCGAGGTGGTGGTCCTGGACCGGGACCTGCCGGCCTCGGGAACGTCCTCGCGCGGCGAGGGGAACCTCCTGCTCTCGGACAAGGAGCTGGGCCCCGAGCTGGCGCTCGCCCGGCTCAGCCTGGACGTGTGGCGCACCGAGCTGGCCGAGTTCGCGCCGCTGTGGGAGTTCGAGGCCAAGGGCGGGGTGATCGTCTCCTCGACCCCCGAGAGCGTCGCCGGCCTCGAGCACCTGGTCGCGACCCAGGCGGAGCACGGGGTGGAGGCCACCTGGCTGGACTCCGCGGCGCTGCGGGAGGCCGAGCCGCACCTGAGCCCCGATGCCCTGGCCGGCGCCCTCTACCCGCAGGACTGCCAGGTCCAGCCGATGCTCGCCGCCGCACACCTGCTGCGCCTGGCCCGGCTCCGCGGCGCGCAGCTGCGCCCCCGCACCCCGGTGACCGGACTGCTGCGCCGCGGCGACGCCGTGACCGGCGTGCGCACCCCCGGCGGGGACCTCGAGGCCGATGCCGTGCTGAACGCCGCCGGCACCGGGGCCTCGGACATCGGCGCGATGGCCGGGGCGAGGATCCCCGTCCTCCCCCGGCGCGGATTCGTGCTGGTCACCCAGCCGCTGCCGCCGATGATCCGCCACAAGGTCTACGCCGCCGAGTACGTCGGGAACGTCGGCTCCTCCGCGGCAGGTCTGCAGTCCTCCCCCGTCGTCGAGGGCACCCCGGCCGGGTCCGTCCTGATCGGCTCCAGCCGGGAGCGGGTGGGCTTCGACCACGCCGTGAGCACGCAGGCCCTCGGCGCGATCGCCCGCGGCGCCGCCGCCCTGTTCCCCGTCCTGGCGGACGTGCGGATCCTCCGGCACTACCACGGGTTCCGCCCCTACTGCCCGGACCATCTGCCGGTGATCGGCCCGGACCCGCGCGCGCCCGGGCTGTGGCACGCCTGCGGGCACGAGGGCGCGGGCATCGGCCTGTCCGTCGGCACGGCCGTGCTGCTCGCCCAGGCCCTCACCGGGCAGCAGACCGCCCTGGATCTCGCACCCTTCTCCCCCGCCCGATTCGAGGAGGCCGCATGAGCCGCCGCCCCGCCCGCTCCCGGGACGCGCAGGCCCCGGCCCCGCGCGAGGTCGCCCTCACGCTCGAGGGCCGGCGGATCACCGCCCCGGAGGGCACCACCGTCGCGGCCGCGCTGATCGCCGCCGGGATCGACGCCTGGCGCACCACCCGCCGGGGCGGCAGGCCGCGCGGCATGTTCTGCGGGATCGGCGTCTGCTACGACTGCCTGCTGCGCATCGACGGATACGCCGACCAGCGCGCCTGCCTGGTCGAGGTCGCCGACGGCATGGTCCTCGGCGAGCCCGGCGCCCCCGCTCCCGACCCCGAGGAGGGCCGATGAGCAGCGACCTGATCGTCATCGGCGCCGGCCCGGCCGGGCTGGCCTGCGCCGTCACCGCGGCCGATGCCGGCATCGCCGTCGCCCTCGTGGACGCGAACCTGCGCCCGGGCGGGCAGTTCTGGCGCCACGGCGCCGCGCACGTGCCCTCCGCGCACGGCCACGGACACCACGGCTGGCGCACCTTCACCCGCCTGCGCGCACGGCTCGCCCACCACGTGGGGACAGGACGGATCGCCGTCCTGCCCGCGACCCACGCCTGGATGATCGAACCGATCGCCGGCGCCGGTGGCCCGGCCGGCTTCCGCGTGCACGTGACCCCCAGCGCCGATGCGAGCGCCGCCCGCACCCCCGGCGGCCCCGGCCCCGGCAGCACCCGCGCGCTCGAGGCCCGGCAGCTGGCCGTGTGCACCGGAGCCTACGACCGGCAGCTGCCGATCCCCGGCTGGGACCTGCCCGGGGTCCTGGCCGCCGGCGGCGCGCAGGCCTTCGTGAAGACCACCGGCACCGCCCCGGGGCGCCGCGCCGTGGTCGCCGGCACCGGACCGTTCCTGCTGCCGGTGGCCGCGGGACTCGCCGATGCGGGCGCGCGCGTGCTGGCCGTCTGCGAGGCCCACGACCCGCGCCGATGGCTCCCGCACGCCCACCGCCTGGCCGCCGCGCCCGAGAAGCTGCTCGAGGGCGCGCAGTACGCGGCCGCCTTCGCCCGCCGCCGCGTGCCCTACCGGCCCCGCACCGCCGTCACCCGCGCCCTGGGCCGGGACCGGCTGGAGGCGGTGGAGATCGCCCGCGTCGACGCCCGCGGCGCCGTCCTGCCCGGCACCGCGCGGCGGATCGACTGCGACCTGCTGGCCCTGGGCTGGGGCTTCACCCCGCTGCTCGAGCTGCCCCTGTCGCTGGGGGCCGCGACCCGCCTCGACGCCGACAGCTCCCTCGTGCTGGAGGTCGACGACGCCGGCCGCACCTCCGTGCCCGGGCTGCTCGCCGCCGGCGAGACCACCGGTGTGGGCGGAGCCGCGCTCGCGCTCGCCGAGGGGCTGCGCATCGGCCGCACCGCCGCCGGGAGGCCCGTCCCGGCGGGCTCGGCGCGGCGCATCGGCCGCCTGCGCGCCGTCGCCGGCGCGATGCACCGCGCCCACCCGCTGCCCGAGGCCTGGCCGGACCTGCTCGAGGAGGACACGGTCGTGTGCCGCTGCGAGGAGGTCGGCGCCGGGGAGATCCTCGCCGCCCGCCGCGATCTCGAGGGGCGGGACATCCGCAGCGCGAAGTCCTTCACCCGGGCGGGCATGGGATGGTGCCAGGGGCGCGAGTGCGCGCTCGCGGTGGGCTGCCTGACCGCCGAGGGCGGGCGCCCCGGCGCCGATGCCCTCGCCGCGGCCTCCCGCCGCCCGCTCTCCGTCCCCGTCACCCTCGGGGCGCTGGCGACCCTCGGGCAGCCCGAGGGCCCCGCCGACGCCTCCGCCGGCGCCCCGGCCCCTGACCGGACCCCGCCCGTCCGCCCCGCTCCGACCACCGGCCCGGCAGCTGCCGGGCTCCCCGACCGAGAGGACACCGCATGACCCGCGACATCCCCGCTCGCCACCCCGACGTCGAGACCGCGGTCGCCGCCGCGGCCGATGCCGCCGACGCCTTCGCCGCCCTGACCCCCGCCCGCCGCGCCGCGGTGCTCGAGCACCTCGCCGACGCCCTCGCCGCGCAGGAGGAGACCCTGGTGCCGATCGCGCGCGCCGAGTCGCACCTGCCCGAGCCGCGGCTGCGCGGCGAGCTGCTGCGCACCTGCTTCCAGCTGCGCCTGTTCGCGGACGTCCTGCGCGAGGGCGCCCACCTCGAGGCCCGCATCGACCACGCCGACCCGGACTGGCCGATGGGCGCGCCCCGCCCCGACCTGCGCCGCGTCCTCGAGCCGATCGGCCCGGTGGCTGTGTTCTCCGCCAGCAACTTCCCCTTCGCCTTCTCCGTCGCCGGCGGGGACACCGCCTCGGCGCTCGCGGCCGGGGACCCCGTCGTGGTCAAGGCGCACCCCGGGCATCCGGAGCTCTCCGACGCCGTCGCCGGGATCCTGCGCGAGGCGCTGGTCGCGCAGGGCCTGCCGGCCGGGGTGCTGGGCGTGGTCCACGGCTTCGAGGCCGGGCCGGCCCTGGTGACGCATCCGCAGATCCGCGCCGCCGGGTTCACGGGGTCCATCCCCGGGGGCCGGGCCCTGTTCGACCTCGCCTGCTCCCGGCCCGAGCCCATCCCCTTCTACGGGGAGCTCGGCTCGAACAACCCCGTCGTCCTCACCCCGGGGGCCGATGCCGCGCGCGCCGAGGAGCTCGCCGCCGGGTTCCTCGGCTCCTTCACCCTGGGCGCCGGGCAGTTCTGCACCAAGCCCGGCACCCTCCTGGTCCCCGCGGGCGCCCGCATCCTGGAGCACCTGCAGCAGGCGGAGCTCCCCGCCGCGCAGGACATGCTGGGCGAGCGGATCGCCGAGGGCTTCGCCGAGACCCTCGCCGCCCTGCGCGAGACCGAGGGCGTCGAGGTGCTGCGGGCGGGAGAGGACGGACGCCCGGCCGCCCCGGCACCGACCCTGCTGCGTACCACCGGCCGGCGCCTGCTCGAGCAGCCCGAGGCGCTCGAGGCGGAGTGCTTCGGCCCGGCGGCGCTGGTGGTCGAGTACGAGGACACCGCCCAGCTGCGGGAGATCGCCCGCAGCTTCACCGGCCAGCTCACCGCCACCCTCCATGCCGAGGAGGACGAGGACGTCGCCGAGCTGCTGGCGATCCTGTCCCGCCGGGCGGGCCGGGTGCTGTGGGGCGGCTGGCCCACCGGCGTCTCCGTCACCCACGCCCAGCAGCACGGCGGCCCGTACCCGGCGAGCACCGCCCCGGGCTCCACCAGCGTGGGCACCGCCGCGATCAGCCGGTTCCTGCGGCCCGTCGCCTACCAGGACCTGCCCGACGTCCTGCTGCCCCCGGCCCTGCAGGAGGCGAACCCGCTGGGGATCCCCCGCCTGGTCGACGGCGAGCGCGTGCCCGGCGCCACGCCCCTGACGCATCGCTGACCGCCTTCCCATCGCGGCGGCGGACGCCGGGGCCTCCTCGGGCGATCTGGCAGGGCTGACCCGGGCGATCAGGCGGGGCGGCGCCGGGCGCGGTGGCGGCGGACGGCGGCGCGGCTCCCGCAGCGGGGCGAGCAGTACCGCTGGGTGCCGTTGCGGGAGGTGTCGACGATGACCCGCGTGCACGGGGCGGCGGCGCAGCGCCCCAGCCGGCCCATGCCGCGGGTGGTGAGGAACAGCGCGGTGCCGACGCCGAGCACGGCCCGCAGGACCAGCGGCAGGTCGTCGTCGCCGTCGCGGTAGTGCAGGTGCCACCCCTCCCCGTGGTGGTCCGTGAGCCGCGGGTAGGCCGAGGCCTCCGCCATGATCGCGTTCAGCAGCGCGGCCCGTTCGGCCTTCGCGTCGGCGTCCACCACCCGCAGCCATTCGTCCAGGACCTCGCGGCAGCGCGCATGATCGCCGGCCCGCTCCGGGAAGGGCATGCTCATGCCGAACTCGCGGGTGCGCGCCACGATGCCGGCGCGATCGGCCGGCCAGTCCTCGGCGAGGGATCGGGCCAGCAGGACCGCGTACTCGCCGTAAGGGTTGAGGTGCATAAGACCATGACACCAGACTGCGGGGCATGATCCCCGCATCGCTCGTGCTGCCCGTGTCCCCGGCCGCGGCGGCCGCCATGGCCCTCACCGCCCTGGTCATGGTCCTCACGCCGGGCCCGAACATGGTCTACCTGGCCTCGCGCAGCATCGGCCAGGGACGCCGAGCAGGGCTCGTGTCTCTCGCGGGGACCGGCACCGGCTTCCTGGCGTACCTGCTGCTGACGGCGCTGGGCCTGGCGGCCGTGCTCGTCGCGGTGCCCTGGCTGTTCATCGGCATCAAGGCGCTCGGCGTCCTCTACCTCGTGCACCTGGCCTGGACGGCGCTGCGCCCGGGAGGGCGGGGCGTGCTCGCGGCGAGCGATCTCCCTCCCGACGGCGCCGGCCGCCTGTTCCGGGCCGGCCTCCTGACGAACCTGCTCAACCCGAAGACCGCGATCCTGTACCTGTCCGTGATCCCGCAGTTCCTCGACCCCTCGCGCGGCGGCGCCCTGCTGCAGGTGCTCGCCCTCGGGCTCGTGCAGATCACGGTGAGCCTCGCGGTGAACGCGTTGATCATCCTGGCCGCGGGCTCGGTCGCCGCCGTCCTCGCGCAGCGTCCGCGCTGGGTGCGGTGGCAGCGCTGGATCTCGGGCACCCTGCTGGGCGCCGTCGCGCTGCTGCTGGCCCGCGAGGTCCCCGCCCGGGCCCGCCTATGACGGGGCGTCTCAGCCCGGCAGGGCCGGCAGGACCAGGCGCTGCCGGGGCTCCTGGTTGCCGGCGCGATCGGTGGCCGCGAACTCGAGGACCTGCTCGGTGTCGGTGAGGGTGCGCACGAAGGCCTCGTGGAAGGTGCCCCAGAAGGTGCCGGGACCCTCCCACTGGATGCGATCCAGGCCCGAGGTCTCGTCCGTCGCGTCCAGGGTGATCTCCCAGGCGCTGCCGAGGTCCTTCACCCGTGCGGTCGAGGCGGGCGGCACGGTGTCCACGGCGACCTCCCGGACCGCGTGGGCGGTCGCGCCGCCGGCCGTGCGCACCCGCGCCTCGATCCGGTGGACGCCCTCGGGCACGGCGATCGGGCCGTGCGCCTCCTGCCATCGCACCGTATCCAGGCGCAGCTCGCGGGCCGCTGCCTCCGCACCGAGGACCTCCAGGTCGGCATGGACCGCGGAGGTGAACCAGCCGCTCGCGGCGGGCTGCGCGTCCAGCACGATCCGCACGGTCGGCGGGATCGCGCGGGCATCCACCGCAGGCAGACGGGCGAGCAGGGCGGACAGCTCGGGCCCGGCAGGCGCAGCGGCCCCGGCCGATGGAGCGGGCTCAGGGGTCAGAGCGGGCTCGGGGGTCGGGGCGGCATCGGGCGCACCGCCGGCTTCGGCACCCGAGCCGTCGATGTCGGCGCGCGCCGCGGCCTCGAGGACGGCCCGGGCCTCGTCCCGGGAGAGCAGCCCCGTGCGCAGGCGCTGCGCGGCGACGTCGAGGACCCGTTCGAGGAAGGCGGCGCGGTCGGCGGGCGCGGGCTCGGCCCACACCTCGGCCAGCAGCGTCGTGCCCTCGGCGCTGCGGCGCTCGGGCACGCCGCTCGCCGTGCCGGCGAAGGCGACCTCGTCATCGGCCGCACGGACATACAGGTGATAGCGGGCTTCCGCACCCGACCAGGTGGGTTCGAAGGGGAGGCCCGCGAGCTCGAGCAGGGGCATGCCCTGCGCGTCGGGCGCGATCCGTGCCCCGGTCAGCGACCCGTCCAGGCGACGCAGCCCGCGCAGGGGCAGGCCCAGCGTCGTGGACTGCTCGCTGCGGGCCAGCCACACGGTGGGCCCCGTCTCGATGCTGTGCAGGTCGGGGTCGTCTATCGTGGGCACGGCGACGGGGGCGGCCGGGAGGTCCAGCTCGACGCGGTCCCCTGCCCGCCAGCGCCGCGGCAGGACGTGGAAGGTGCCGGGCTGGAGGGTCGGCTCCTCCGCGTCAGCGGCCGGGGCGGGACGCGCGGCAGGACCGGTCGATGCCTCCGCGGAGCCGATGCTCGCCGCATCGGCCAGGACCACGCGCACGCGCGCACCCGCCCCCGCCCAGCGCGGGATGCGCAGGTGCAGCGCCACCGCGGAATCGTCGACAGCATCGGCATCCGCATCGGCCGCAGCATCGAGGACCTCGATCTCGGCGCGGCCGCCGAGGGCGCCGGCGGTGCGCACGCGCAGGCGC
Organism: Brachybacterium phenoliresistens; assembly: GCF_039530785.1. Taxonomy (NCBI): domain Bacteria; kingdom Bacillati; phylum Actinomycetota; class Actinomycetes; order Micrococcales; family Dermabacteraceae; genus Brachybacterium; species Brachybacterium phenoliresistens. The sequence continues at coordinate 189,390 of NZ_BAAAOW010000006.1, forward strand.
AGCCCCGCGGTGCGGGCGTCGATATCCGCGTCGGTCAGCAGCGGCAGCCACAGCTGCCCGGGTGCCTCGAGGGCGAGGCCCTCCGGGTAGGTCACGTGGTTCTCGAGGCCCGTGCCGCCGCAGCAGGTGCCGGCGTTGTCGTACTCCCGCACTGCCCCGGGATGCACCGGGAACATGTACGTGACCTCGGGGCTTACCTCGGAGTCGACCGCGCGACGGGAGCCGGCGACCTGGTTGGTCAGCGCGCGCTCGAGGTAGGCGGCGTACTTCTCCTCCCCGGTGCGGGCCAGCAGCAGCCGGGCGAGCTTCACGAGGTCGTAGGCGACGCAGGTCTCGGCGTTGCGATGGCCGATGTCCCCGGCGACGGTGCCGGCCGGACCCCACAGCTCGCTCTCGCCGGAGCCTCCGTGGGCGTACATGCGCCCGGGCACGACCTGGTCGAACAGGGCGATCGCGGTGCGCAGGTACCGGTCCTCCCCGGTGAGGTCGTGCTCGTGCAGGTAGCCGATGAGCTGCGGGAGGTGCTGGTTGGCGTGCATGCCGTCCAGCACGTCGCGGCCCGCGGCGCCGGCCTCCAGCAGGTTCTCCTGGTCGAACATCCGGGCGGTCTCGAGGAACAGTCCCTCGCCGGTGAGGGCGGCCAGCCGCGCGAGGGTCTCGTTCATGCCGCCGAACTCCCCGGCGATGTACAGCGACCACATCCGCTGCCGATGCCCCGGGTCCAGGGGCGCGAGGCGGTGGTGGACCCATCGGCCCATGCCCTCGAGCACCTCGAGGGCGAGGGAGCTGCCCGTGAGCTCGTGGGCGTCCAGCAGGCCGGCCATGATCTTGTGGGTCGTGTAGTACGGCGCCCAGATCTCGCCGTAGGGCGCGAGCTCCTCCAGGCGCGAGAACTGCCATTCGCCGTAGGCGGCGAGGAAGCCCGGGTGGGAGTACCGGCCGGTGGCGGCGAGAGCCTGCTGCACCTCGGCGAGGCCCGCGACCAGCGCGTGGGCCTTCCCGCGCAGCAGCTCCTCGCCGGTGGCGGCATGGGCCTTGGCCAGCATCGACAGGAGGTGCCCGGCGTAGTGGCCGCGCAGCAGGTTGGCGGTGCGGGCCTGCTCGCGGCCGGGGTAGTCCTCGGCGCTCCACGGCTCCTCCTGCGGATGGCCGTGGTCCTCCCAGGTCCCCGGCGGCGGCGCGCCGCGGGTGTCCAGGCCCGCGTTCGCGCGGAACACGGCCAGCGCCCGGTCCACCGGGTAGGTGCGGGCCAGGTGCAGCATCCGCTCCTGCGCCGGGGAGAAGACGCTTGCGGGCGCGAGGGCGACGCGGCCCGGCGGGACCGGGGTGAGGGCCGGGGCGGCGCCGGTCACGGGGCCTCCCCGAGCCGGGCCCGGGTCCACTCCTGGATGCCCTCGGCGTCGATGGGCAGCGCCCGGCTGAGCACCTCGGAGCCGGTCTCGGTGACCAGCACGTCGTCCTCGAGGCGGACGCCGATGCCGCGCAGCTCCGGCGGGACGGTGAGGTCGTGGGCATGGAAGTACAGCCCCGGCTCGACGGTCATCACCACGCCCGGGGCGAGCGGCGCGCCCATGTATTCCTCGTACCGGCTGCGGGAGCAGTCGTGCACGTCCAGGCCCAGGTGGTGGCCGGTGCCGCAGACGATGTAGCGCCGATGATGCTGGCCCTGCGGGGACAGCGCCTCGTCCACGGACACCGGCAGCACGCCCCAGTCGTGCAGGCCCTGGGCGAGGACCTCCATCGCCGCGTAGTGGAAGTCGAGGTACCCGGTGCCGGGGCTGATCTGCGCGAGGCCGGCGCGGTGGGAGGCCTCCACGAGGTCGTGGACCTGCCGCTCGGCGGCGGTGAAGGTGCCCGAGGCGGGGACGGTGCGGGTGACATCGGCCGTGTAGAGGCTGCGGGCCTCCACGCCCATGTCCAGCAGGATCGAGGCGTCCGGCAGGATCGGCCCGTCGCAGCGGACCCAGTGCAGCACGGGGGCGTGCGGGCCGGAGCCGACGATCGTCGAGTAGCCGGGGCCGTTGCCGTGGGTGCGGGCGTGCCGGTCGAAGGTTCCCTGCAGCCAGCGCTCCCCGAGGCCCTCGGAGATGGCCCGTGGGATCTCCCGGACCACGGCCGCGAAGCCGTCGACGGAGGCGTCGACCGCCGCGCGCAGCTGGGCGACCTCCCACGCGTCCTTGATCATGCGCAGGTCCGACAGGGTGCGGTCCAGCTCCGCATCGGACTGCAGCCCCAGCTCGCGGGCGAGCTCCTGCGGGACCGAGGCGGCGGCGGATCCGCCGGCCAGCTCCCCGGACCGCTCGGCGAGCGCGGCACGGGGGCGCACCGCGAGGTCGAGCGCCTCGGCCCACTCCTCGAGCCCCGGGGAGGCGCCGACCCACAGCTCCCCGTGCAGGGCGTCGCCGAAGAACCCCGTCTCCCCCGGCCGGAAGGGCGGCGGCAGGTGGAGGACGGCGTCGTGGCCGCCGGCGACGGGGGTCATCACCAGCACGGCGCCCTCGGCCTGGCAGCCGGTGGCCCAGACGAAGGAGCTGTCGGGGCGGAAGAGGTAAGCGCAGTCGTCGTTGCGGATCGGCGCGGTGCCGGAGGCGAGGACGAGGGTCCTCCCGGGCAGTGCGGCGCTGAGCCGGGCGCGATGCTCCGCGGCCGCCCGCGCGGTGCCGGGCACCAGGTCGGGGCGCACGGCCGGGGCGTCCCAGCCCTGGGCGATGTGCGCGGTGAAGGCGGGCACCTCCGCCAGGCGCGGGGCGCGGGTGCCGGCATGGGGCGGGCGGGCCGGGCCGGCGGCAGGAGGCGCAGGGGCGGCAGGGGCGTCGGTCATCGGGTCTCTCCTTCTCGGTCGCGGACCCGCGTGCGCAGGGTCCGATCCACCAGCTCGCGGACGAGGGCCGCGATGCTCCCGGTCACCGCAGCCGTCGCGACTCTGGTGTGCAATGTTACATACCATCACACCCTCTCGAACAGCCCCCGCGCCCGCCCCGCCCGAAACCTCGACATCCCGCGCGGCGAAACCTAGTCTGAAACATGCAGTGCTGGCGGGCGCCCACCGGGGACCCCGCATTCACGACGGAGTGATGCCATGCGCGATCGACCGATCTCCCGCCCCACGCTGACACGCCGCGGCGCTCTGGGCGCGGGAGCCCTGGCCGCCTCATCGGCCCTCGCCGGATGCTCCTCGCCCCTGGCCGCCGGACTCCTGGGCAGCGAGCTCTCCCCCGGCACCCTGGTGTACTGGAACCTCTTCGGCGGCGGCGACGGCGGCCGCATGAAGTCGATGGAGGACGTCTACCGCCAGGAGCAGGGCGATCCCTCCTCCCTCCAGGCCACCACCTTCGCCTGGGGCAACCCGTACTACTCCAAGGTCACCCTCGCCACCGTCGGCAACCAGCCGCCCGATGTCGCGATCGCCCACCTCACCCGCGCCAAGCCCCTGTGGGACGGCGGGCTGCTGGAGGCGATCACCGAGGAGGACCTCGCCGGGGTGGGCCTCAGCTCCGCCGACTTCAACGCCAAGGCGTGGCAGGCCCAGGTCACCGACGGGAAGAACGTCGCGATCCCCCTCGACACGCACCCGTTCGTCATGTTCTTCAACCGGGCGGTGCTGGAGCCGGCCGGGCTGCTGGAACCCGACGGCCGCATCACGGACCTCAGCGGCATCGACACCTTCGAGGCCGCCCTCGCGGAGATCAGCGCCGTCACCGGCGGGATCGCCCTGGCGGTCGCGAACGTCAGCGAGAACGCGACGCCCTGGCGCTTCTTCTGGTCGCTGTACAACCAGTACGACGGCGCCGCGCCCTTCCTCGCCGACGGCGGCACCTCCATCACCGTGGACGAGGAGATCTTCTCCGACATCATGCACCGCGTGGAGACATGGGTGGAGAACGGGTGGCTGAACCGCACCCTGGACTACGCCGGCTCCCAGACGGAGATGTTCGTCGGCAACGCCGGTCTCTACCTGCAGGGCGAATGGGAGATCTCCACCGCCCAGTCCATCGAGGGCCTCGACTTCGGCATGGCCCCCATCCCGACCCTCTTCGACCGGCCCGCCACCCAGGGCGACTCGCACACCTTCATCCTGCCGCGCAAGGACCGCAGTCCCGAGGACCGCGCCCGCGCGATGGGCTTCATCGCCTCGCTGCTGAAGCAGTCGATGACCTGGGCCGAGGGCGGGCACGTGCCCACCTACCTGCCCACCTTCGAGAGCGCCGAGTACACGGCGCTGCTACCGCAGGCCGACTACGCCTCCGCCGCGGACAACACCTACTACGACGACCCCGCCTGGTACGGCGGCTCCGGCTCGACCTTCGAGAACACCGTGGGCCCGCAGCTGGGGCTGGTCCAGCAGGGCACGCAGTCGCCCGAGGACGCGCTGGCCCACATCAGGGCGCAGCTCGACGTCTACCTGTCCACCCCCAGCCCCCTCTGACCGGAAGGCACCGAGATGACCGTCGCCGCTGCACCGCGGACCGCCGCGGGAACGTCACGCCGAGGCTCCGGCCGGGGTCCCTGGCTGTTCCTGGCCCCCTTCGGCCTGTTCTACCTCGCCTTCCTGCTCTGGCCGACGATCTGGATGTTCATCGCCAGCTTCTTCCACACCTCCACGGTGCGCGCGGGCCTGGGCAGCTTCGCCGGACTGGACAACTACACCGAGATGTTCAGCAGGTCCGATTTCTGGTCCTCGCTGTGGCACACCCTCCAGTTCACGCTCTACACGGTCCCGCCGCTGGTGATCCTCGCGTTCGTCCTGGCGGTCCTCACCAACCGCCTGCGCAGCGGGCAGTGGTTCTTCCGCCTCGCCTTCTTCCTGCCGTTCATCCTGCCCTCGGCGACGATCTCCCTGATCTGGGTCTTCATCTTCACCCCGGGCACCGGCCTGTGGGCCTCCGTGCAGGACCTGCTGGGGCCGACCCCGGCCGCCGGCATGCTCACCGACCCCCGCACCGCGATGATCGGCATCGCGATCGCGACGGTGTGGTGGACCATCGGCTTCAACTTCGTGCTCTACCTCGCGGGCCTGCAGGACATCCCGCGGGAGCTGTACGAGGCCGCCGCCGTCGACGGCGCCTCCCCGGGACAGCAGATCCTGCGCATCACCTTGCCGCTGCTGAACCGCACCACGACGCTCGTGATCCTGCTGCAGATCATCGCCAGCCTGAAGATCTTCGACCAGGTCTTCCTCATGACCGCCGGCGGGCCCGGCATCTCCACCCGCGTCTCGCTGCAGCTCATCACCGACACCGCGTTCACCGACAACCGGATCGGCGCGGCCTCGGCCGCCTCGGTGCTGCTGTTCTTCATCATCGTCGCCATCGCCGTGATCCGGCAGGTGGCCGAGTCCATGGCGTCCCGGCGCGCCGGGGAGGTCTGAGACATGTCCGCCACCGCACCCCCCTCCGGCATGAAGGGCGCGATCAGCGCCGCCGCCCCGGCGCAGCGCCCGGCCCGGCCCGGCTCCTCCAGCGGGAGCACCTTCCGCATCGTCTCCGCGATCGTGCTGGCGGTCTTCGCCGTCCTCTGGCTGGTGCCGAGCCTGTTCGCCCTGAAGACCTCGCTGTCCGACAACGGCACCGCGGCTCTCGGCGCGGCGGAGATCCTCCAGGACTGGAGCCCGACGTTCTACTCCTACGCCACGCTGCTGGGCGCCGGGGACATCTGGAACTGGTACCTCGCCAGCGCCATCACCTCGATCCTCACCACGGTGCTCACGCTGCTGCTGGCCTCCATGTGCGCCTTCGCGCTCTCGCGGCTGGTCTTCCGCGGCCGCAACGCCGTGATGCTGCTGATCCTGCTGGGCATCATGATCCCCGGCCAGGTCCTCGTGGTGCCGACCTTCCAGATGCTCGGCTGGATGAACCTGCTGAACACCTACTGGGCGGTGATCTTCCCGCAGGTGCCGGCGGTGATCGCGGTCTTCATCTTCAAGCAGTTCTTCGACGGGATCCCCCGGGAGCTCGAGGAGGCCGCCCGCATCGACGGCGCCGGCCTGTGGAAGATCTACTGGCGCGTCATCATGCCACTGTCACGGCCGGTGATCGCCGCCGTCGCGGTGCTGACCTTCGTGGGCGTGTGGAACAACCTCATGCTCCCGCTGTTCGTCATCTCCAACCCGGATCTCATGACGATCCCCGTCGGCCTCGCCACGGTGCAGGGCTCCTTCGGGCAGCGCTACGCCGACATCCAGGCCGGGGCCATCCTCGCCGCCCTGCCGCTGGTCGCCCTGTACCTCGTCTTCCAGCGCCAGATCGTCGAGGGCGTGACCGGCACCGGCCTGAAGGGCTGACCCGGCGAGCCGGCGGGCGCCGGGTGGCGAGCCGGCGAGTGCCGGATGGCGAGCCGCAGAGGTGCCGATCCTGGCTCGGAATCCGGCACTCGTCGGCCCACACGGCACTGCCCGCCCGTCGCGCGGTCGGCGCGGCGGGCGGGCAGGGGCCGGGAGACATCGGCTCGCCGAGTGCCGGGTGGCGAGCCGCAGAGGGGCCGATCCGGGCTCGGAATCCGGCACTCGTCGGCCCACACGGCACTGCCCGCCCGTCGCGCGGTCGGCGCGGCGGGCGGGCAGGGGCCGGGAGACATCGGCCGGGCGGCTCAGGTGCCGGCGATGCCGGTGGTGGAGATGCCCTTGATGATCTGGCGCTGGAAGAACAGGAACACCACGATCAGGGGCAGCGCGGCGAGCACGGCCTGGGCCATGTTCTGCGCGTACTGGATGCCGTAGGCGCTGATGACGGTCTGCAGACCCGTCGGCAGCGTCATCAGGTTCGCGTCGTTGACCACGATGAACGGCCAGAGGAAGTTGTTCCAGGCGCCGATGAACACGAAGATCGAGACCGCACCGAGGATCGGCCGCGACAGCGGCAGGATGATGCTCATGAGGATCCGGAACCGGCTCGCACCGTCCATGAGGGCGGCCTCCTCGAGCTCGTAGGGGATCTGGTCGAAGAACTTCATGAGGATGAAGACCATCGGGGCCGCGACCACCTGCGGGAGGATGATGCCCCAGTAGGTGTCCACGAGGTTCAGCGAGAGCATGAGCTGGAACAGCGGGACGATGAGGATCTGGCCCGGGATCATGATCGAGGCCAGGATCAGCGAGATGATCATCTTCCGGCCCGTGAACCGCATCCGCGAGAGGGCGTAGCCCGCCAGGGACGAGATGATCACGGTGATCAGGGTGACCATCGCCGAGGTGAACAGGCTGTTCCAGGCCCAGCGCGGCACGCGGCCGGCGCTGAGGACCTCGATGTAGGAGGCGAGCGTGAAGCCGCTCTCGGGGAAGATCGACACGGGCATCGCCGCGGCCTCGGCCTCCGTCTTCAGCGAGGTGAGCACCGCCCACAGCACCGGGACGAGCCAGGCGAAGGCCAGCACCACGAGGATGACGAAGGCGATGATGCGCGCCGGCGGGATCTTCTTCCTGCGACGGCCGAGGGACGAGGCGCCGGCGGGGGCCGCCGGGCCGGGACGGGACAGGGTCGGGGTCGCTGCGGTCATGCCTTCACGCTCCGTCGGGACGCGATCACCATGTACACGATGGAGATGATGATGATCAGGAAGAAGAAGATGTAGGAGATGGCCGAGGCGTACCCGAGGCGGTAGCCGGTGAAGCCGACCTCGTAGATGTACAGCAGCACGGGGCGCGTGGAGCCGCCGGGGCCGCCGCCGGTCATCTGGAAGATCTGGTCGAAGACCTTGAGGGAGGCGAGGACCTGCAGCACGAGCACCAGCACGGTGGTCGGGGCCAGCTGCGGCAGCGTGATGGAGCGGAACTTCCGCCACGCGCCCGCGCCGTCCAGGGACGCCGCCTCGTACAGCGACTCCGGGATGTTCTGGAGCGCGGCGAGGTAGAGTAGGAAGTTGAAGCCGACGGTCCACCACACGGTCGTGATGACGACCGCGACCATGGCGGTGCTCGGGTCCTGCAGCCACGTCGGACCGGTGATGCCGAACCAGCCCAGGAAGGTGTTCACCAGTCCCAGCTGCGGGTTGTACATCCACACCCAGAACTGCGAGACCACGGTCGAGGCCAGCAGGAACGGCAGGAAGAACGAGAGCCGCCAGAGCCACTGGCCGGGCAGGCCGGTGTTCACCAGCACGGCGAGCACGAGCGCGACCACGACCAGCGGGACGGTCGAGAGCAGGGTGAACCAGACGGTGTTGCCCAGCGAGGTCCACACGTTGGCGTCGCCGAGGGCCTCGACCCAGTTGTCCAGGCCGACGAACTGAGTGTTGGTGCCGGCGAGGCTGGTCCCGGTGAAGCTCATCCAGAACCCGTAGATGGTGGGCCAGATGAGGAAGAGCCCGAAGGCGATGAGGAACGGTGCGCAGTAGAGCCACCCGCGCAGGGTGTCGGTGCGGCGCCGGGCGCGCCGCCCCTCGGTCAGGTGCGAGGTGTCCCCCGCCGGCACGGAGCCGGTGCGGGCGCCGCTCGGTGCGGCGAGACCGTCAGCAGTGGTCATCGGTCGTCTCCTTCGACGGGCTGGATCACATCGGGCTCGGCTTGGCGAGCAGGTCGTCGATACGGGCCACGAAGGCGTTCCAGCCCTCGAGCGGTTCGGCGCGGCGTGCCCAGACGTTCTGCATGTCGTTGCCGAAGTAGGTATGGAAGTCGCTGCCGGAGCCGGTGAACCACGCGGGCGGGTCGTAGACCAGGTAGTCGCTGGCCTCGGCGTAGTGCGACTGCGGGACGAGCTCGGCATAGGCCGGGTCCTGGACCACGGGGCTGTAGGCCGGGATATGCCCGGCGTTGGCCCACTGGATCGAGTTCTTCAGGATGTACGCGACCATCGCGTGGACGTTGCGCCGGCGCTCCTCGTTCGGGGAGCTCTGGTGCGGCAGCACGAAGGAGTGCGAGTCCGCGTAGGCGGCAGGCTTGCCCAGCACGCCGGGGATGACCTGCATGTCGAAGGGGACGCCCTCGTTGCGGTAGCTGCCGATCTCCCACACGCCGCCGTAGAAGGCGCCGCTCCCGCCGGTGGCGAACTCGGAGATGGCGGTGCCGCCGTCGTGCGAGGAGTTGCCGACCTCGCCGTCGATCAGCGAGAGGATGTACTCGATCGCCTCGATCGCCAGCTCCTCCTGGTACTGCATCGTCCCGCCCTCGGGCAGCTCGATGGTGCCGCCGAGCTGGGTGTAGTACGTGCAGAACATGCGCCACTGGTTGGAGCCGTCGCCCAGGTACCCCCAGGAGAGGCCGAACCCGCTGGGGGCCTTCGCGCCCAGCGCCAGCAGCTGCTCGCGGTACTCGTCCGGACCGGAGACGGGCAGCAGCAGCCCGTCGGTGCCCAGCTGGCCCGCGGCCTCGGCGATCTCCGTGTTGTAGTACATGACGAAGGGGTGCGAGTCCAGGGCGATGTCCAGGAGCTTGCCGTCGACCATCATCTTGTCCCAGATCAGCTCCGGGAAGTCCTCCTGGCGCACGCCGAACTCGCCGAGCAGGTCCAGGTCCCACTCGTCCAGCAGGCCGCCCGGGGCGTAGCCGGGGATGCGGGCGGCGTGCATGACGGCGACATCCGGGGCGCGACCGCCGGCGGAGGCCATCGCGAGCTTGGTGTAGTACGGCGATCCCCAGGCGAGGACCGTCGGGGTCACCGAGGCGGCGCCGTCGGTGGCCATGTAGCCGTCCAGCAGCTCGCTCATGGTCACGCCGTCGGGCCCCGAGAGCAGGTGCCAGAAGGCGATGTCGTCGGCGGGGCGGGCGGCGGCGCCGCCGCAGCCGGCGAGCGCCCCGAGGGCCCCGAGGGCTCCGAGGCCGCCTGCGCCTCGCAGCAGCGACCGCCGGTCGATGCCGGCGGATCGGGGCGGTCCGGCGCTGGGGCCGGCAGAAAGGTGCGTCATCCTGTCCACCTCTTCGTGGTGGGGGCCGGGCGCACAGCGGGTCGCTGCGGTCCGGAGTCCCGATGGGCTCGATACGTGGAGTGAACTTACAACGTTGCATACATGGCGTCAACACGTCGAGGCAGAACCGGCAGCCATGAATGTGAACGTTGACATCATGACCAGCGGATTCGATCCGCACCGTTGCCGAGTCGTGATCCGCGGCTCCTCGGCCCTGGCGCGCCGAGGCCCTCGGGCACCCCGATGTGAACGTTGACATCGGGGGTGCCCGGCTGGTTCGATGACCCCATGACACACGACGACGTGGCCCCGCACGACGCCCCCTCCCCCGCCGCCCTCATCGGCTCCGGCGCGGCGCACCTGGGCATCGAGCTCGGCTCGACCCGCATCAAGGCCGCCCTGGTGGACGACGCCGGCACCGTGCTGGCCACCGGCTCCCACGCCTGGGAGAACCGCCTCGAGGACGGCAGCTGGACCTACTCCCTCGAGGACGTCCACGCGGGGCTGCAGTCCTGCTACGCCGACCTCGCGCGGCGCGTGCGCGAGGAGCACGGCACCGAGCTCGCCCAGGTGCGCAGCCTCGGCGTCTCCGCCATGATGCACGGCTACCTCGCCCTGGACGCCGAGGGCGCGCTGCTCACCCCCTTCCGCACCTGGCGCAACACCTACACCGGCGAGGCGGCCGGGATCCTGTCCGAGCTGCTGGGGCGCAACATCCCCCTGCGCTGGTCGATCGCGCACCTGCTGCACGCCGCCCGCGGCGGCGAGGACCACGTCTCCCGCATCGCCGCCCTCACCACGCTGGCCGGCTACGTCCACGAGCGCCTCTCCGGCCGGCGCGTGCTGGGCGTGGGCGACGCCTCCGGCATGTTCCCGATCTCGGCCGACGGGCGCGGCTGGGACGCCGAGCGCCTCGCGAAGGCCCAGGCGCTGCCCGAGCTGCAGGACATCGGCCGCCCGCTGACGGAGATCCTGCCCGAGATCCTCGTGGCGGGCGAGGACGCCGGCACCCTCACCGAGGACGGCGCCCGCCTGCTGGACCCGAGCGGGACCCTGCGTCCCGGCGCGGTGCTGGCCGCCCCCGAGGGCGACGCCGGCACCGGCATGGTCGCCACCTCCGCGATCGCCCCGCGCACCGGCAACGTCAGCGCGGGCACGAGCGCCTTCGCGATGGTCGTGCTGGAGGGCGAGCTCTCCGCCCCGCGCGAGGAGGTCGACCTCGTGACCACGCCCGCGGGCGACCCGGTCGCGATGATCCACACCAACAACTGCACCGGCGACCTCGATGCCTGGCTGCGGGTGCTCGCGGAGTTCTCCGCGCTCATCGGCGCCGCGAAGGACCCGGGCGAGCTGTACGCGCCGCTATTCGAGCTGGCCCTCCAGGGCGAGGCCGATGCCGGCGGGCTGATCAGCTACAACTACCTCTCCGGGGAGCACCAGACCGGCGTCGAGTCCGGCCGGCCGATGCTGGTGCGCTCCCAGGAGGCGCGCTTCACCCTCCCCAACCTCCTGCGCGCCCACCTGTACGGCGCCTTCGGCGCCCTCGCCACGGGCATGCGGATCCTCCTCGAGGAGGAGAAGGTCCGCCTGGACACCCTCTACGCCCACGGCGGGATCTTCAGCACCAAGGGCGTCGCCCAGCAGATCCTGGCCGATGCTCTGCGCACCCCCGTGGCCGTGGACGACTCCGCCGGCGAGGGCGGCGCCTGGGGCATGGCCCTGCTGGCCGCCTACACCGCCGAGCGCGCGGCCGGCTCCACCGCGAGCCTGGACGAGCACCTGCGCACCCGGATCTTCGCGCATCGCTCCACGCAGACCGCCGCCCCCGATCCCGTCGGCGCCGAGGGCTACGCCCGCTGGCTCGACGCCTACCGCGCCGCGCTGCCCGTGCAGCGGCTCGCCGGCGACCTCATCCCCGACAAGGAGACCCGATGACCATCGTCCTGTCCGACCTGCCCGACAGCGTCCAGGAGGCCGTGGCCGCGACCCGTCGCCGCGTCAGCGACCTGCACGCCGAGCTGCCCCGCAACGGGCTGGTCGTGTGGACCGCCGGCAACGTCTCCGAGCGCGTCCCCGCCGTCGACGGCGAGGAGGACGTGCCGGGCCTGCTCGTCATCAAGCCCTCCGGCGTCTCCTACGACGCGCTCTCCCCCGACGCCATGGTCGTGTGCACCCTGGACGGGAAGAAGATCGAGGACGGCACCCCCGCGCACCTCCAGCCCAGCTCCGACACGGCCGCCCACGCATACGTCTACGCGCACATGGACCACGTCGGCGGGGTCGTGCACACCCACTCCACCTACGCGACGGCCTGGGCCGCGCGCGGCGAGGAGATCCCCTGCGTGCTGACGATGATGGGCGACGAGTTCGGCGGGCCGATCCCCGTGGGGCCCTTCGCGATCATCGGCGACGACTCCATCGGCCGCGGCATCGTGGAGACCCTGCAGGGCTCCCGCTCGCGCGCCGTGCTCATGCAGAACCACGGCCCGTTCACCATCGGCTCCGACGCCCGCGACGCCGTCAAGGCGGCGGTCATGTGCGAGGAGGTGGCCCGCACGGTCCACATCTCCCGCCAGCTGGGCGATCCGCTGCCCATCGCGCCCGAGCTGATCGACGCGCTCTTCGACCGCTACCAGAACGTCTACGGCCAGCCCGCGGCGGCGGGAGAGGACGCCTGAGCCGTCCCCGCACGGACCCAGCGCCCCGTCAACTCCCCGGAGATGTCGGGGCGCTCTCATGTCAGATCCTCCACGTCATCGCTGTGACCTGGCATGATGCGCTCCCGTGTGGTCGACATCACGGCGGGAACTTGAAAGCTCGCTGAGTACGGCACAGGCTGGACACCGTAGAGGAAACGACTTTCATACGTGACGCCAGGGAAAGGGACTGCCATGACCGACTCCGACACGGCCGAGAACGGAGGTGGAGGTCCCGCCGTCACGGACCCCACCGCCTGGCCGGAGCACCTCCCCGAGACCGTCCATCTCCCCCGCTCCATGCAGATCGCCGAGGACGACACCGACGAGGAGATCACCGCGAAGCTGCGCCGGCAGGGCGCGCGCATCGGCGCCGGGACCATCGCGCCGGCCGTGTTCTGGCCGGCGCTGATCGTGATCCTCGCCGTCGCGATGCTCTCCGTGCTCTTCCCCGAGACCTCCTCGAAGGTCATGACCGGCCTGCAGGGCTGGATCGTCGCGGACCTCGGCTGGTACTACATGCTGGCCATCGGCGGCTTCGTGGCCTTCGCCATCGTGCTGGCGCTGTCCTCCTACGGCCGGATCCGGCTGGGCCGGGACGACGACACCCCGGAGTTCGGCCTGTTCTCGTGGTTCGCGATGCTGTTCGCCGCCGGCATGGGCATCGGCCTGGTCTTCTACGGCGTGGCCGAGCCGCTGGGCTACACCACGGGCAACGCGAAGCCCGGCTGGAACGGCGAGGGCGTCGAGCTCTCCGGCCTGGCCATGGCCCAGACCTTCATGCACTGGGGCCTGCACCCCTGGGCGGCGTACGCCGTCATCGGCCTGGCGCTGGCCTATGCGATCCACCGCCGCGGCCGCCCCGTCTCGATCCGCTGGGCCCTCGAGCCGATCTTCGGCGAGCGCGTCAAGGGCTGGGTCGGCGACGTGATCGACGTGCTGGCGATCTTCGGCACCGTCTTCGGCATCGCGACCTCCCTGGGCCTGGGCGTCCAGCAGATCGCGGCCGGCATGTCCGCCATCGGCGTGGTCGGCGAGGCCAGCAACGGCTTCCTCATCGTGCTGATCGTCGTGATCACCTTCCTGGCCACGCTCAGCGTGGTCAGCGGCGTCGGCGTGGGCATCAAGTGGCTCTCCAACGCGAACCTCTCCCTCGCCGGGCTGCTCATGATCGTCGCGCTGATCTTCGGGCCGACGGTCTTCCTCATGCAGAACTTCGTCGAGGCCCTCGGCGTGTACCTCACGAACTTTTTCCACATCACCCTGGACGTGGGCGCCTACGACCGCTCCCCCGAGGCCCAGGAGTGGTTCTCCGGGAACACCCTGTTCTACTGGGGCTGGTGGATCGCCTGGGCGCCCTTCGTGGGCGTGTTCATCGCGCGCATCTCCCGCGGCCGCACCGTGCGAGAGTTCATCGCGGGCGTGCTGCTGGTGCCCTCCTTCGTGGGCATGATCTGGTTCTCGATCTGGGGCGGCAACGGCCTGTACCGCCAGTGGTTCGGCGCCGGCGACCTGGGCGACATCACCGCCCCGGAGTCCATGTTCCGCATCTTCGAGGACTTCCCGCTGACGGGCCTGCTGTCGATCCTCGGCATCGTGCTGGTGACGATCTTCTTCATCACCTCCTCGGACTCCGGCTCGCTGGTAGTGGACATGCTCGCCTCCGGCGGCCACCCGAACCCGCCGATCTGGTCCCGCGTGCTGTGGGCCTGCCTCGAGGGCTTCCTCGCGATCGCCCTGCTGCTGTCCGGCGGGCTCACCTCGCTGCAGGCCGGCTCGCTGGTGACGGCGCTGCCCTTCAGCGTGATCCTGATCCTCATGTGCATCGCTCTGGTCAAGGCCCTGGGCCTGGACCACGCCGTGCTCCAGCAGCACGAGCGCACGCAGCGGCTCGAGGCCCTGACCTCGCATCTGACCGGCGAGCTGTCCTCGAGCTTCGCCGAGAGCAGCGAGCTGGAGACCTTCGTGGACGATCGCATCGACTACCGCCTCTCCCGCACCCGCGGCGCCTTCAAGCGCCCCAAGGGCGAGGGCTCCGGCGCCGTGGGCGGCTCCGCCCCGCGCCGCGACGCGCAGGAGTGACGATGCGCTGAGCCGCCGCGCCGCAGGCGGCGGCACGCACCCCGGGAAGGGGCCGGTCCGAGGACCGGCCCCTTCCGTGCATCCCGGGGCAGGCCGCTCCGGGCGCCCGATGCTCCCCCGACGCGCCCCCGGCCCGCCCCCGGCCCGCCTCCGGCGCGGCCGGGGGTCGCGCGCGTCTTGACAGCCCAGGATGTGAACGTTCACACTGGGGTGGTGCCCGCCGACGACGGCCGAGGCGCACCGACCCCGTACAGACACGACCGAGGGAGCCCTCGTGCACAACCCCTTCGAGACCCGCGAAATCTGGTTCCTCACCGGCAGCCAGGGCCTCTACGGCCCCGAGACGCTCGAGCAGGTCGCCGAGCAGTCGCAGACCATCGCGCAGACGCTCGACGCCGCCTCCGACATCCCCGTGAAGATCGTCTGGAAGCCGGTCCTCACCGACCGCGACGCGATCCGCGACGTGGCGCTGGCCGCCAACGCCGACCCGGCCTGCGTCGGCGTCATCGCCTGGATGCACACCTTCTCCCCCGCGAAGATGTGGATCCTGGGCCTGGAGGCCCTGCAGACCCCGCTGCTGCACCTGCACACCCAGGCCAACGTCGAGCTGCCCTGGGACAGCATCGACATGGACTTCATGAACCTCAACCAGGCCGCCCACGGCGACCGCGAGTTCGGGTACATCGCCTCCCGCCTCGGCGTGGCGCGCAAGACCGTCGTCGGCCACGCGAGCCACCCGCACGTGCAGGAGAAGATCGGCCGATGGGCCCGCGCCGCCACCGGCTGGGCCGAGATGCACTCCCTGAAGCTCGCCCGCTTCGGCGACAACATGCGCAACGTGGCCGTCACCGAGGGCGACAAGACCGAGGCCGAGCTGCGCCTGGGCGTCTCCGTGAACACCTGGGGCGTCAACGACCTCGTCGCCGTGGTCGACGCCGTCGAGGACTCCGCGATCGACGCCCTCGTGGCCGAGTACGAGGAGACCTACGAGGTCGCTCCCGAGCTGCGCGCGGGCGGGGAGCGCCACGAGTCCCTGCGCTACGGCGCCCGCCAGGAGCTGGGCCTGCGCACCTTCCTCGAGGAGGGCGGCTTCGGCGCCTTCACCACCAACTTCGAGGACCTCGGCGGCCTGAAGCAGCTGCCCGGCCTCGCGGTCCAGCGCCTCATGGCCGACGGCTACGGCTTCGGCGCCGAGGGCGACTGGAAGACCGCCATCCTGGTGCGCGCGGCGGCCGTGATGGGCTACGGCCTGCCCGGCGGCGCGTCCCTCATGGAGGACTACACCTACGACATGACCCCCGGCGGCGAGAAGATCCTCGGCGCCCACATGCTCGAGGTCTCGCCCTCGCTCACCACGCAGAAGCCCAGCCTGGAGATCCACCCGCTGGGCATCGGCGACCGCGAGGACCCGGTGCGCCTGAAGTTCACCACCGACCCCGGCACCGCCGTGGTCGTGGCCCTCTCGGACATGCGCGAGCGCTTCCGCCTGGTCGCGAACGTCGTCGACGTCGTCGAGCCCGATGCGGAGCTGCCGAACCTCCCCGTGGCCTGCGCCGTGTGGGAGCCCCGCCCCGACTTCGCGACCTCCGCCGAGTGCTGGCTGACCGCCGGCGCCGCCCACCACACCGTGATGACCACGGCGCTGGGCCTGGAGGTCTTCGAGGACCTCGCGGAGATCGCCGGGATCGAGCTCGCCGTCATCGACGAGAGCACCACCGTGCGCGGCTTCGCCCAGGACCTGCGCACCAACCAGGTCTTCCACCGCCTGGCCCAGGGGTTCTGAGATGTCCGCGTCCGATGCCCGCCCGGGCCTGAGCTGGTCCGGGACGGTCGACTACGGCCCCGGCCCCCTGCACGCCCCGCGCACCGTGGCGGAGCTGCAGCAGGTGGTCGCCCGCGCAGGGCGCATCCGCGCCCTGGGAACCCGGCACTCGTTCTCGCGCGTGGCGGCATCGGACGCGGACCTCGTGACCCTGGCGGGGCTGCCCGAGGAGATCGAGGTCGACTCCGCCGCCCGCACCGTGCGCGTGGCCGCCGGCGTCCGCTACGGCACCCTCGCCCTGGAGCTCGGCCGGCACGGCCTGGCGCTGGCCAACACCGGCTCGCTCCCCCACATCTCCGTCGCCGGCGCCAGCGCCACCGGCACCCACGGCTCCGGGGACCGCAACCAGGCCCTCGCCGCCTCGGTGCGGGCGATCGACCTCGTCACCGCCGGCGGGGACATCGTCTCGCTGAGCCGCGAGGGGGACGAGGCGGTCTTCGGCGGCGCCGTGCTCGCCCTCGGCGCCCTCGGCGTGGCCACCCACCTCACCCTCGACGTGGTCCCCGCCTTCGACGTGCGCCAGCGGGTCTACCTCGACCTGCCGGCCGAGGAGCTGCGCGGCGCGGGGCTGGACGCCGTGCTCGCCGGCGCGTACAGCGTGAGCATCTTCCACCACTGGGACGGCACGGGCGCGCAGATCTGGGCGAAGCAGGCCGTCCTCGCCGGGGACGCCGCCCAGCGCGCCGCCGCCGCGGAGGCCGCCGGGTCCCCCGGGCTGCCGACCGATCCGGAGTCCCCCTTCCCGGAGGTGTGGCACGGCGCGCGCCTGGCCTCCGGTCCGATGCACCCGCTGCCCGGCATGCCCGGCGACTTCTGCACCGACCAGACCGGGGCGCCCGGGCCCTCGCACGAGCGCCTCCCGCACTTCCGCCTCGAGTTCACGCCGTCCAACGGCGAGGAGATCCAGAGCGAGTACTACGTGCCGCGCGCGCAGATCGCCGACGCCCTCGCGGCCGTCATGCCGCTGGGCGAGCGGATCCGCCCGCTGCTGCACGCCTCCGAGGTGCGCACGGTCGCGGCCGATGACCTGTGGCTCTCCCCCGCCCACGACCGCGACAGCGCGCTGGTCCACTTCACGTGGAAGCAGATGCCGGACGAGGTCGAGGCGCTGCTGCCGGAGATCGAGGCGGCGCTCGCCCCGTTCTCGCCGCGGCCGCACTGGGGCAAGGTCTTCACCACGCCGCCCGAGGAGGTCCGCGCCTGCTACCCGCGCCTGGCGGAGTTCCAGGCCCTCGCCGAGCGCCTGGACCCGCAGGGGACGTTCCGCAACGCGTACGTGGAGACGTACCTCTTCTGAGCGCCCGCCGGAGCCGCGGCTCGAGCCCCCTCAGACGGTCGAGCCGCGGATCTCCAGGCGGGGCGGGACGATGATCTCGCGCCGGGCGGGCTCGCGGCCGTCGATGAGCTCCAGCAGCATCTCGCCGGCGCGGCGCCCCACCTCGCCGAGGTTCATGTCGACCGTGGTCAGCGGCGGGCGGGCGGCCAGGGCCATCACGTCCCAGTTGTCGTAGCCGGTGACCGCGACCTGCTCGGGCACGGCGATGCGCCGCTCGTGCAGCTGGTCCAGGACCCCGCGGGCGATCTGGTCCGAGCCGCAGCACACGGCGTCGACGTCCAGGCCCGAGGCGAGGGCGATGTCGATCGCGCGGCGGCCCCACTCCTCGCTCCAGGTGCCGAACATCGGCTCGCCCACCAGGGCGTCCCCGGCCGTGTCGACGACGGCCTCGGCCCGCACCCGCGCCGAGCGGTGCCGCTGCGGGCCGGTGACGTGGAGGATCCGGGAGCGTCCCAGCGACAGCAGGTGCCGGGCGGCGAGCGCGGCGCCGGCGGCCTCGTCGCTGAGCACCGCGCACTGCTCGGGATCGTCGGGGCGGGTGAAGGCGTAGACCACGGGGATGTCGATGTCGACCCGGGCGCGCTCGTCGGTGGAGCGGCCGGTGACGACCAGGCCGTCCACCCGCCGCCCGCGCAGGGAGCGCACCAGGTGCTCCTCGCGGGCGCGGTCGTCGCGGGTGTCGGAGAGGATCACCGCCATCCGGCCCACGGAGAGGGCGTCCTCCGCCCCCATGAGGATGGGCAGGGTGAAGCGGCCGAAGCTGTCCGTGGTGAGGAACCCGACCGTGTAGGTGCGGCCGCTGGCGAGGCCCCGGCCCCGGGAATCGGGGACGAAGCCCAGGCGATCCGCGACCTCCTGGACGTGACGACGAGTTTCCTCCCGCAGGCTGCCCGTGCCGTTGAGCGCCTTCGAGACGGTTCCGAGCGAGACGCCCGCTGCGCGCGCGACATCGCCGATCTTCACCGTGGCGGGGGACGATGCGCGGGGGGACATGGAAGAACTGTACGCCAGGGCTTGCGCGCCCGGGAGCGGTCGACGCATACTGTGGCGGACGGCAAACGTTTGCCTAGTTTCCGTCCCTGTGCCTCATCGAGGAGGCCCGCCCCGTCCGGAACCCTCCCTGCCCCGCGCCATCGGCCGCCCGAGCCCGCCGGCACCCGCGACCCCTGATGCCGTCCCGACGCCCCCGACGCCCTTGCAGCCCCTGACGCCCTGACGTCCCACCGCATCGATCCCCCGAGGAGCACCCCGCATGACCTCCGCACCATCGACCGCGACCGCCGCCCCGACCACCCGCACCGCCCGGACGGCCCCGCCCGTCGCCCCCACCGCCCCCGTGCGCCTGCGGCCGCTCGCCCCCGGCGACGCCCGCATCACCGGCGGCTTCTGGTCCGTGCGCCAGCAGCGCAACCGCTCCGTCGCCCTGCGCGAGGGGCACGCCAAGCTCGAGGAGTTCGGCACCCTGGACAACTTCCGCATCGCGGCGGGGACCCGGGAGGGCGAGGCCCGCGGGCCGATCTTCCAGGACTCCGACGCCTACAAGTGGCTCGAGGCCGTCGCCTTCGAGATCGGACGCGAGGACGACCCCGAGCTGCGGGAGATGCAGGAGTCCGTGACCGCGGTCGTCGCCTCCGCCCAGGCGGAGGACGGCTACCTCAACAGCGTCCACCAGCTGCGCCACGGGGTCGAGGAGCGGTACACGAACCTCGCCTGGAACCACGAGCTGTACTGCTACGGCCACCTGTTCCAGGCGGCCGTCGCCCAGTCCCGGTGCACCGGCGACGACGCGCTGCTCGAGGTGTCGCTGCGGGCCCTCGACCACCTGGGGAGCGTCTTCGGCCCGGGCCGCCACGAGGGCGTGGCCGGGCACCCCGAGATCGAGATGGCGCTGGTGGAGCTGTACCGGCACACCGGCCGCCGCGACGCCCTGGACCTGGCGCGCTTCCTGCTGGAGCGCCGCGGCCACGGCGCGATCCTCGCCGAGGGGATCCGCGACGCCACCTACTTCTCGGACCGGGTGCCCGTCCGCGAGGCGCGGACCGTCGAGGGCCACGCCGTGCGGGCGCTCTACCTGGCCTCCGGGGTCGCCGACCTCGCGATCGAGGACGGGGACGAGGAGCTCCTGGGCCGCCAGGAGGAGCTGTTCGCGACGATGCTCGCCACCAAGACCTACGTCACCGGCGGCATGGGCTCGCGCTGGGAGGGCGAGGCCTACGGCGACCCCTACGAGCTGGGACCGGACCGCGCCTACGCGGAGACCTGCGCAGGGATCGCGGCCGTGCAGTGGGCGTGGCGCCTGCTGCTGGCCACGGGCCGGGAGCAGTACGCCGACTTCATCGAGCGGGCGCTGTACAACGCGGTCCTGCCGGGGGTGTCGCTGAGCGGCACCGAGTACTTCTACGTCAACGCCCTCCAGCTGCGCTCGCAGGCCCACGCCACCACCGCGACGCAGGCCGTCAACGGCCGCGGCGCCTGGTTCGACTGCGCCTGCTGCCCGCCCAACGTCATGCGCACCCTGGCGAGCCTGGACCAGTACGCCGCCACGGCCGATGCCGAGGGCCTGCAGCTGCACCAGTACGCCGAGGGCGTGTGGACGGCGCGCCTGGGCGAGGAGGCGCTGAGCGTCGAGGTCGCCACCGGCTACCCGCACGCCGGGCAGGTGCGGCTGCGGATCCTGGAGGCCCCGGCCGGCGAGGCGGCGCTCTCCCTGCGCGTGCCCGCCTGGTCCGCATCGGCCGAGCTCGAGGATCGCGAGGGGACCCAGCAGGTGGGCCCGGGGCTGCACACGATCCGCCGGGTGCTCGTCGCCGGCGAGGAGCTGACCCTGCGCCTGGACCTGGGCGCCCGCTTCGTCGGCGCGCCCCACCGCCTGGACGCCTCCCGCGGCGCGGTCGCCCTGGAGCGCGGGCCGCTGGTCTACGCCCTCGAGCAGGTCGACCAGACCGGCCCCGCCCTCGTGGACGATGCGCTGGTGGATCCCGCCGCCCCGGTCGCGGAGCATCCCCTGGAGGATCTCGACGGGGTGGTCGCCCTGGACGTGGCCGGCTGGGCGAGCCCCGCCCCGCAGGTCGACGTGGCCGCGCCGTGGCCCTACCGTCCCGTCGGCGCGACGGCGGCCGTGCCCGGCGCGCCGTGCACCTGGCGGGCGATCCCCTACTACGCCTGGGCGAACCGGGAGGTGGGCCCCATGCGGGTCTGGCTCCCCGCCGCCGGGGCCTGAGCGCAGGATCGACGATGGCGACGATCCGCCCGCGCACCGGCATCCGCCCGCCCGCGCCGCCCCGCGGCGCCCGCCCCTCGCGGCGGTCCCTGCTCGGGATCGCCGCGGCGGGGATCTCGCTGCCGACCGCCCTGAGCGGCTGCAGCTACTTCACGGCCGACACCGACCCCGACGCCCTGCGCTTCACCTTCTGGGGCTCCCCCGAGGAGAAGGACGCCGTCACCTCGGTGATGGACATGTACACCGAGACCAGCGGCGTGACCACGGTGGCCGAGCACATCCCCGGCGACTACGCGACCAAGCTCAACGCCCTGGTCGCCGGGAACATCGAGCCCGACGCCGGCTACCTCCCCGAGGCCATGGCGATGCGCCTGGGCGCCGCCGGCCGCATCGACGACCTCTTCGCGCAGGGCGACCGGTACCCGAAGCTGACCGGGCTCATGCCCAGCGCCGTCCACCAGTGGACGCCGGGGAGCGGGACCATGCAGAGCGCCGTCGAGGTGATCATGCTCTACATCGACCCCGAGGTGTGCGCGGCCGCCGGCGTCGCCCCGCCCACCCGGCTGGACGAGGCCTTCGACCCCGACGGCTTCGTCGCCGCGGCCGATGCCCTCACCGTGGACCGCGAGGGCCGCCACCCCTCGGACCCGGGGTTCGCGCCGCAGAGCATCGAGCGCTACGGCGTCTCCGGCCTCTCCGGCACGCAGAGCCTGTACAACCTGCTGCACTCCAACGGCTGCCCGGTGTTCGACGAGGCGGGCACGCGCTCGCTGTTCTCCACCCCGGAGGCCGTCGAGGTGGTCACCTGGGTGCAGGAGCTCATCCACGAGCACCGGGTGATGCCCAGCCCCGCCCAGATGCAGTCCGTCGGCGGCGACGCCCCCGGCCAGCTGGGATCGGGACGCGTCGCCATGGTCTCGACCGGGCAGTGGGAGCTGCTGAACTTCACCGGCACCGAGATGCCCTACGACGTCGCCGTCCTGCCCAGCTTCGGGCAGCCGGCGGTGATGACGTACTCCGGCGCCAACGCCGTCTTCTCCTCGAGCCCGCGGCTCGAGGAGACCTGGGAGCTCATGAACATGCTCGCCGATCCGGACGTGAACCCCCTGTTCACCAACGGCCTGTGGATGCCGGTGCAGGAGCACTGCTACCGCGACGAGGAGTTCATCGCCCGCTGGACCTCCGGGGAGGTGTACCCGCCCGGCTACCGGGAGGCATGCATCGACGCCACCCGCGAGGCGGCGATCCCCTCCCCGCACTACTCCATCCGGGACTACGACCGCATCGACACCCAGATCGGCAACATCCTCTCGAGCGCCTGGTCGGGCGAGACGCCGGCGCGGGAGGCCTGCGCCGCCCTCGACTCCCAGCTCGAGGGGCTCCTGCAGGGCCGATACGAGGAGGCCGCGCTGTGAGCACCACGACCACCACCCCGCGGGCGGGAGCGGCGACGCCCGCGCCCCCGCCGCCGGCCCCGCGGCGTCGCCGCCGCTCCGGCGTGGAGCGCCTCGAGCGCCGCTGGGGCCCGCTCATGATCGCGCCCGTCGTCCTCGGGTTCCTGCTGTTCACGGTGGGGCCGATGATCGCCTCGGCCGTCATCGGCCTCACCGACTGGAGCATCGGCGGGACGCCCCGCTTCGTGGGGGTCGACAACTTCGTCGAGATCCTCACCGCGGACCCGTACTTCCCGATCTCGCTGCGCCGCACGTTCCTGTACGCCATCATCGCGGTGCCCGGCTCGATGCTCGTCGCCTTCGGGATCGCCGTGCTGCTGAACCAGGACGTGCGCGGCAAGGGCGTGCTGCGCACCATCTTCTACCTGCCGGTGCTGGTGCCGGCGGTGGCCAGCGCCGTGCTGTGGATGTGGATCTACAACCCGGACTTCGGGCTCGCCAACGCCGTGCTGCGGGCCATCGGCCTGCCCACCTCCCTGTGGGTGTTCGGCGAGGGCTCGGCCGTGCCGTCGATCGCGCTGATGGCGGTGTGGGCCTGCGGCAACATGGCGCTCATCTTCGTGGCGGGCCTGCAGGGCGTGCCCCGCTCGCTGTACGAGGCGGCCGAGGTCGACGGCGCCGGCGCCTGGTACAAGCTGCGCCACGTCACCATCCCCTACCTCAGCCCGATCATCCTCTACAACCTCATCACCGGCATGATCGCCGCTTTCCAGGTCTTCGACCAGGCGTTCGTCATGACCGGCGGCGGCCCCAACAACGCGACCCTGTTCTACGTGCTCAACATCTACTACGCGGCCTTCCGCGACGGCCGCCTGGGCTATGCGAGCGCCCTGGCCTGGATCCTGTTCGTGATCGTCGTGATCATCACCGTCATCACCTTCCGCATCGCCCAGCGCGGCGTCTTCTACGAAGGAGGCCGAGCCCGATGAGCACGGTCACGAGCACCCCGCCGGCCCGCGCCGGCGCCCCCCGGTCCGCGCCGACGGGGCCGCAGGACGAGGCCCACCGCCGCATGCGGCGCATCGGCCGGATCGTCGTCCACGTCCTGCTGGCGCTGGGCGGCCTCGCCTCGCTGGCGCCGTTCCTGTGGCTGGTGCGCAGCGCCCTGATGACCGACGAGCAGATGTTCGCCTTCCCGCCCGAGTGGTGGCCCAGCCCCGTCGCCTGGGGCAACTTCTCGGGGGCGCTGCAGACCCAGCCGCTGGGCCTGTACCTCCTGAACACCCTGCTGCTCGAGGTCATCGTGGTGCCGGGGGTGCTGCTGTCGACGTCGCTGGCGGCCTTCTCCCTGGCGCGGATGCGCTGGCCCGGGCGCCGGATCGTGTTCGCCGCGCTCATGAGCAGCCTGCTGCTGCCCGGGGCGGCGACCCTCATCCCCACCTTCGTGCTGTGGCAGCAGCTGGGGGCGCTGAACACCTACTTCCCGCTGACGGTCCCGGCGATCCTCGGCGCCGGCGGGGCGTTCAACATCTTCCTCCTGCGCCAGTTCTTCCTGACCATCCCCAACGACCTCGACGACGCCGCGTACCTCGACGGGGCGAGCCCGCTGTACGTGTACTCCCGGATCGTCCTGCCGCTGTCCAAGCCGGCGCTGATCCTCGTGGGCGTGTTCACGTTCATGGCCACCTGGAACGACCTGTTCAACCCGCTGATCTACATCAGCGACTCGAGCAAGTACACCCTGGCCCTGGGCCTGGCCTCGTTCCAGTCCCTCTACAGCACCGAGTGGGGCTTCCTCATGGCCGCCTCGCTGATGGTGGTCGCCCCGGTGATCGTCGTGTTCTTCTTCGCCCAGCGCTACATCCTCGAGGGCGTCGTGCTGTCGGGGATGAAGGGATGAGCGCGGTGGCCGCGCCGCGGCGCTCCCGCGGGCGCGCCGAGGGCGGATGGACGATGCGGGAGGTCCTCGCCCGCGGGGCCGATGTGGTCGCGCTCGGCATCCTGTGGGCGCTGGCCTGCCTTCCGCTGCTCACGGCGCTCGCCGCGACGTCGGCGCTGTGCGCGGTCGTGCTTGCCTGGCGGCGCGGGCTCGCGGTCTCGGTGCGCGGGGTCTTCGGCGCGGCCCTCCGACGTGCGCTGGGAGCGGGGCTGCGCGGGCAGCTGATCCTGCTGGCCCCGGCGGCCGTCGGCACGGTGGATCTGCTGTGGGTCGCGGCGACGTCGCCGCCGATGCTCCCCGCCGCGGCGGCGACGGCCGCCGGCGTGCTCGCCCTGGGCGGCAGCTGCGCAGTCGGCGCCCGGTTCTGCGCCCTGCTGGGCCGGGCGGCGCTCGATGCCGATCGCGGAGAGCGGGACCCGCAGTCCCTGGGCCGCGCCCGGCCGATCCTGCGGGAGGCGGCCCTGGACTGCGCCGCGCACCCCGTCCGCACCGCCGGCGCGGTCGCCGCGATGGTCGTGGTCGCGACGGCAGTGCTGACCGTCCCGGTGCTGCTGCCGCTGGGCGCCGCCGCGCTGGCGATGATCGCCGCCGGCCCGCCCCGCGCCCGCGCCGCATCCCGCGCGTAGCCCGCGACGGGGCCCGTCCCCCGGGGCGGCCCCCGAGAGGGAACCTCCAGAGGCGGGCCCGGGCCGGCACCTCCAGGGGCGCGCCCGGGGCGGCACCTCCAGTGGCGGCCCTCCGGAGGCGGCGCCCTCCGCGAGATGTCATTCTGCGTCGCTTCGGACCCCGCTGAAGCGACGCAGATTGACATCCCGCGGAAGGACCGGGACTTTGCCGCCCGTCGGCGGGCTCGAACCGGTCGGGCCCGGTGGGTCCGGTCGGGCTCGCTGGGTCCGGTCGGGCTCGGTGGGTCGGGTGGGGCCCGAGGTCCGGTCAGGCCCGCTGGGCTGCAGGCACGGGCGCGAGGTCGGGCGCGAGGTCGGGCGCGAGCAGCGGGGCGAGCAGCGGGGCGACGCGATCGGCGACGATGATCGCCCCGTCGATCGAGAAGTGGGTGTCGTCGACCAGGCCGTCGGGCCGCAGGGGGCTCTCGCCCGGGGCCATCCGCCCGAACAGGCGCTGCGAGCCCTCCTCGCCCAGGTCCAGGATCAGCGCCCGGGTCTCGGCATGGAGGTCCAGGACCGGGACGTCGAGCGTGCGGCCCAGCTCGTGCACGGCGCGGGGGTAGTCGCCGTGGGTCTCGAGCAGTCGGCCCTCGGCGTAGTGGCGCCGGGCCACCGGGGTGCACAGCACGGGCTGCGCCCCGCGCTCGCGGACCTCGTGGATCATCCGCGCGAGGTGGGCGGTGTAGCCGCCGGCGGCGTCGAGGTCGGCGTGCTTCTGGTCGTTGTGGCCGAACTGGAGGATCACCGTGTCCCCCGCCGTCGTCCCGCCGAGCAGGGCGCCCCAGAGCCCCTCCTCCCGGTGGCTGCGGGTGGTGGCGCCGTTCCTGGCGAGGTCGACCACGTGCACGGGCCCCTCCCCCGGCGGGAGCAGGGCGTTCAGCGCCGCCCCGAGGTGCGCGCCCCAGCCGCACAGCGGGAACTCGGGGGCGACGTACGGGGCGACGGTCGAATCCCCGGCCAGCAGCACGCGGCGCCGGCGCGCGGGGCGCTCCGGGCCGCTCATCGGGCGCTCTCCGCGGCCGGGTCCTCGCTCGGCGCGGGGCAGGCGGCCAGCAGCCGGGCGACATCGGCGGCATCGGCCGCGCGGTCCAGCACCCCGGCGACGATGTCGAACTCGACCGAGCCGCCCAGCGGCAGCGAGTACGGATGGTCCCAGGCGAGGGCGGAGCCGGCGCCGACGTAGTCGGTGGCGCGCACGAACCAGGGGTCCAGGCGCCCCTGGGCCTGCTCGTCCTGCACCAGGATCAGGCTGGTCCAGGCGTCGCCGTGGCGGCGCTGGATGATGACGTAGGCGCCGCGGGAGCCGTTGGCGGCGGCCTCGCCCTCGCCCTCCTCGACGAGCACACGGGTCTCGTCGGCATCGGGCAGGCGCCAGAAGAAGCCGCCGTAGCCGGCGCCCACGCGGCCGCGGTTCGCGGGGCTGGCGAAGGTGACGGGCTCGGCATCGGCCCGCAGACGGCTGCGCCAGCGCAGCGCCCAGCCCTCCTCCTCCGGCAGCAGGAACGCGCACAGGCGGCGCTGCTCGAGCAGCAGGTCGCGGCCGTCGTGGCCGTGCCAGCGCACCGGCTGGAGGAGGTCCCGGCCCCCGGCCTCGACCTCGGCCGCGCCCAGGACCTGGCGGCCATGGTTGGCCAGCAGGGTCGAGCCGCGGCCCTCGACGTAGGTGCGCCCGCCCCAGTAGGTGGTGCCGTTGACGTCGGGGCTGCACATGGACACGCCGTAGTGGTGGCGATGGTCGGTGGGGTTGGTGCCGGTCATGGCGATGCCGGCGAGGGTGCGCACGGGGTGCAGGTGCGGGCGGGGGCTGTGCACGGGCGTCATCCCCGCGCCGCTGGCCTGCGCGGCCACCAGGCGGTCGCCCAGCCTGAGCGTCCATTCCTCGCCGTCGAGCTCCCAGCCGAGCCGCTGGCCGAGGGCGCCGTCGGCCGCGGCCGGAGCGCCCGGGGCGGCGCGGTCGCCGCCGAGCACGCGCGCCGGCGGGACCCGACCGGTGCTGTCGCCGACCACGAGCTGCGGGGGCAGCACGAGATCGGGCTCGCTCATGCCGGGCAGCGTGCCGCCGCCCTCGGCCCCGCCGGTGATGCGACGCAGCAGCAGCGCCCAGGCCTCGGCGCCGATGTCGCGCTGGCGCTGGCCGACGGTGGTCAGCGAGGGCACCGCGAAGCGGGCGAGGTCGATCCCGTCGAATCCGGTCACCGACACGTCCCCGGGGACGTTGACGCCGATCTCGTTGAGCCGGGCCAGCACCCCGAAGGCGACGAGGTCGTTGAAGGCGAGCAGCGCGGTCGCGCCCGAGGCGAGCGCGCCGTCGGCGGCCTGGTACCCGGCCGACATGCTCGAGCCGCAGTCCAGGGTGCGGATCCGGGCCCCGGGCACGCTCATGCTCGCCGTCTCCAGCGCCTGGCGACGGATCCGGTTGGCGACGCTCCCCTCGGGGCCGGACAGGAACAGGAAGTCCCGGTGCCCGTAGGCCTCGAGGTGCTCGATGAGCAGCGTCATGCCCTGGGCGTAGTCCACGCGGATGGTGGCCACGTCCGGCACGGTGGTGCGGCGGTTGATGAGGACCACCGGCGCGACCTGGGCGAGCAGCTCGCGCAGGGTCTCGTCGCCGGTGCGCGGGGAGGCCACCACCACGGCGTCGCAGCGGTTGCGGGCCTCGCGCACGACCTCGGCCTCGCGGCGCACGTCCCCGGCCTCGGCGACCAGGACGCTGTAGCCGTCGCGCTCGGCGGCCTGCTGCAGCCCGCGCAGGATCGTCTGGAACATGGGGTTGCCGAGGTCCGGGACGACCAGGGCGATGGTCATGGTGCGCCCGGTGGACAGGTTCCGGGCGGTGAGGTTCGGGCGGTACTGCAGGCGCTCGGCGGCCTGGCGCACCCGCTCGCCGATGTCCGCCGCGACCGTGCTGCGGCCGTTGAGCACGCGCGAGACCGTCGCCCGGGAGACGCCCGCCTCCTCGGCGACCTGGGTGATCGTCGGCCCGCTTCCACCTCGCGGCATCATGCATCACGTCCTTCGCGTCGCACCTGGACGGGTCCGAAGCTCGCCGCCCGCGCGGAGAGGTCCTCGCGGACGGGCCCTGCACCGGCGGCGAACAGGCCGATCTCGGCGCCGATCCAGTGCCCTTCCATGGCCTGCCATTGTGTCAGCAGGGTGCGGCCCGCGCCGGTGATGCCGATGCGGCCGGCCGCGTCGACGTCCAGCCGCAGGTGGACGGACGTCTCCCGGCGCGGATCCGCGCTCAGGTCCACGGCGGCGACCTCGACCTCGTCGGCCTGGTCCGCGGCCATGGTCCGGGCCACCAGGCGCACCCCGGCGGGGCTGCGCTCCAGGCCCGCCCAGGCGTAGTTCCGCCCCAGCACGATCAACCCCGCGCGCTCGGCATCGGGCCCGACCTCCTGATCGGGGCCCAGGCCGGGCAGGGTCAGCTCGACCTCCCAGGTGCTGGGCCTGCCCGGGATCTGCTGGCCCAGCACGGCGCCGTGGTCGCGCAGGTCGCCGCGCGGGCTGGGGGCGAAGGCCAGCCGCAGGCGGCCGTCGCCGGCGAGGCGGGACCAGCCCGGCTGCGGGTTCGCCTGCCAGTGCCAGCGGGGGTGGAGGACCGTGGCGGAGAAGTCGTCGGAGCGGATCGGCTCGGTGTACTCCCCGCCGTCCTCGTCGACGGGGACGAGCGCGACGGGGCGGCCGCGCACGTCGTCGATCGGCTCGCCCATCCGCGGCCAGCCGTCCTCGCCCATGGTGACCGGCTGGACATGGACCACGCGGCCGAAGACGCCGCGGTCCTGGAAGTGGAGGAACCAGCGCGAGCCGTCCTCGTCCTCGACGAGGGCGCCCTGGTGCGGGCCGTTGACATCGCTGTCGCCCTGCTCGAGGACGATCCGGTGCTCGTAGGGGCCGTGCACGTCCGGGGCCCGGAAGACGACCTGGTGGCCGGTGGCGACCCCGCCCGCCGGGGCGTAGATCCAGGTCCAGCCGTCGTGGCGGTACGCCTTGGGGCCCTCGAGGGTCGTCATGCCCAGCGCGTCGCCGTCGATGATCACCTCGCCGGCGCCGAGCGGGGCGGTGAGGTCGGGGGTGACCTCGACGAGGGTGAGACGGTTCTTCACGCCGGCCCGGGAGCGCGCCCAGCCGTGAACGAGGTAGGCGCGGCCGTCCTCATCCCACACCGGGCAGGGGTCGATGAGCCCGCGGCCGGGCAGCAGGGTCCACGGCGCGCTCCAGGGGCCCGCGGGGTGCGGGGCCGAGAGCACGAGGATCCCGTGGTCGGGGTCGGGATAGACGATGTAGTAGGTCCCGGCGTGCTCGCGGAGGCTGGGCGCCCACACCCCGCTGCCCCGGCGCGGCAGCGCGTAATGGTCCTGCGGCGGCAGGGCCGGCAGGGCGTTGGTGACGTGCTCCCAGGTGACGAGATCCTCCGAGCGCAGCACCGGCAGCCCCGGAGCGCGGTGGAAGCTCGAGGCGATCATCCAGAACGCGCCCTCGGCACGGATGGCATCGGGGTCGGGCCAGTCCGCGTCGAGGACCGGGTTGGAACGGCGGTGCATGCTGACTCCTTCGCCAGGGGGTGCGGGGACCGCCGGCGCGGGCGCCCCGGGGGTGCCACGGCCGCGAGCGACGTGGGAAACGTACTCAGGAACCGGTTTCTCGCAGCGATCGGGACCGACTGTAGCAGGCGCCCGCGGGGCGGTCGAGAGCAGCCTCCGCACCCCCTCCAGAACGGCCCGACAGCGCCCTCCGCGACCGATATCGCATCGTGATCACGCCGCTGACCTGCGTATTGACTGCAGACCGCGGGTCGACCTCCCCTTCACCGGGCACCGGATCGCCGCGCAGCGTTGACATGACGCGGCC
Source organism: Brachybacterium phenoliresistens (assembly GCF_039530785.1). Classification (NCBI taxonomy): domain Bacteria; kingdom Bacillati; phylum Actinomycetota; class Actinomycetes; order Micrococcales; family Dermabacteraceae; genus Brachybacterium; species Brachybacterium phenoliresistens. The sequence goes on from NZ_BAAAOW010000006.1 coordinate 219,229, forward strand.
CACACCGCACACTGGTCGCCACACGGGAGACCGGTTTCTCATCGGCCCTGTGTTCCCGAACTCGACGAGGAGCAAGGAAGGCCGATGACGGCAGAGAGATCGATCGCGCCCCCCAGCGGTGCCGTCGCGACGACCCCCGCACCGACCGGGCGTCCGGACCGGCCCGCACTGCGCGTCCGGCCCGTCCGCACCCGGATCTGGCAGCAGCGCACGCTGTACCTCATGGCGCTGCCGGGCATCGCCTACTTCCTGGTGTTCAAGTACGTCCCGATGGGCGGGCTGGTGATCGCCTTCCAGGACTACAAGCCGTTCCTCGGCATCCTGGAGAGCCCCTGGGTGGGGCTGGAGCACTTCGTGCGCCTGTTCACCGAGGACACCTTCTGGATGCTGCTGCGCAACACGCTGGTGCTCTCGCTGCTGCTGATGGTGATCTCGTTCCCGGTGCCGATCATCCTGGCGCTGCTGCTCAACGAGGTGCGCACCAAGCTCTTCCAGCGCAGCATCCAGACGATCATCTACATCCCCCACTTCATGTCGTGGGTGATCGTCGTGTCGATCTTCTACGTCATGCTCACCACCGACGGCGGGGCGATCAACGAGCTCATCGCCGCGCTCGGCGGGAAGCCGATCGGCTTCCTCACGGATCCGGACTGGCTGCGGCCGATGTACGTCTTCCAGCACATCTGGCGCACCGCCGGCTGGGGCACCATCGTCTACCTCGCCGCCCTGACCGCCGTGGACCCGAACCTCTACGAGGCCGCGGAGATCGACGGCGCCAACCGCTGGAAGCAGACCTGGCACATCACGCTGCCGGCGATCCGCGCGACCATCATCGTGCTGTTCATCCTGTCGATCGGCGACTTCCTGGAGCTCGGCTTCGAGCACATGTTCCTGCTGCTGAACTCGATGAACCGCGAGGTCGGCGAGATCTTCGATACGTACGTGTACACCGCCGGCATCCAGAACGGACAGCTGTCCTATGCGACCGCGGTGGGCCTGTTCAAGGGCCTGGTGGGGCTCATCCTCGTGATGATGGCGAACTCCCTGGCCAAGAAGCTCGGCGAGGAAGGCGTGTACTGACCGGCCCGCGCCGGCAGGAGGTGCCCCCATGCTCTTCTCCTTCGAACAGTTCGCGACCCTGAACCGCTGGCTCGGCGGGTTCTGGCGGATCATCTGGCTGAACGTGCTGTGGACGCTGGTGACCGTGCTCGGTCTGGGCGTGCTCGGGTTCGGCCCCGCCAGCTACGCCCTGGCCGCCTACCTGGACCGCTGGTTCCGCCACGGCGAGACCCCGCCGCCGGCCCGTGCCGTCTGGCGCAGCCTGCGCACCCAGGGCATCCGGCCGATGCTCATGGGCTGGGTGCTGCTGGGCGCCGGCGCCGTGATCGGCGTGAACCTGCTCAGCCTCACCGACTGGTACCTGCGGGCGGCGAACCTCGCGGCCCTCGGGGCCCTGCTGATGATCGGCTGCTACGTCTTCTTCGTCATGGCCGCCACGGACGTGACCGGAATCCGCCGCCAGATCACCACGGCGCTGCTGCTGGGCATCGGCTCCCTGCACTGGAGCATCCTCGCCGCCGTCGGGGTCGCGATCAGCTGGGCGCTCATGCTCCGCTTCGCCGTCCCGCTGTTCCCCCTGCTCGGCATCGCCCTGCCCGCCGTCGCCGTCGCCGCGATCCTGCGCGGCGCGCTGCCGGCCCCCGACCAGAACGACACCCTGCGGCGCGACGACGCGTCCGCCTCCGGCCCGATCCGAACCGCGGACCGGGCAGCCCCCTCTCCGGAAGGAACCCCGGCATGATCCAGCGCAGAACCCTCCTGACGTCCCTGCCCGCCGCCGCCCTCGGCGCCGCCGCTCTCAGCGCCTGCGGCTCGGGCGGCTCCGGATCCGGCGGCTCCGGCGGCAGCGGCGGCACCCTCACCTGGATGTCGATGCTGCACACCCCCACCACACCCGATGCCGACGGCCCCGTCATGACCGGGCTGGCGGAGCTCACCGGCGTCGACTTCGAGTTCCAGTGGGTGCCAGACGCCTCCAAGGAGGAGAAGATCAACGCGGCGCTCGCCTCCGGCTCGCTCGCGGACATCAACACCCTCAACCAGGGCATGGCCTCGGTGCGCGAGCCGCTGAAGTCCGGCCTGTTCTGGGACGTCGAGCCGCATCTGGCGGACTACCCGAACCTCGCTGCGATCGACCCGCGCATCATCGACGCGGCTCGCCTGGACGGCACGCTCTACGGCGTGCCCTTCCAGAAGCCGATGGCCCGCTACGGCGTGCTGGTGCGGCAGGACTGGCTGGACCGCCTGGGCCTCGAGGTCCCCCACACCATCGAGGAGCTCGAGGCGGTCGCGAAGGCCTTCGCCGAGGGCGACCCCACCGGCACCGGCGCGAAGGTCACCGGCTTCATCGACCGCCAGGAGAGCTTCGCGGTCGGCTTCCGCTCCCTGGCCGGCTACTTCGGCGCCGGGGACCGCTTCCAGCTGGACGAGGCCTCCGGCCAGCTGATCCCCGCCGCGATCAGCGAGCCGTGGAAGCAGGCCATGGAGTGGTACCGCGGCGTCTACGAGGCCGGCGGCGTCAACCAGGAGTTCGTGACCGTCCAGAAGCAGAACCAGCAGCAGGCGATCGCCCAGGACAAGGGCGGCATCGTCGTCACCGGCCTGTTCGAGGCCAAGAACTACGTCAGCCTCGCCGAGTCGATCAGCCCCGACACCGAGGTGCGGTGGACGCTGATCAACGACATCACCTACGCCGACGTCCCCCGCCGCATCGTCTCGGACACCTCCGGCGGCATGGGCGGGCTGATGGCCTTCAACTCCCGGACCCTCAAGAGCGAGGAGGACCTCGCCCGGGCCCTCACCCTCATCGACGCCCTCCTCGACGAGCCGGCCTTCCAACTCATGACCAACGGCGTCGAGGGCACCCATTTCGAGCAGGACGCCGACGGGGTCATCAGCATCATCGACCAGACGGCCTGGGAGCAGCAGGTCCAGCCGTACTCGAGCTCGCGCCCCTCCGACCAGGTGGTGCAGTACAAGTCCTCCAACGAGTACGTGAACCTCGCCAACCAGATGATGGCGGAGAACGACGAGTTCGCGGTCACGAACCCGGCCCAGTCCCTCTCCTCGGAGACCTACGACGCCCAGTGGTCCACGATCGAGCAGGGCCTGAACGACGCCTACAACACCTTCATCACCGGCCAGTCCACGATGGCCGACTACGAGGCGACCGTCGAGACCCTGCGCGGCCAGGGCCTGGACGACATCATCGCCGAGCTCACCGAGGCCTACGAGGCCGTGAACTGACGCCCCCGCGTCCCGCTCCGCCCGTCCCCCTCGCAGAAAGCAGCCCCCGATGATCTCTCGTCGACACGTCCTGTCCTCCCTCCCCCTGGCCGCCGCCGGCGCCGCCGGCCTGTCCGCCTGCGGCTCCGGGAGCTCCGGCGGCACCGGGGGCGACGGCTCCCGTCCCCTGACCTGGATGTCGGTGCTGCACACGCCGACCACCCCGCAGGCCGGCGGCCCGGTCGAGAAGGGCCTGCAGGAGAGCACCGGGCAGAGCTTCGAGCTCCAGTGGGTCCCGGCGGCGTCCTGGGAGGAGAAGATCAACGCGGTGCTCGCCTCCGGCGACATCGCCGACATCACCACCAACATCTCCTGGAACACCTCCTCCGTGCGCCAGGCGCTGAGCTCGGGGATGTTCTGGGAGGTCGAGGACCTCCTGGCCGACTACCCGAACCTCGCGGCGATCAACCCCACCACCCTGGACGCCGGCCGCATCGACGGCGTGCTCTACGGGGTGCCGATGGTCAAGGAGGTCGCGCGGTACGGCGTGCTGGTGCGGCAGGACTGGCTGGACCGCCTGGGCCTGGAGGTCCCGCACACCATCGAGGAGCTCGAGGCCGTGGCGAAGGCCTTCGCCGAGGGCGACCCCACCGGCACCGGCGCGAAGGTCACGGGGTTCATCGACCGCCAGGAGAGCTTCGGCGTCGCCTTCCGGACCCTGGCCGGCTACTTCGGGGCGGGCGACCGCTTCCAGCTGGACGAGGCCTCCGGGCAGCTGATCCCCGCCGCGATCAGCGAGCCGTGGAAGCAGGCCATGGAGTGGTACCGCGGCGTCTACGAGGCCGGCGGCGTGAACCAGGAGTTCATCACCACGCAGAAGCAGAACCAGCAGCAGGCCATCGCCCAGGACAAGGGCGGCATCGTCGTCACCGGCCTGTTCGAGGCCAAGAACTACGTCAGCCTCGCCGAGTCGATCAGCCCCGACACCGAGGTGCGGTGGACGCTGATCAACGACATCACCTACGCCGACGTGCCCCGCCGCATCGTCTCGGACACCAACGGCGGGATGGGCGGCCTGTTCTCCTTCTCCACGCAGACCCTGCCCGAGGAGGCCGACGTGCGAGGCGCCCTGGCGCTGATGGACGCCCTGCACGAGGAGCCGAACTTCCAGCTCATGACCAACGGCGTCGAGGGCACCCACTTCGCGTTCGACGACGAGGGGGCGCTCGAGATCATCGACCAGGCCCTGTGGGAGCAGCAGGTCCAGCCCTACAACGGCTCGCGGCCGTCGTACCTGGTGGAGCTGTACAAGTCCACCAACGACTACGTGAACCTCGCCCACGAGATGATGGCCGAGAACGAGGAGTTCGTCGTCACCAACCCCGCGCAGCAGCTGACCTCCGCGACCTTCGACCGCTCGTGGTCCACCATCGAGCAGGCGCTCAGCGATTCGTACAGCACGTTCATCATGGGCCAGACCACGATGGCCGACTACGAGGCCACCATCGAGACCCTGCGCGGCCAGGGTCTGGACGACGTCATCGCCGAGTACACCGAGGCCTACGAGGCGGTGCAGGGATGACGCTCCTGACCGCCGAGGCACCGGCCGCCGGCTCGCTCGTCACCGAGCAGCTCCAGCGGGAGATCGACGACGCCGCCGCCCGCGGCGGCGGGCGCGTGAGCGTGGGCCCCGGGGTGCACCGCACCGGCTCCCTGCGCCTGCGCTCCGGCGTCGAGCTGCACCTCGAGGCCGGCGCCCTGCTGCAGTTCGTCGCCCACCCCGACCTGTACCCGATCGTCACCGCCCGCTGGGAGGGCTCGCCCCGCGAGATCCACGCCCCCTGCCTGTACGCCCACGGCGAGCGCGACGTCGCGATCACGGGGCTGGGCACCATCGACGGCGGCGGGCAGGCGTGGTGGGACGCCTTCCGCGACCCGGCGACCCGCCTGCCGAACCCGCGGCCCACGCTGATCGGCCTGCACGAGTGCGAGCGGGTGGTGGTGCGCGACGTGAGCCTGCGCAACTCCCCCGCCTGGACCGTGCACCCGGCCCTGTGCGACCAGGTCACCATCTCCGGGATCAGCATCCGCAACCCGGCGGACTCCCCCAACACCGACGGCATCGACCCCGAGTCCTGCCGCTCCGTGAGGATCCACGACTGCCATATCGACGTCGGCGACGACTGCATCGCCGTCAAGGCCGGCACCGAGCACGCCGGAACCCAGGTGGCCTGCGAGAACATCATCATCTCGCACTGCACGATGGTGCACGGGCACGGCGGGGTGGTCCTGGGCAGCGAGATGAGCGGCGACGTGCGCAACGTCGTCATCACCGGCTGCGTGTTCCAGTCCACGGACCGCGGGATCCGCCTGAAGACGCGCCGCGGCCGCGGCGGCGTGATCGAGAACCTGCGGGTGTCGAACATCGTCATGGACGACGTGCTGTGCCCGATCACCGTGAACCCGTTCTACTTCTGCGGCGAGGAGGGCAAGCTCCCCCACGTGGGCGACCGCGCGGCCCGCACGGTCGACGCGGGGACCCCGCGCATCCGCGGACTGCACCTGGCCCACCTCACCGCGACCCGCGTGCACGCCAGCGCCGGGCACGTGTTCGGGCTGCCGGAGGCGCCGCTCGTGGACCTCACCATCGAGGACCTCTCGGTCTCCTTCACGGCCGATGCCGCCCCGGGCACCCCGGAGATGGCCGCGGGCCTGGGCCCGGTCGCCCGGGAGGGGCTGCGCCTGGGGCATCTGCGCGGCGCGCACCTGTCGCGGATCCGCGTGCAGGGCGCCGCCGGGGAGGCCCTGGTCGCGCAGGACTGCCCGGATCTGCACGCCGAGGTGATCGAGAGGTGACCACCATGACCGACCGTCCCGCCCCGCGGCCGTCCGCCGCTCCCGGGCCCGCCCCGCGGATGCGCCGCACCCTCGAGATCGTCCTGGTCTGCCTCGGCATCGCCGGGTCGCTGGTGCTCATGGGCGGCTTCACGCTCGTGATCAACACGATCGACCAGGCCACCTTCGCCGAGGCCGTGATGCCCTCGCTCGTGGGCGAGAGCGCCGACGCGGCCGAGGCCTACGCCTCCGCCCGCACCCTCGCCGCCTGGTTCGGCATCTCCCTGGTGGTGCTGCTGCTGGTCAGCGCCGCCGGGCTGGCGCTGACCCGGATGCGGCCGCACCGCCGCAGCACCGGGCTGCTGTTCCTCGTGGCCGGGCTGGTGTGCCTGCTGGGCAGCCAGCTGGTCCTGTTCCCGATCGCATTCCTGTTCTTCGCGGCCGCCGCGCTGTTCGCGCTGCGTCCCGTTCCCGAGGGGAGCCTCCGATGACCTCCATCTCCGCCGATGCGACCCCTGTGGCCGTCCCGGACGCCGCGATCCGGCCCGAGGAGCCGCGGCCCGCGCCCCCGCGGCGGACCTCCCGCCCGGGGCGCCCCCGCACCCCCGGCGAGAAGGTCTTCGCGGTGGTCAACGGCGTGGTCCTGACCTCCTTCGCGCTGATCTGCCTGATCCCGTTCGTGCACGTGATCGGCAGCTCCTTCGCGACCCCCGGCGAGCTCGCGACCCGCAACTTCGTGCTGATCCCGCGCGAATGGTCGCTGGCGGCCTACCGCTACATCCTCTCCACGCCGACGATCTTCCGGGCCATGGGCGTCTCGGTGTTCGTCACCGTGGTCGGCACCTTCCTCAGCCTGCTGGTGACCTCGATGATGGCCTACGCCCTGTCCAAGCCCGGGCTGCTGGGCCGGCGCTGGATCAACTTCCTGGTCATCTTCACGATGCTGTTCAGCGGCGGCATGATCCCGACCTTCATCGTCGTCTCGAAGCTGGGGCTGCTGGACTCGCTGTGGTCGCTGATCCTGCCGGTGACGGTGAACGCCTTCAACCTCGTGATCATGCGGAACTTCTTCCAGGGCATCCCGGCGAGCCTCGAGGAGGCCGCGCGGATCGACGGCTGCAGCGAGGTGGGCGTGTTCGCCCGGATCGTGCTGCCGCTGTCCCTGGCCTCGATCGCGACCATCGGCCTGTTCTACGCCGTGACCTACTGGAACACGTACATGGGCGCCGTCCTGTTCATCAACGACTCCTCGAAGTGGCCGATCCAGGTGCTGCTGCGCCAGGTCGTCATCGTCTCCAGCGGCATGAACGCCGATGCCACCGTCGTGGACGTCGTCCCGCCCGCCCAGAGCGTGAAGATGGCCGTCATCGCCGTGGCGACCTTCCCGATGCTCATGGTCTACCCCTTCGTCCAGCGCTTCTTCGTCAAGGGCGCCATGATCGGCTCCGTCAAGGGCTGATCGACGAAGGCTCCGGCCGGAGGAGGTGCGAGGAACGAGCGCCTCCGCAGGCCGGTGCCGAGGAGATCAGCCAGAGGAGCAGGGCTGACCCGCCGCCGCGCCCCGCCCCAGCCCAGAGCCCCAGCCCCAGCCCCAGCCCCAGCCCAGAGCCCCAGCTCCGGTCCCGAGCCCCAGCCCCGGTCCTCCGGGACCGCTCGTCGTCCCCTCCCCTCCGCGCCGCGCCTCGCTCGCCGTGCGCAGCGCCGCGCCCCGCGGCGCCCCCGCCCTTCCCCACCCCCTGATGGACCGACAGATCAAGGAAGATCATGCATTCCATTGCCCGCCGTCACCTCCCTGTCCTCCTCGGAGCCGCCGCCGGGGGCGCCGCCCTCACGGCATCGGCCCTCACCGCCCGTCCCGCCCAGGCCGACCCCGGGGGCGACACCGCCTCGCAGGCCCGCGGACTGCTGCGTCGCATGCGCGTGGACCAGGACGCGACCACGGCCGACGGGCCCGTCTGGTCGCCGCTCGCGACGGGCTTCGCCGGGGTGCCCGGCGAGGACCTGCCCGACGGCGCCGTCGGCGGGCTCGGCGGCGAGATCATCACCGTGACCACCGCGGCGCAGCTCGCCGAGGCGATCGCCCGGACCGAGCCGACCGTCGTCCTCGTCGACGGCTCCCTGACCATCGAACCCTTCGGGGCGAACCTCAAGGTCGCGGGCGACACGAGCATCCTCGGGGTGGGCCGCGGCGCGGAGATCGTCGGCGGCGGGCTCCACCTGGACCGGGTGCGCAACGTCGTGATCCGCAACCTCACGTTCCGCGACTCCTACGTCGCCGGGGACTGGGACGGGAAGGCCGACCACAACGACAACGACGGCATCCGCGTGGACACCTCGCGCCACGTATGGATCGACCACTGCGAGTTCGCGCGGCTCGGCGACGGGCAGGTCGACATCCGCAAGGACTCGCGCGAGGTCACCGTCTCCTGGTCGATCTTCCGCGACCACAACAAGACCCTCGGCGTGGGCTGGACGGACAACGTCGTCACCACGCTGACGCTGCACCATCTGTGGTTCTCCAGCACCTACCAGCGCAATGCGAGCATCGACAACGTCCTGCACGGGCACGTGTACAGCTGCCTGCTGCAGGGCCAGACCCACTACGGGATGATGTCGCGCGGCGCCTCGTCGCTGCTGGTCGAGCAGTGCGTGTTCGAGGACGGCGAGGACGCCCTGGTCGCGAAGGACCCGGACTCGCGCATCGACTCGCGCCACAACCGCTTCACCGCGATCCGCGGGCGCAAGGACCACACCGGGGCGACCTTCGAGGCCTCCGACCACTACGCCTACGTCGCCGACTCCCGCGACGAGGTCCCCGCCCTCGTGCCCGCGCACGCCGGGCCGCACGCCCGGAAGGAGAGGACCGGCCGGCGGATCCGGGTCGCCCTGGACGGCAGCGGGGACGTGGCGAGCCTCGGCGCGGCCGTCGGCGCCGCCTGGCGCAGCCCCCACCCCGTGGAGATCATCGTCGAGCCCGGGATCTACCGGGAGGTGGTCCGGGTCTGGCCGGGCTGCGAGGGCCTGGTGATCCGCGGCGCCACCGGCGAGGCGACCGATGTGGTGCTCACCTACGACCTCGCGGCCGGGACGGACAAGTTCTACGGCGGCGACTTCGGCGGCACCGGCGCGGCGACCCTCGCGGTGCTCTCGGACGACGTCACCGTCCGGGACCTCACCGTCGAGAACGGCTACGACGAGGCCCTGCACGGCGGATCGCAGGCGCAGGCCCTGCGCACCGTCGGCGATCGGATCGTGCTGGACGGGGTGCGGCTGCTGGGCAACCAGGACACCTTCCTCGGCGAGTCCGTCTCCAAGGGGGTCGTGGCCCGCGTGTACGTGCGCGACTCCTTCGTCGACGGCGACGTGGACTTCATCTACGGCCGGGCCACGATGGTCTTCGACGGCTGCGAGATCCGCTCCTACGACCGCGGCGCCGGCCCCGGCGGCAACAACGGCTACGTCGCCGCCCCGGCGACCGCGCAGGACACCTTCGGGATCCTGTTCACCGGCTGCGAGTTCACCTCCTCCGCGGCCGATGGGACCGTGCACCTGGGCCGGCCCTGGCATCCCTCCAGCGACCCGAACGTCGAGCCGTCCTGCGTGGTGCGCGACTCCCACCTGGGCGCGCACATCCGCACGCCCGCCTGGTCGGACATGAGCGGCTGGCCCTGGCAGGACGACTTCCTGCGCGAGCACGCCAACACCGGCCCCGGGGCGGTGCCCGCCGGCGGGGACACGACCGGCCGCCCGCAGCTGACGCCCGAGGAGGCCGCCGTCCACACCCGCGAGACCTACCTGCGCGGCGACGACAACTGGACGCCCTGGGCCTGACCGGCCATCGGGCCGGCGCTCCCCGGGAACGCCGGCCCGCCCCCCACCCCCGAGAAGACCCGAGAAGACCCGACGAGACCCGACGATCAAGGACGATCATGAGCCCCGCTCCCTCCTCCCCTGCCTCCTCTTCCTCCGACTCCGTCCCCGCCCCCGCCCTGACCCGCCGGCGGTTCCATGCCCTGCTCGGCTCCGCGGCCGGTGCCGCCGCCCTCGCCGCGATCGCCGCACCGGCCCTCGCCGCGCCGGCGGCGCCCTCGGGCCCGGACCCGGCCGGCGGCCCCCGCGCGACGGCGCAGGACCTGCTGCGTCGCATGCGCGTGGACCGCGACGCCGCCACCGCCGACGGCCCCGTGTGGTCGCCCGTGGCGACGGGCTTCGCCTCCGTGCCCTCCCCCGCGCTGCCCGAGGGCACCACCGGCGGGCTGGGCGGGCCGGTGCTCACCGTCCGCACCGCGGAGGAGTTCGCCGCGGCCGTCGCCGCCGAGGGTCCCGCCGTCGTCCTGGTGGAGGGCACGATCGTGTTCGCCCCCGGCACCATGACGGACGTCTCCGCGCACACGAGCATCCTCGGCGTCGGCGCCGGGGCGGAGATCGTCGGCGGCGGGATCCGCCTGCTGCACGTCTCGAACGTCATCATCCGCAACCTCACGTTCCGCGACTCGTACGTCGCCGGGGACTGGGACGGGAAGTTCGACGACAACGACAACGACGGCATCCGCGTGGACACCTCGGACCACGTGTGGATCGACCACTGCGAGTTCGCGCGCCTCGGCGACGGGCAGGTCGACATCCGCAAGGACTCGCGCGAGGTCACCCTGTCGTGGTCCGTGCTGCGCGACCACAACAAGACCCTCGGCGTGGGCTGGACCGACAACCTCGTGACCACCCTGACCATCCACCACGTCCGCTTCTCGAACGTGCACCAGCGCAACGGGAGCATCGACCAGGTGCGCATCGGCCACGCCTACAACGTGTGGCTGGCGGGGGCGAGCTCCTACGGGATGGCCTCGCGCGGGGCGACCCAGCTGCTCATCGAGCACAGCGTCTTCGAATCCGTGCGCAACCCCATCGGCCTGTCCAGCCCCGAGTCCCGCGTCGCCCAGAACGGCAATCTGCGCGAGGGCTGCTGGGGAAAATGGGAGGACAACGGCATCGACGTCGACCCGGCCGATCACTACGACTACGCCCTGGACCCCGTGGATGCGGTGCGGGACCTGCTGACCGCCCACGCCGGCCCGCGCACCCGGCGCGAGCTGGTGCCGCGCACCCTGCACGTCGCCCAGGACGGCAGCGGGGACATGCTCTCCGTGCACGCCGCGATCGGCGCGGCCTGGTGCAGCCCCCACCCGGTGGAGATCGTCGTCCACCCCGGCGTCTACCGGGAGGTGCTCACGGTGTGGCCGGGCTGCGACTCCCTGGTGATCCGCGGCGCCAGCGGGGACCCGGCCGATGTCACCCTCACCTACGACAAGCCGGCCACGGACTGGGCCACCGTCACGGTGCTCGCCGGTGCGGTCACCCTGGCCGCGCTCACCCTCGAGAACGCGTACGACGAGGCCGCGCACGGGGACCGGCCCGCGTTCCCGCTGCGCTCGGTCGACGACTCGCTGACCCTGCAGGACGTCGTCCTGATCGGCGGCCCGCACGAGATCTCGGACCCCCGCGCATGAGCGCCCGGCCCCCTGCCCCGCACATCGGCCCTCCCGCAGGGCCGCCGACCGATCCCGCCGCCCCTGCCCGGAAGGACCCCGCCATGTCCCGTACGCCCCGCCGTCTCGCGCAGATCGCCGCGGCCTCGGCCGCCCTGCTGCTGCTCGCACCCGTCGCCGCCCAGGCCGATCCGGATCCGGCGCGCGACCCGCGGCCCGCCGCGATCACCGAGCGGCAGGCGCTGCCGGACGGCGACGGCTGGGCGAGCGCCGAGGGCGGCACCACCGGCGGCTCGGAGGCGAGCGCGGAGCACGTCTACGACGTCTCCACCCGCGCCGAGCTCGAGGCGGCCCTCGTCGAGGCCGGGGACGCCCCCAAGATCATCCGCGTCCACGGCACGATCGAGGTCAACGCCGACGACGCCGGCACCCCGCTGAGCTGCGAGGAGATCGCCGAGGGCACCGGCTTCGACCTGGACGCCTACCTCGAGGCCTACGACCCCGAGACCTGGGGCACCGAGCGCGAGCCGGAGGGCCCGCAGGAGGACGCCCGCGCGGCGGCCGCGCAGAAGCAGCGCGCGCTGATCCAGATCGACGTGCCCTCGAACACGACGATCATCGGCGCCGAGGAGGGCGCGGGCCTGCGCGGGGCGAGCCTCTCGATCAGCGGCGTCGACAACGTCATCCTGCGCAACCTCGAGCTGTCGGACACCTACGACTGCTTCCCCGCCTGGGATCCGACCGACGGCGCGACCGGCGCCTGGAACAGCGAGTACGACAGCGTGCGGATCGTGAACGGCTCCACCCACGTGTGGGTGGACCACTGCACCTTCACCGATGCGCCGATGACCGACGACCAGCTGCCCGAGCACTTCGGCAGCACCTACCAGCGCCACGACGGCGCCCTGGACATCACCAACGGCTCCGACCTGGTCACCGTCAGCTGGAACCGCTTCGAGGACCACGACAAGCTGACCCTGGTCGGCTCGACCGACCGGACCGACCGCGGCGATCCCGGGAAGCTGCGCGTCACCTTCCACCACAACCTGTACGACGGGGTGGGCCAGCGCGCGCCGCGCGTGCGCTTCGGGCAGGTGGACGTGTACAACAACAGCTATGCGGTGCGCGAGGACCAGAGCGTGGGCTTCGGCTACTTCCTCGGGGTGGGCTTCGACTCCCACCTGTGGGCGGAGGCCAACAGCTTCGACCTGGGCGGCGTCGCCGAGGCCGGGGATGTCATCGCCGTCCTCAAGGGCACGCAGGTCACCACCCGTGGCAACCTGGTCGACGGGCGCGCCGCGGATCTGCGCGCCGCCTACAACGCCACCGTCCCCGAACAGGAGCAGCTGATGGAGGACACGAGCTGGACCCCGACCCTGCGCGCCTGCGTGGACCCGGTGCAGCGGGTCGAGGCCGTCGTCGAGGACTGGTCCGGGCCCCGCTTCGGGCCCGCGCCCGGCGGCATCGGCCCGGACTGCCGGGCATGAGCGGCACGGCCCGGGCGCGGCTGCGGGAGCTGCTGGGGATCGACCGCCTGGCCGCGACCGTCCCCGCCCGGCTCGCCGGCGGGGCCGATGCCGCGCCCGGGGTCGTGAGCACCACCGAGATCCTCGCGGCGGACGGCTCGGTCATCCCCGCCCACCTGCTGCGTCCCGATCCGGAGCGCGACCTGGGCGCCGCCGTGGTGCTCGTGGCCGGGCACGGCCGCGGCATCGACGACCTGGTGCGCACCGGTCCGGCCGATGAGTACCACGGCGCGCTCGCGCATCGCGTCGCCGCGGCCGGGTTCACCGTGCTCTGCCCGGAGATGCAGAGCTTCGGCCGGCGCCGCTCCGCACCGGCCCCGGGCGCCGAGCCCTACGGCCCGGCCGACAACTCCTGCCGCATCGACGCCCCGCGCCATCTCCTGGCGGGGACGACGCTGCTGGGCCGCCGGGTGCTGGATGCCGCCGCCGCGGCCGATGCCCTGCGGGCCCTGCCCGGGGTGGACGCGCAGCGGGTCGCGGTCGCCGGCGGCTCCGGCGGCGGCGCCGTCGCCCTGCTGCTCGCGGCGCTGGACGAGACGGTGGCCGCCTCGCTGGTCGCGACGTTCTTCTGCACCTTCGAGGCGAGCATCCTGGCGATGCCGCACTGCCCGTGCAACATCGTGCCCGGGCTGTTCGCCTCCGAGGACCCGGCCCTGCGCCTGGACATGGCCGACATCGCCCGGCTCATCGCCCCGCGGCCGCTGGTGCTCGAGGCCGGGCAGGCGGATCGGATCTTCCCCATCGACGCGACCCGGTCGGCGCACGCGGGGCTGGCGCCGGCGTGGGAGGCCCTCGGGGTCCCGGCGCCGCCGCTGGTGGTCACCGAGCACGGGCACCGCTTCGCCGGCGAGGAGTCGGTGGACCTCCTGGCCGCGGCGCTCGGCCGGGCCTGAGGCCGCCGGGGCCGCCGCCCGTTCTGCGCGCAGAGCGGGCGGCTGGTCGTCAGCGCCGGGGTGCGACGCGGAGCATGACCTCGCCCTGGTACTCCTGCGAGGACTGCATCGCCCCGCGGTACCAGGTGACGATCTGCCGCGACGGGTCCCCGGGCAGGGCGATGGGCCGGAAGTTCTCGACCTCGGAGTCCTCGGTGATCGCGGTCCACTCCCAGGTCTCGCCGCCGTCGGCGGTGCGGCCGTGGAAGATCTCGTGCCGGTCCAGGGCGGTCCCGTCGCGCGGGTCCACGATGCTCGACAGCCACAGGGCGTCGAGGTCGTCCGGGTCGATCGAGGCGAGCCCCGTGTAGTCCTCCTCGTGGGGCATGAGCTGCGGCCCGGCTCCGGCGAGCTCGCGCACCTCCCACTCCCCCGCGCCCGGCCGCAGCACGCCGCGGAAGAAGCGGTGGTCGATCGGCGCGTACTCCTCCTTCGGCGTGTTCCACGCCGGACGGGCCGTGTCCACGCCCAGCGCGTCGTCCGCGCGGGCGGTGAGGATCGCGACCAGAGTGCCGTCCTCGCCGCGGCGCACGTCGGTGGTCCAGGCATGGGTCATGACGCTGCCGCCCCAGGTGGAGCCGTTGGCGAAGACCTGCGTGAGGTCCTCCGCCCGCGGGGTCTCGTCCTCCAGCCCCCGGCCCAGCGGCGACACGACGGTGCCATCGGCCCGATGCAGGGCACCGCCCGCGAGATAGCCGTGCCAGATGGAGTTCGGGAAGTCCCGCGGGTGGTGCTCGGTGATGATGACGTCGATGCGGTCGTCGGTGCCGTGGCCGAAGCCGCCGAAGCGGGCGCCCGATGCATAGCGCGCGTAGCCGTTGACGTAGCCGATCTTCTCGCGGTGCAGCAGGCGGCCGCCGAACTCCCAGCTGCTGCCCTCGTCGTGGGAGACGAGGTAGCAGGGGTCGTCGTTGATCGCGCGCACGAAGCAGTACAGGACGCCGTCGAGCTGGTGGATGTTCTGGTAGGTCACGCCGCGGCCGCCGCCGGCGGCGCGGGCCTCCTCCTGCGAGCCGAACAGGTCCCCGACCCAGTCGAAGCTGTGCTCCTCGCCCCAGGTGGTGGGGTCGTCGACCTCGCTGATGCGCCAGCGGGTGAGCTCGTCGGACTTGTGCCGCGAGTAGACCGCGAGCCAGCGGCCGTCGCTGCGGCGCCACAGCGCCGGGTCGTCGTGGTCGTCGGACTCGAGGCCCGCGTGCAGGGTCACCGTCTGCGCGGCGCCGGAGGCGAGATCGACCACGTGCAGGTCGACGTCGCCGCCCCGGGAGTCACCGTCGGCGCCGGCCCGCGAGGCGACCGTGCCGATCAGGGCCCGGTTCGCGGCGGGATCGACGACGGCGCGCTCGTCCTGGAACCAGCACCAGGCGCCGTTGTCGGTGACGGAGAAGATCTGCGCGCCGTCGGCGGCGGCGGGCACCGCGGTCGCGGCGGGGGTCGGAGCGGCGGTCGGGGCGTCGGGGGAAGCGGAGCTGTCGCGTCCTTGCGATGTGGTCATGGGGCAAGTCTGCCAGGAATGGAAAGCGGTTCCCAGCCTCCGGGCCGGAAAACTGCCGGAAACGCGCCGCAAGTACTCGGGTCGGCCTCGGGTCGGCCTCGTGTCGGACCGTCGCTCGGGCCGCGATCTGGTCGAGGCGTGCACGGACGGCCGTCTCAGAGCCTCGAGCCAGGCGATTGCCTGGTCCGCGGACCTCAGGCAGCCGATCGTGCACACGGCCCGGGCCCGCCGACACTGCGGGCCGCCGGCGTCGGCGGCCGCGTCAGCTCCGAGGCGGCGACGGCGGCAAGAGCGGCGGCGGTGGGGGTGACGGCGGAGAGGGCGAGGGCGGCGAGGGCGGCGGCGGAGCCACGCTCTCGCGGCGCACCAGGTGCGTGGCCAGGCGGCGCGGCATCGCGGCGGCCCCGCCCGGCTCGGTGACGGCCCGCACGGCGGCCGCGCCCATCTCCTGGACCGGCACATGCACCGTGGTCAGGCGCGGGTAGGCGCCCTCCGACTCGGGGAGGTCGTCGAACCCGACCACACTGAGATCCCGGGGCAGCACCCGGCCCAGCCGATGGGCCTCGTGCATGATCGCCAGCGCGATCTGATCCGCCCAGGCCACGATCGCGGTGGGACGGTGGGCGTCCAGGGCGCTGCGGGTCTGCTCGGTGGCGCCGTAGAGCGACCAGCCGCTGGTGGCGCGGATCCGGTCGCCCAGCCCCGCTTCCCGCATGGCGCGCTCGTAGCCGGCGCGTCGCAGCAGATCGGCGGGGGTGCCGCGCCCGCCCGCGTAGAGGATCCGTGAGTGCCCCTGCGCGATCAGCTCTTCCGTGGCCTGCTGACCGGAGAGCTCGTCGGTGGCCTCGATGTGCGCGACCCCGGCGGCATCCGTGCGGCGGGAGGCCACCTCGGCGAAGGCGACGTCGTGGGCGCGCAGCCAGGCGAGCTCCTCCTGGTCGAAGGTGTCCAGCACGCGGATCACCCCGGCGGTGCCGCGCGCGGCGGCGGCGCTCATCCACGCCTGCGCGGACTCGATGGTCACCACGAGCGCCACGTCCGCGGCGCGGGCCGCGGCGTGCATGCCCGTCATCAGCTGGTTCATCCAGCTGGAGTGCAGGTCGGGGACGACGACGTCGACCAGGCGCGACCGGGCCGCCACATTGCGCTGGGCGGTGTAGGAGAGCTCGTGCAGGACCTCCTGGACGTGCGCACGGGTCGCCGGGGAGACGCCGGGACGGGCGTTGACGACCTTCGAGACCACCGCGACGGAGACGTGGGCCCGGCGCGCCACCTCCGAGAGCGTCACGCCGCGACGACGGCCCGCAGGTTGCGTCATCGCGCCCTCCTCGTGCCCCTGGCCTGCACCCTCGCGGCCGGATCGTCCCGGCCCGGGGCCGAGCATAGCCGATGGAAAACTTTCTGCTTCGCTCTCTCCGATTGACCGGGCCCTTTCCCGGTGGTGCCATCGTCCTACCGATTTCCGGCCGATCCGCCACCAGGAGCACCCGATGTCCGCAATGTCGCGGCCCCGCCGCAGAGCTTTCCTCGCCGCCACAGCCCTGGCCGGGCTGGGGATCGCCGGAACCCGGATTCCCGCCCGCGCGGAGATCACGATCTCCGATTCCGACGTGATCTTCCACGAGTTCACGAGCGACGCCGGGTTCACCCATCCCGGGGTCTCGCTCACTGCAGACGCGCTGCGGAACCTGCGCACCCAGGTCGCCGCGGGCGCCGAGCCCTGGCACAGCTACGCCTCCCAGCTGGCGCAGTCCTCCCGCGCCGGGCTCACCACGGCGCCGCGCAACCGGGACGGGGCCGATCCGGGCCGACCGCGCACCACCGTCTTCGCCAGCCGCGGCACCAACTCGCTGTTCATCGAGGATGCGCTGATCGCCTACACCCAGGCGGTCATGTTCGTGATCACCGGGGAGCCCCGGCACCGCGCGAACGCGATGGAGATCATCGGCCTGTGGGCGCAGATGGACCCCTCCGCCTTCGGGACCTTCCCCGATGCGCACATCCACACCGGGGTGCCGATGCAGCGCATGGCCACCGCCGCGGAGCTGCTGCGCTGCACCAGCGCGGCCGACGGCACCGCCGAATGGACCGCGCCGCTGCACGAGGAGTTCGGGGAGAACCTGGTCCGGCCGGTCATCGAGACGTTCCAGAGCAGCAACGACCACTTCATGAACCAGCACACGTACCCGCTGCTGGGCGCCATGGCGGGCGCGATCCTGCTGGACGACCGCGGGCTGTACGAGCGCAGCGTCGAGTGGGCCACCGTCAACGCGACGGCGAAGGACCAGGGCTTCAACGGGGCGGTCGCGCGGCTGTTCCGCTGGGTGGATCGCGACGACCTCACCGGGGAACCGCTGGCGCAGGGCCGGGTCCAGCACGTCGAGATGGGCCGCGACCAGGCCCACGGCTGCGGGGACCTCAACAACGCCTGGGAGCTCGCGCGGATGATGATGGCGCAGGGCACCCGCGTGGACCCGGTGGCCGGGACCGTCTCGGAGGCGGCCGATGCGGTGGGGCCCTACGAGTTCGGCGACGACCGGATCCTGGCGGCGGCGGACTACTTCTGGTCCTTCATGCTCGGCCATGATCCGGAATGGACGCCCGTGGCCTATGCGATCAGCCCCGACGGAACGATCCGGGACACGTACCGGCGCATCTCCCCCAGCTATCGCGGACGGTTCCTCACCGCGAATTTCTGGGATCTCGTGACCTATTACCGATATGAGCGCGGCGAGGAGCTCTCCACGAAGGCGCCGCATCTGGACGCGGCGTTCCGGATGCGTTTCGAGGATCGATTCCATTACCGGGGCGGCCTCACGAGCGCCTGGGAGAACGTCGACGGGGGCGGCGACTTCTGGCTGCACATCCCCGCCGCCGCCGCGGCCGATGGCGCGTCCCTGCTCCCCCGGCCCACGCCGGGCGCCGCCGAGATCCATCTGGCCGACCGCTGCACGGTCCTGGCCGGGGACGTCGACATCGCCCGCCCGAGCGCCGAGGCGCCGCACCTGAGCATCCACGCCGGGCGGGAGCCGTCGCGGGTCGCCGTGCTCAGCGCCTCCAGCCCGCAGGACCTCGTGGCGCTGCGGGTGCGCACGGACGGGACCGCCCTGCTGCGCGTCCTCCCCGGCGACCGGGCGGTGCCCCTGCCCGACACCGACGGGCAGTGGCGCATGGTCGCCCTGTCCGGCGGGTTCGCGGACCATCAGGAGCTCGAGGTGACGGCGACCGGCCGCGTGCAGGTCGACATCGGCCCCCTGCGCACCGATGCGGCCACGACGCTGACGCCGCCGGTGATCCCGGCCGATGCGCCGCGCCGCGTGATCGGCGTGGCCGGGGTGCCGCTGCGCATCGACCCGGGCATCCAGGGCTCGGGCGGGCAGCTGGTGCATGCCGCCGCCTTCCTGCCGTCCTGGGCGCGGATCGACCCGGCGACCGGGGTGATCAGCGGGGACCGCCCCCGGCCCGACAGCGGCGGTCTCACCTCCGTCATCGTGCAGGCCGAGGACGGCACGTCCGCGGTCGCCGGAACGCTGGAGATCGGCGTGGGCGCGAACCGGCGGGCCGCGCTGGAGCTCGCCGCCACCGGCCACGACCCGCAGGCCGACTACGTCTCCTGGAGCCTCGCGGCCTGGCAGGCCCGGGTCGACGCCGCCGAGGAGGCTCTCGGCTCGGCGGACGATGCGGACTTCGCAGTCCTGCTCGCCGACGTGGTGGCGGCCACCGCCGCGCTGGAGCTGCTCTCCCCGCGCCTCGAGGACGGATCCCTGGACTACGCGGGCCTGGTCACCGCCTCGACGCTGGGGATGCCGCCCACGGCGATGACCGACGGCGACCCCGGCACCTTCGCCTGGTACGGGATGGCGCAGGACCTCACCCACACGATCGAGTTCGGGCCGGACTTCGCGGTGCGGGCCGAGGCGTTCTCGCTGCAGTCCAACATCTTCGCGGACCGCCTGGCGACGTCGATCGTCCTGGGCTCCCCGGACGGCGCCACCTGGACGCGGCTGACCCCCGGGGCGGCCGAGCTCACCCAGGACCTGCAGCGCCTGGAGGTCGACCCCGCCCTGCGCGGCACCGCGTTCACCGCGCTGCGCATCCATCTCACCGACCCGCAGCCCGATGTCCTGTACGGGATCGTCCGCAACCTCATGGAGATCGCGGAGCTGCGCATCCACGGCGAGCGCGTGGAGACCGGCAATGTCTTCGAGACCATCGCCCTGAGCAGCGAGGATGCCCTCGCCGGGAAGGTCCGGGCGGGCGATGTCGTGCGCTGCGAGGTCCGCTCGAGGGTGCCGCTCGCCGCGCTGGACGTCCGCCTCCACGGCGCCGAGGCCGAGGTCGAGCTCGATGCCGACGGGCTCGGCGCCGTGGCCACCGCGGTCATCGGCGATGCCGGCGGCGGGCGGGTCTCCCTCGAGGTCACCGGCACCCGGGAGGACGGGACCGCCACGCCCACGCTCCGGAGCACGACCGACGGATCCTCCCTCCAGGTGGGCGGGGCGGCCGAGCGGCAGCTGCGCCTCGGCGAGGACGCCTCGATCGTCGCCTCGGCGCCGCAGTGGCCCGGCGGCGGGCTGGACGAGACCGCCGTCGCCGCGCTCGTGCACGACCGCGATCCCGAGACCTTCGCGGATCTCACCCAGGGGGCCGGGGCGTTCTTCCGCATCGACCTGGAGGCCGGGGCGCGATGCGTCCCCGAGGAGATCTGGATGCTGCCGCGCGCGTCCCATCCGCAGCGTCTGGACGGGACGCGCCTGCAGGGATCCGCCGACGGGCAGACCTGGCAGGACCTCACGGACCCGGTGGCCGGCGCCCGCGCCGGGACCTGGTCCTCGCTGCGGGGCGAGGAGATCCTCTCCGCGCAGGCCTGGCCCCACCTGCGCCTGATCAACGACACCGGCTGGAACGGGAACCTCGCCGAGCTCGAGATCTACGGGCAGGTGCAGCGATGACCCGCCCCGGGGGCCTGCTGACCCTGAGCCCGCCGCATCTGGCCGATGCCCTCTTCGGGCCCTCCCAGTCGGAGCGCCTGCACCGTCTGCTGCGCATCGGCCCGCCCGGGGTGGTCACCGACTTCGCGGCGATCGCCCCGGAGGTCCTCGCCCCGGTGCGCGTGCTGCTGACGGGCTGGAACCCGCCGCGGATCGACGAGGCCGTGCTCGCCCGGATGCCCGCGCTCGAGATCGTCTCCCACATGGGCGGGGCCCACCCGGACGCGCCGCTGCTGCGGGCGCGCGGGATCCGGACGATCGGCCAGAACCGCCGCAACGCGATCCCCACCGCGGAGTACGCCGCGAGCATGATCGTGCTGGCGAACAAGCAGGCCTTCCGCTCCTCCCGCCTCTATCGCCGCGAGCAGAGGTATCTCGACCGGGAGCTGCACTTCCCGGACTCCGGCAACCACGAGGCGCGGGTGGGGATCATCGGCGCCGGCGCGGTGGGACGCCACGTGATCGGCCTGCTCGCGCGCCACGACCTGGAGATCCTCGTGCACGATCCGATGCTGGCGGAGGACGAGGCCGCCATCCTGGGCGTGCGCCGCGCCGGCCTGGAGGAGATCTTCGCGAGCTGCCACGTCGTGTCCCTGCACGCCGCGGCGACGGCGGCGACCGCGGGCATGGTCGGCCGCGCCCAGCTGCGGGCGATGCCCGACGGCGCGACCCTCGTCAACACGGCCCGGGGCCAGCTCGTGGACCAGGAGGCGCTGCTCGAGGAGCTCGCCACCGGCCGCATCGACGCGATCCTCGACGTCAGCGAGCCGGACGTCCTCCCGCCCGGCCATCCCCTGTACTCGCTCGCCAACGTCCATCTCACCCCGCACATCGCGGGGTCGATGGGCCGCGAGCTGCACCGCCTGGCCGATGCCGCCCTCGATGCCGTCGAGGAGCATCTGGCGCCCGCGGCATCGGCCCCGGCATCAGCCCCGGCGCCGGCATCGGCCCCGGAACAGGCATCGGCGCCGTCATCGACCCCGGCGACGGAGGCGGCCCCCGCACCGGCCCCTCGGCCCTGACCACAGCCGCCGGCCGATCCCCTCGGCCCGGCACCCCACCATGCAGGACGACACGAAGGAGTGCACCACCATGGCAACCACGAGACGCAGCTTCCTGACCGGAGCCTTCGGCGCGGGGGCCCTCGCCCTCGGCGCGACCGGCTGCTCGGCGATCTCCGGCGAGGGCGGGGCCGCCGCTCCCGTCGGCAGCGACGGCAGCGGCTCCGCCCCGGCGCAGCTGCCCACCACCCTCGAGGCCGCCCCGCCCGAGGTCGAGGCGTTCCATCTCGCCGAGAACCCGGGCATGTCCGACGTCTACACCCAGGGGCCGACGTCCTTCGCCCCGAGCGTGGATCGCGCCCCCGGCGACGGCAGCCTGACCATCTCCGTCTTCCAGTTCATCTGGGGCACGCCGCCGGTGGACCGCGAGAAGAACCCCTACTGGCAGGAGCTGGAGCAGCGCCTGGGCGTCACCTACGACCCCCAGTTCGTGCCCGCCGCCACCTACGACGCCAAGTTCTCGACCATGCTCGCCTCCGGGGACATCCCGGACCTGGTGTTCGTCAACGACCAGAGCGCCGTGCACCTGCAGGCGATCCGGGAGGGCGCCTTCGCGGACCTGTCCGAGACCCTCGGCGGGGACGGCATCTCCCGCTGGCCGAACCTCGCCGCCCGCTCGCAGGACGTGTGGCGCTCCTCCCTCAAGGACGGCCGGATCTTCCAGCTGCCCTCGATCGTCTGGCCCATCACCAACCTCGCGGTGATGCGCCGGGACGTCCTGGAGAGCACCAGCATCGGCCCGGAGCCGCAGGATGCCGACCAGCTGATGAAGGCCCTGATCGAGGCGAAGGGCACGACCCACGAGGGGCAGCAGGTCTACGGCTTCACCAAGATCGACCGGCCGATGTTCACCTCGCTGTTCCGCGTCGGCGCGGAGTGGCAGCGCGACGCATCCGGGGACCTGGTGCACATGAGCCAGACCGCGAACTACCGCGAGATGCTCACGTGGCTCGCCGCGGCCTGGAAGGACGGCGTGTTCGACCCCAATGCCCTCACCCCCGCCGCGGACAGCACCACCTGGCGCTCGGCCGTGGCCTGGGAGGCCGTCTCCAACGCCTTCGCCGGCCCCCTGTTCGCCGACACCGCCCGGGACCATCCCGGGGCGCAGCTGGACTACCTGCCGCTGCCCGGATTCGACGGCACCGCCCCGCTGTTCATCCGCAACGTGCCCTACGGCCGCTCCACGTCGATCTCCGCCGCCGCGGCCCAGGACGAGGAGCGCCTGACCGCGATCCTCGACGTCATGGACTACCTCTCCGCCCCCTGGGGCAGCGAGGAGTTCCAGTTCGTGCGCCACGGCATCGAGGGCCGGCACTGGGAGCTCGGCGAGGGCGGCCAGGTGCTGGGCATCGAGGAGCACGCGGCCGAGCTCGGGGTGCAGTACGTGGCCGTCGACTCGGGCTCCAACCCCTACCGCGGCCATCCGAGCGCCGCGGGCCTCGCCGAGCGGTTCTCCGCCGTCATGGAGTCCAACGCCGCGAACTCGCAGCCCCGCCTGCTTGAGGGCTACGAGTCGGCCTCGGCGACGTTCGTGACCAAGGGCGCCCAGCTCAAGCAGTCCCTCGAGGACTTCGAGAACGGCGTGATCACCGGGCGCGAGAGCGTCGACGACCTGGACGCCTTCGTCCAGAGCTACCTCGGCGCGGGCGGGGAGCAGGTGCGCAGCGAGTACGAGGCGGTGCTGAAGGCGGAAGGGCTGTGAGCACCGACGTCCATGCCGCGGGGCGGACCGGGCCCCGCGGTCAGGCCGGCTCCGGTGCGGCTGTCGGCGGTCAGGCTCACGGCGGTCCGGCCGCCAGTGGCGCGGTCGCCGGCGGGCCGGCCGACGGGGGCGCGGCCGTCGGCGGCGCGGCCGGCGCGAGGCCGGAGGGGGCCGCATCGGCCCCGCGCCCGGGCTCGGGGACGGCCGCCCCGCGGCGACGGCCGCTGCGCGAGCGCATGCGGCGCGAGCGGGCGATGTACGCCTTCATCGTGCCCGGCCTGCTGTTCTTCCTGGTGTTCGCGTACCTCCCGATGCTCGGGAACGTCGTCGCCTTCCAGGACTTCTCCCCGTTCCGCGGGATCGCCGGCAGCGCATGGGTGGGCCTGGACAACTTCACCGCCCTGGCGACCGACCCGGAGGTGCGCCGCGCCTTCGTCAACACGATCGTCATCGCCACCCTCCAGCTGATCTTCGCCTTCCCCGCGCCGATCCTGCTGGCGCTGCTGCTGAACAGCCTCCTGTCCGAGACCGTGCGGCGGTTCGTGCAGACCATCGTGTACCTCCCGCACTTCCTGTCCTGGGTGATCGTCATCGCCATCTGGACGCAGGTGGTCGGCGGGGACTCCCTGGCGACCTCGCTGCTGTCCCTGGTGGGCGTGGAGGGCTTCAACGCCATGGGCGAGGCGGAGACCTTCAAGATCCTCGTGGTCCTCCAGTCCATGTGGAAGGACGTCGGCTGGGGCACGATCATCTTCTTCGCCGCCATCGCCGGGATCCCCCGCGAGCTCTACGAGGCGGCCGCGGTGGACGGCGCCGGCGGCTGGCGCCGCACCTGGAGCATCACCCTTCCCGGCATCACCCCGGTGATCACCCTGCTGCTGATCCTCAACCTCGGCGGCTTCCTCACCGTCGGCTTCGAGCAGATGCTGCTGCAGCAGCCCGCCGTCGGGGCCGATGCCGCGCAGGTCCTGGACACCTTCGTGTACTTCCGGGGCGTCGCGGGAGGCCAGTGGGGCATCGCCGCCGCCGCCGGGATCGTCAAGGGCATCGTCGCCACCGTGATGGTGCTGGCCGCCAACCGCATCGCCAAGAAGCTCGGAAGCCAAGGAGTGTTCTGATGGCCGCACCGACCCTGTCCTCCCCCGCCGGCCGGGCCCGGCCGCACCGTCCCGCGCCGTCCCGCGGCCGCTCGCGCGGCACCGGCCGCGCCCCCTGGGAGCACGAGACCCCGCCGCTGGTGGCGGCGCTGAAGGCCGTCATCATCGTCGGGATCTCCCTGACCATGGTGTACCCGCTGGTGTACATCGTGATGATGAGCTTCGCCGCGCCCTCGCAGGCGCACTCGGGCACGATCCTGCCGACCGCCTTCTCCCTGGACGCCTACCGGGCGATCTTCCGCGGCGACGCGGTGCTGCAGGGCCTGGGCAACTCGCTGTGGCTGACGGTGGTGGGCACCTCCCTGTCGATGGTCTTCACCACCACCATGGCCTGGGGCCTCACCCGCACCCGCGACGTGCCCGGAGCCCGGCTCGTGCTGCTGCTGGCGCTGGGGACGATGCTGTTCAACGCCGGGATGATCCCGCACTACCTGCTGATCCGGTCCCTGGGGCTGCTGGACTCGAGCTGGTCGCTGGTGCTGCCGGGGCTGATCTCCGCGTTCAACATGGTCGTGGTGCGGAACTTCTTCATGGGGCTGCCGCGGGATCTGCTGGACTCGGCGCGGATCGACGGCGCCGGCGAGTGGCGGATCTTCCTGACCATCGCGCTGCCGCTGTCCAAACCGGTGCTGGCGGTGATGAGCCTGTTCTACGCCGTCGGCTGCTGGAACATGTACTTCAACGCCATGCTCTACCTCAACGACGCCTCGAAGTGGCCGATCCAGGTCGTGCTGCAGCAGTACGTGCTGGCCGGCGTTCCGCTGCCGGGCGCCGTGGCAGCGGCCGAGGCCCCGCCGCCGGCGCTGAGCCTGAACATGGCGATCATCGTGGTGGCGACCGTGCCGATCCTCGTGGCCTACCCCTTCATCCAGAAGTACTTCCGCTCCGGAGTGCTGACCGGTGCGATCAAGGGCTGAGCCCGGCCCCTGCCCGCCCCCTCCCCCGGCCGCGCTCCGGTACCCTTCGCTGGACCAGCACCGCGACGGCCGGGAGGAACGGGCAGATGCCGCAGAGGGTCACCATGGCGACCGTCGCCCGCCGGGCGGGGGTCTCGCCGATGACCGTCTCCAACGTCCTCAAGGGCAAGCAGAGCGTCTCCCCCGAGCTGCGCTCCCGGGTCGAGGCCGCCGTCGCGGAGACCGGCTACCGGTTCAACGCCACCGCGCGGACGCTGCGGTCCGGGCGCAGCGGGGTGATCGGTCTGCTCGCCCCGGGCAGCACCTCGCCGTTCTCCTACTACGGCATGCTGGGCGGCCTCATCGCCCAGGAGGCGCGCCGCCACGGCCTGACCCTCGCCATGGAGTCGCCGGAGCCGGGCCGCGAGGCGGAGATCGGGGCGATCGAACGCGCCCGCGCCATGAGCTACGACGGCATGATCGTCACGCCGCTCGCGATGGGCCCGGAGGACGGCCCCCTCCTCCCGCAGGACTTCCCCGTGGTGGTGCTGGGCGAGCGCCCCGCACCGCACGGGACCGCCCACATCTCGCTGCCCAACCATGCCGGGGCCTTCGACGCCACCACCCACCTGCTCGAGCGCGGGGCTCGGAGGATCGCCCTGGTCAGCGGCCGTCCCGGCCCGGAGGAGAACGTCCTGACCCGCCGCGCCGACGGCTACCGGGAGGCGCTCGCGGCCTGGGGGCCGGAGGCCGGCGCGCCGGTGCTGATCGAGGTGCAGGAGCTCGGCCCGCAGGCCGGGCGGGAGGCGGTGCGGGCCGCCCTCGCGCAGGGCCGGCGCCCCGACGCGTACCTGGGCATCACCGACTCGGTGGCGCTGGGCGTGATGCGCGGGCTCGCCGATGAGGGCCTGCGCGTGCCCGAGGACGCGCTCGCGATGGGCTTCGACGGCATCCCCGAGGGCGAGTTCTCGATCCCCTCGCTCTCGACGATCCGCCCCGATCACGCATGGATCGCCCGGCGCGCGGTCGACCTGCTGCTCGAGCGGATGGGCTCCGACGCCCCGGCGCAGCTCGGCGGCCTGGAGCTGACCGCTCCGCACACCGTCCTGCCCCGGGAGTCCACCGGGCGCTGACGCGCCGTCGCCGCATCTCGCCCCGATCCATCGGCCGGACCCCCTTGACCCCGCCCGTGTATCGATACATCATTCTGGTCGACGCCTTCCGTCCCCCTGCTCATCGAGGAGTACCCATGACCACCAGCCGCCGCCGCTCCCTCTCCACGGCCCGCACCGGCACCACCACCGGCCCCGCCCGCGTGACCGTCGACCTCGACCAGGGCGGCGACATCATCAACCGTCACGTCTACGGGCATTTCGCCGAGCACCTGGGCCGGTGCATCTACGGCGGGTTCTTCGTGGGCGAGGACTCCGAGATCCCCAACACCCGGGGGATCCGGGATGATGTCGTGGCGGCGCTGCGGGCGCTGGACATCCCGAACCTGCGCTGGCCGGGGGGCTGCTTCGCCGATGAGTACCACTGGAAGGACGGCATCGGCCCGCGCGAGCAGCGGCCGCGGATGGTGAACTCCCACTGGGGCGATGTGGTCGAGGACAACTCCTTCGGCACGCACGAGTTCATGGATCTGGTGGAGCTGCTGGGCACCGAGGCGTATGTCAACGGCAACGTCGGCTCCGGGACGGTGCAGGAGATGTCGGAGTGGATCGAGTACCTCACCCGTGATGACGACTCCCCGATGGCGGCGCTGCGCCGTGCCAACGGTCGGGACGAGCCGTGGAAGGTGCCGTTCTTCGGGATCGGCAACGAGACGTGGGGCTGCGGCGGGAACATGCGCGCGGACGAGTACGCGGCCCTGGCCCGTCAGTACTCGACCTTCGTGCGCGATCACGCCGGCAACACGGTCACCCGCATCGCCGCCGGCTCCCACGACGGCGACCTGGGCTGGACCGAGGAGCTCATGCGCGTCTTCGGCGACAGCCTCGAGAAGAGCCCCGAGCGCCGCCCCGGCCCGTTCCAGGCGATCTCGCTGCACTACTACACGATGACCGGCCCCTGGGAGGACAAGGGCTCCGCCACCGAGTTCACCGAGGACGAGTGGTACCTCGCCCTGTCCCGCGCCGCGCACCTGGACGAGCTGCTCACCCGCCACAGCACCGTCATGGACCGCTACGACCCGTACCGCACCGTCGGCCTCGTGCTGGACGAGTGGGGCACCTGGTGGAACGTGGAGCCCGGCACCAACCCCGGCTTCCTGTACCAGCAGAACACCCTGCGGGACGCGCTGGTCGCCTCGGTGCACTTCGACGCCTTCCACCGCCACGCGGACCGGCTGCTCATGGCGAACATCGCCCAGACCGTCAACGTGCTGCAGGCGATGATCCTCACCGATCCCGACTCCGGCGCCCTGGTCCTCACCCCGACCTACCACGTGTTCGCCATGAACACCGGCCACCACGACGCGGCCGCGCTGCCCGTGCACGTGAGCCTGCCCGAGGAGCCGCGCACCGTCGACGGCCGCGAGCTGCCGCTGCTCTCGGCGAGCGCCTCGACCAAGGACGGCCGCGCCCTGGTGTCCCTGTCCAACCTCGACGCCTCCGAGCCCCGCACCGTGGTGCTGGACCTGCGCGGCGCCGAGGTCACCGCCCACACCGGACGGGTCCTCGCGGCCGAGTCGACCGCGGCGCACAACACGCCCGAGGTCCCCGAGGCCGTCGCCCCGCGCGAGCTCACCGCGATCCGCCCTCACGAGCACGGCCTCGAGATCGACCTGCCCGCCGCCTCCTACGCGACGGTGGAGCTGACCCTGGGCTGAGGGCCCTCCGGTCGGGGGCCGACGGGCGGCACCCTCCGCACGGAGGCTTCCGACGCGGCACGACGACTGCACATGCGCAGTCGCCGTGCCGCTCGCCGGCGGGGCCGAGCACGAACGGCTGCCTCAGGGCCGCGAGCCAGGCGATTGCCTGGCT